>JBAPOI010000978.1:0-10688 GCA_049279555.1 Candidatus Sulfotelmatobacter sp.
ACCGTCTGCCGCATGTGCATGGAATAGGTGTCCATCATCCACGCCATGATCTGTTCGTTGGTATTCACATCGGGTGCTGGGACGTCTTTCTCCGGACCGATGAATTCGATCAATTCGGAGGTGTAGCGGCGCGTCATGCGCTCGATCTCGCCCATCGACATCTTATGAGGATCGCAAATCACGCCGCCCTTGGCTCCGCCGAAGGGAATATTGACTACGGCGCACTTCCAGGTCATCCAGCTCGCCAGCGCGCGCACTTCGTCCAGCGTGACATCGGGGGCGTAGCGGATGCCGCCCTTGGCCGGACCGCGTGCGATGGAGTGCTGTACGCGAAATCCCGTGAAAACCTCGAGGTGGCCGTCATCCATCTGCACCGGGATATAGACCGTAAGCTCACGATTGGGATAGCGGAGAACCCGCCACAGGCCGTCATCCAGATTGAGCTTTTGCGCTGCCAGATCGAAACGTGCTCGCTGCGATTCCCACGGATTACTTTCTTTGTCAATCTGTGGAGCGCTAACCATTGTGGTCATAATTTTTCTCCGGAATGAGTGCTATTAACCTGTCGGCCGACGACGGGACGAGTTCCTGCGATGATTAGGCAAACGTTCAGAGTATATGAGCGGGGATGGCAGGGAAGCAAGGAGTTGGGTACCGTTGGCGTAATTAGCGAAAGATGCCATGCCAAATCGGAATTGCCAAGAAAACTGCCGATCTGTGAATTCGCTAGGTTTTATTGCTGTATATACGTTGACAGAACGTATATAATAAGGGTATGCCGTTGAGCATCCGCAACTCGGAAGTCGAGCGACTTGCGCGCTCTCTCTCTCGCCTGACGGGCGAAGATTTGACCCAGACCATCCTGCAGGCCCTGCGCGAACGCCACCAGCGCATACGCGCTGCGCGCCAGCAGGAGCGGCTGATGGAAGACCTCACCGCCATTGCTCGCCGCGCGGCCGCCCTTCCTGAGATTGATTCTCGCAGTCCGGATGAGATTGTCGGCTACGACGACCAAGGTCTACCGAAATAGATGGTCATCGACACGTCAGCCGTCGTGGCTATTCTACGACAAGAGTCCGGGGCTGAAGACCTGTTGCGTCGCTTGACTGGCGCTGGCTCTAGGCGAATATCCGCAGCAAGCCTTCTAGAGGCCGCAATCGTGCTTGAAGGTAAGTCCGGAGAAAGAGGCGGCGAGCAATTGGACTTGTTTCTGGCTCGCGCTCAAATTGAGGTTGAGCCCGTTACCGCTGAGCAAGTCCGGATTGCGCGCAAAGCCTGGCGACGGTATGGTAAGGGCAGCGGTCACGCTGCGGGGCTCAATTTCGGCGATTGCTTCAGTTATGCTCTGGCGCAGAGCCTAGGAGAAGAGCTGCTCTACAAAGGCGCGGACTTTGCCGAAACAGATTTAGCGCGCGAAACAGATTCTCTTTAATCCTGCCTCTGACGAAATCAAGGCACCACGAACTACGCCTTCTTGGCTTCTAAATTAATCTCCATCCCCTCGGATGCCGCTCTTACCTTGGGATAGTAGTTGCGCGCGTCATGCACCACCTTGTCAATGATGGCATCGGTGTGATCGGGATCGTGATGGAAGAGCACTAACTCTTTGGCGCCACTTTCCATCACCACGTTCACAGCCTCGCGCCAGTGGCTGTGTCCCCAGCCGCGGCGACGGGCTTCGTATTCCTCGGGCAAATACTGTGCGTCGTAGATGAGCACATCCGCGCCTTCGGCCAGCTTGCGCACGGCTTTGTCGAAGGTGGCATCGCCCGGCTCGTTGTCGGTCGCGTAGACCAGAATTCCATCTTTCGTTTCCAGGCGGAATCCCATGCATCCCTGCGGATGGTTCAGCCACGCGGTCTGCAGCGTAATACCGTCTTCCATCGCAGTGCGTCCGCTTTCGATGTCGTAGAAATCCCGCCGCGCTTTCATGTGATCGATGCCTACCGGAAAGTAAGGCGACGCCATCTGATCCGCAAGAACTTGTTTCAGGTTGCTGACGCGGCTGGAGCACTGAAACAGAAACCGGTTCTCCGCGTTGGCATACAAGGGCCGGAAGAACGGCATGCCCTGAATGTGGTCCCAATGAAAATGCGAAACGAAAACGTGCGCGGAGAAAGGCCGCTCGCCGAATTCGCTCTCCAGTTGCCGGCCCAGCACGCGAAAGCCAGTGCCGCAATCGAAGATGTAAATGCGGTCGCCAAAGCGGACTTCGACGCAGGAGGTGTTGCCTCCATAGCGCATGTTCTCGGGTTGTGGAGTGGGTGTGGAACCCCGTACTCCCCAGAACTTAATCCGCATAGGCTCCCGGGTCCGCGCGAGGGCCGCCCGCTCGGTCTATTCCTTGGTATCTTCCGATGTGCGGAGGCTGCCGTCAATTGCCGGATTGGTTCGGGGGCACGATTTTACGCGGGTGGCCGCGCAGAACAGGCTTGCAGATAAGCGCGTACAAAGAAGATGAGTTCCCGATGCAAGGTCTCAAACTCCTTCTCGGGAGCGGCGGATTCGAGCATTCTCCGGCTCACTCCCGCCATGGCAGCCTGAATCATAGAAGCGACCAGTTGCGGGTCTTTCGTGAGCAGTTCACGGGCGCTGGCAAACATTTCAAGCATCGCCTTGTTGATCTTTACCCCGATCTGCTGCACGATTTTTGCTCCGTCCACGTCAGAGCTTACGGAATAAAGAGCGACGCTGGTCTTCACGTCCCTCATCTTGGCTTCGAGGAATGCAGTGACGAGAGCCGCACCCATCTGCTCGAGACTGTTGCCTTTCTGTTCACGGCAGGCTCTTTCAACATCGTCTGCAACCGCGTCGAGGTGACGCTTCAATGCGGCCTGCAAGAGTGCGCTCTTGTTCGGGAAGTATTGATACAGCGTCCCAACCGACACGCCGGCTCGATAAGCCACCCTGGTTGTGGTCAGCCGTTCTTTTCCGACGCGGAGCAAAACCTGAATAGTCGCGTGAAGAATGGCCTCCACGCTTGCCGTTGATCGTGCTTGCACCGGGGATTTACGGGGCTCCAAGAGCAGTGGGGAAGTGTGGGGCAAATGCGAACTCCTAACCTGAAGCTTCCTTCATCTAACCACAAGACGCACAACGAAGACAAATTAGGGAAGACAAATAAGCGACCGGATTAGGAGGCAAAACATGCGCGTATTCGTAACCGGCGCCACAGGCTTTATCGGATCAGCCATTGTTCGGGAACTAATCGGCGCGGGCCATCAGGTGATCGGCCTCGCTCGCTCAGAAGCGTCTGAAAAATCCCTTACCGCTGCCGGGGCCAAGGTGCATCGCGGTGATATTGAAGACTTGGAAAGCTTGCGCTGCGGAGCAGCCATGTCGGACGGCGTGATTCACACCGCCTTTAACCACGACTTCTCGAAATTCGCGGCTAACTGCGAGAATGACAAGCGCGCCATTGAGGCGCTCGGTTCCGCGCTCACCGGATCGGCTCGGCCCCTGATTATCACCTCCGGTACCGGAATGGGGAATGCTGTGCCTGGTCAGCCCGCGACCGAAGATGCCTTCGATTCCAGCCATCCGAATCCTCGTATAGCTTCGGAATTAGCAGGGGCGCAGGTGTCGAAAGGTGGTGTAAACGTGTCGGTGGTGCGCCTTCCTCAGGTCCACGACACGGCAAAGCAGGGCCTTATCACCTATACCGTTGCAGTGGCGCGTGAGAAAGGCGTCTCGGCGTATGTGGGCGACGGGCTCAACCGTTGGCCGGCCGTGCACGTCCTCGATGCTGCCCGTCTTTATAAGCTGGCGATCGAGAAGGGCAAAGCAGGTGCCAGATATCACGCGGTAGCTGAAGAGGGGGTGCCGTGCCGGAATATTGCTGAAGTCATTGGCCGCGGCTTGAAGGTTCCAGTCGTCAGCAAGTCCCCCGACGAGGCGGCCGCGCATTTTGGGTGGCTCGCGATGTTCGCCGATCTCGACATGCCGGCTTCCAGCGCGCAAACGCAAGAGCGGCTAGGATGGCGCCCGACCGGGCCTGGGCTGATTGCCGATCTTGAAAAAATGCAATATTTCGCGAACTGAAACGTCAACGCAGGCAGCATTAGGAGGTTTTGGAAGATATGAGTCAATTCGCACTTAGTAAACCGCCGAAGAACCACGATTCAACTTGCGGCGACCTGATGACGATGGCTGAGCAAGAGTTGGCAGCATTCTTCAGCGCGGTGACTAAATTATTTGGGTCAGAACAGGCGGAGGTCTCGGCAGAAGATTGGCTGCATGAGTTGATGGCAATCAACGATCTGCCCGCTTCAACTCGTCAATGGCGACGGCTCACGGTCAAGGCTTTGGCGCAGCTTGCAAGTCGAATCAATGCTTCATCCATATCAATCGCCTAGTTTCTCAACACCCAAGGACGATACGAGAATAGCAAAGGAGATGAAAATGACGACTCAAACCAGCCTTGGCGGCAGCTTTACGCTCCCGAACACATCGATCACCTTAAACCGCATGGGCTATGGCGCGATGAAGCTCGCGGGGCCGCAGGTGTGGGGACCGCCGGCTGATGTCGACGGTGCAATCGCGGTTCTACGAGAGGCGGTCGCATCCGGCGTGAACCACATCGACACCAGCGACTATTATGGCCCGCATGTGACCAATCAGATTATCAGGCAGGCGCTCCACCCCTATCCCGACGAGTTGGTGATCGTCACCAAGTTAGGCGCTCGCCGTGGCCCGGACAAATCGTGGCCTCACGCTCGTTCGCGCCAGGAACTGATCGACGGTGTTCACGACAATCTCAGAAACCTTGGGCTCGATGGGCTCGACGTCGTCAACCTCAGGGTCGGAGCTGTGGAGAGGCCGTTAGAAGGTTCCATCGAAGAACCGCTGACGGTGCTTGCCGAACTCAAGCGTCAGGGACTGATTCGTCACCTCGGGCTAAGTAATATCACTCCTGCGCAGCTGGCAGAGGGTCAGAGAATTACGGAGATCGTTTGCGTGCAGAACATGTACAACGTGGCGCAGCGAACTGACGACGGCTTCATCGACCATCTGGCGAAGCAAGGCATCGCCTATGTGCCATTTTTCCCGCTGGGAGGGTTCACTCCATTACAGTCTTCGGCGCTCGATGCAGCGGCGGCCGCACTCGGGACCACACCCATGAAGATCGCACTGGCGTGGCTTCTGCAGCGCTCGCCCAACATCTTGCTGATCCCCGGGACATCGTCGATCAAACATCTTCGTGAGAACCTTGAGGCAGCATCACTGCAACTTCCTCGCGACGTGGTCGCCGATCTCGATTCCATTGGAGGAGTCACCAAGTAGTGACGCGATGGCTTTGTGCAAAGATCAACCGGGGTGAGCCTCACCAGCCCACCCCGGTTGTGATTGTTAATTCCCGCAGTGACACAGAAGCTTGCTGCTGCTCCTGCTTCCGCTGCGGTTAATGCACTTCCACCACGTTGGCGATCGCATTCAGGCAGTCGCCATTCGCCGCGAAGGCGACGTTGAGGACTGCCGTTCCCGCCGGCGTAGCCTTGGTTAGGTCGTGGCCCGTGTCATCCCAGAGTTGAGGAAGTGGGAATCCTGAACTGCCATTCCAATCGCTATCGCCGTCCAGAGCACCCGCACCCCCTAAAATGAGTACTCCGTTAATGGTTGTCGTCTCAAAAGGGACTCCTGGGACGGCAGTACGGCTCGTTCCAATCTGGCCGTCGTCTCCAATGTTGTCCCAGAGTGTCAGCGTGCCCGTGGCAGCGGCAGGAAGGGTCAGAGCGTAGTTCAGCGGGTTTGCCATATCCCACTCGGTGCCCGCCAAAGGAACATCGTAAATTGCAACATTCCCTGTGCCGGTGCCCACGATGACCAAGGATGCTCCCTCGAATAAGGGAAAGACAGGGGCGCCTACCCAGGGATCGGCGCCATTCGTCAGTCCACTGGCGCCGGCGTTTAGAGTGATCTGGTACAAACCGTTCCCGTTGGCAACCGCGATCGGCACCGGCGCACGGAAAACGGCTGCTCCGGCGCTACCCCAGCACGGGTCTGCTCCTACCTTCAGCAGAACTCCGTTCAGGACAACCGGGGCCGGTGCGGGCAGCGGGAATAGACGCTGCAGTGTGACGCTGGTCATGGCCGGTATTACGCCTGCAGCGTTGACCAAAACCGACCAGTAGATGTATGCAACCTTGGCCGGTGCGATCACGCCGCTGATATGGATCCCGCCCGTTCCTCGATTACGCAAAGCAACACCTCCGGTACCGTACTGTGCCTTGCTGACGACGATGAAAGGATTGACCGTGCCAATGCTGGTCGGCGCATGCCTGATTGGAAATCCAGCATCGGTAGTACCCAGACTGCGTGGATTGAACTCCGCGCTCTGGGCAAATGTGTTGATCGAAGTGCAGAGTGTTGCCACCAGCATGAACGCCAGGGACAAAAGAAACGGTTTCAAGATGCTCGCATGGTTTACGCGCATTTTTCCCTCCTTGCAGAATTAACTGCTCTTGTGGTGATTCGGTTTACGGATCGCGCATGTGCCAGGGCGACACAACTTCGCACGTTAGCAAGGGGCCCGAGATCGGATGAATCGACCGCCCCACGATCGATTCTTGAACGTCAAATGAACAGTACCGCAGAATGAATATTTTGGCGCAAGAGAGCAGAATTTTTTACGGAACTCGAACACGCTCGGCGGCGAAGAAAGCGTGTTCGATTCGTTCGACCTGCTCGTGTCTACTTTTTTGTTACTTCGTCTTCGCGACGCCATGCCGATAAGCCTACCGATCCAAGAGCTAGATAACCCAGGCTTGCCGCTTGAGCACCTTTGGATGGTAGGTTCGAGGGCTCCAGCAAACTCGCTTCATCGCCAGTCTCGTTGATAGCTCCGGCGAGGATCGGCTTGTTCGGAATCGTCTCGTAGCCGTAGCCGGTAATGGTGGCAAAGATGAAGTTGTTCGTCACCCGAACCCATCCATAGTGAAGCGCGCCATCTTTGTCGAGGAACTTCACTCCGAGATAGGGTTTGGCCGGGGTTCCGCCTCTCCAGGGGCAAAACTGGTTGCCCTCCGACGAGCCTTCGTCCCCGTACATGACCATGACGCCTGCCGCGAAGGGACGGAGGCGGTCGATGCGGGCGCCGCGCCCTAAGTTGGCGGCGCATTTAACTCCGTACGACGAGCCACCCTGCCAAACTTCGTTCGCAGCCTGCGCGGGGACTACTCTTAACTGATCGTCGAAGGGGCCGCACCCTAAAGGTGGCCGCGCGTGCGTCTGCTTTACCCGCGCTGAGGTGGAGGTGCAGCCGCCGTCAAGGAAAGCGGAGAGGCCGAAGTCCATTTGCCCGTCACCGTTGATGTCAAACTGCATGGGAACGCCGTTGGTCGGCACTGGGATGTCGACCTTGGTGATTACTACTTTGGCGTCGGCGGGCTGGGCGCAGGCCAGCAAGGCCACTCCGGCAGAACCGGCAGCGAGCGCATAGGAGGACAAATTCTTCTCCAGTCCTGCCGAAAGTGGGGATCGCGAACGTTTCTTGGAATGCGTTGGGTTTGGCGTAGAGGAATCGGTCACGGTGGTTCCTTTCCAGGAATTTAACTGCAGACGAGTCGCGGGAACAGCGGGAAATCCCGCCCAGCGGAGTTCGGCGATTCTCCCTCTAGGCGACGCGCCTGTCAAGAGTGAAAGAAGTTTGGGTACTGGTGCCGTTTGATTTTCACAGGACTAGAGCCTCTCCCGCTAGATGCGTTAGACTCTAGACAATGCAAAAACGCAATCTTAGGGTCGTTCGGAAGCTACGGAAGACAAGTAGTCGGTAATACCTTAGTTTGAAATTAGCGTCCGAATCGCCCGACGATTACTCCGATAATGGTACCGCCGATAGCGCCCATGCCGATGATTGGCCCATAAGCTTTCGTGATGAGCGCATCGGGGATGCTCAAGAGCAAGCCGAAGCAAAGTCCGACTGCCCAACCCGGCCAAGGCAATCGCGCCACGCCGATCACAAATCCAATCCCAAAACGTGCAATGAAAGCCGCTGTAATCGCAGTCTTCTTATCAGGAAAACTCATCGGCAACATGATCCCGATGTCGATAGCACCAAACACCAAACCACAGATGATGCCAAGCAGGACTCTAGGCATGGATTCCCCCTATTAGGCGGCTGCTGATTCGAGCGTGTCTAGTAAACCAAATTAATTCGCTAAGTGTCCAGATCAGAGTTGCCGCAAGAACTCTTCTAGCGTTTCTGACCGCTCCGCGATCTCGCTCACTTGCAAAAGCCAAGCATGAAAGTCTGCCGCGTCCCGTATTTGTCCGGTAGGCAGCTTGGCCGTGTACATCCGTTCCGCTAAGAGTTTCGCGAATCGGGCCAGTTCGGGCATGGGTCCCGAATTGTAACACGGGGAATTCGTTGAGTTCAATAAATTCTTAGTAATGCTTGAAACGAAAAGCATTCTTAATCACGATGGGTAATGCCTAAACGCACGGTAGGAGTTTCCATCAAGATGTCGGAAGAGGATTTAGCTATGTTCACAAAAGCCGCATCCCAAATCTGGCCGGAGGCCATCTTGACCCGTACGGCTATCATTCTTGGACTAGCGCGTATTGGAGCGAAGTCTGTGCTCTCAAAACCCAAGCACAAACCATAGGCAATCCGTCTGCCATTCCGGTTACTCCTGAAATTCAAACTGCCCACTACTAGAATTTGTACCTGGAGTGTTGGCATTTGTTCCGCTGTCCCGTTACCATGTCACCCGATGGCACGCGAGACCTTGGTCGATTCCCGGCAGGAAATCCTACGCACCGCTGCCCGTTTGTTTCAGCAGCGCGGCTATGACGCCACCTCCATGAACGACGTCGCCGCCGCGCTCAAGCTGAGCAAAGGCGGCCTCTATCATCACTTTCAGAGTAAGGACGAAATCCTGTACGAGATCATGAACCATGCCATGGAGATCACCCAGGAGCGTGTGCTCAATCCGGTCCGCAGCATCGCCGATCCGGAAGAACGCCTGCGCACCCTGATTCGGCTGCATATTGAGGTTGTGCTCAGTCCGCGGGACCGGGAAATCACTGTGATGTTGCACGAAAACCATCCTCTTCCTCCATTGCTACGAAAGCGCATCAACAGCCGCAAGAAGGAATACGTTCACTTCCTTGAAAGCCTGATGGCTGAGGTGCAAGAAAAAGTACAAGAAAAAGCGCAGGAGAAAATTTCATCGAAGGTTCAACGAGAAGTGCGCCAATCCGGCGGCAAAGTGAGCCCGCGCGCCGCGGCCTTCGCACTGCTCGGCATGATCAACTGGATTTATCAATGGTACAAGCCGGAAGGCGAACTGCACGCGCAGACCCTGATTCCGCAGTTTACCGAGCTCATCTTCGGAGGCATCTTCGCATAGGCTACGCCGCGAATTCGGGACTGCTAACCTCTATTTAAGGAGACGATTATGACTCCCACGCTTAGCCATCAGAAAAACCCACTCATTGGCTGGGACATTAGCGCCTCGGCCAAAGTCGACAAAGATGAGAAAATTGCGCGCGCTCAAATCCTTGTCAACGACTCCAGCGAATACGATGAGACTTTCGATTCGCCCTTGAGCAGTTGGCAGAAGCAGCTGACTCAGAAGGGCGAATATCCCGGAGACAATACGGTGCGGTTAATCATCACCAGCGACACCGGCGGAGACATAGAGGCTGAAGATTCGTGGAGTTAAACTGAACGGATCGAAGCTGAAGGAGATATCCGCTTGACCGAACCCACAGCCCGCTTCCTTACGATTGCCGATCTGGAAAAGCGGCAGGCTCAAGCAGGCAATCGATATCTGGAATTTCTACGCGTGCCGGCGATGAGCGCCGGACTCTACGCCTTGCCCGTGGGCGGAACCGATCTGCAGCGACCGCACCGGCAAGATGAAATTTATTACGTGATTAGTGGCCGGGCGCGCTTTCAAGCCGATAAAGAAGATCAGGAAATTCGCGCGGGCAGCGTGCTTTTCGTTGCGGCCGGCGTGGTGCACCGCTTTTACGACATCACCGAGGACTTGGCGGTGCTGGTCGTCTTCGCGCCTGCGGAAACTAGAAGTTTCTAGGAAAAACCAAAGCTTTTGGGTGGTGCAGCGCTTCCAGCGCTGCGATAACCGCCCTCCCTTCTAGCAGGGCTTCGGCACCTGAGGTCTGACGCCATCCTACGTGATCTGGTCCTGAACGTGATCACGGCCTGAAATATGTTTGCAACCCTAGACCTAGAAAATCACTAGTTTTAGAAAGGCACTGCCCTACGGAAAAGTATCGTCTAGAAAATCGCTAGAGGCCAGCTAATGCAATCCCGAGACTACGGAGAGCACGGAGGATACCTGGCGGTAGGTGAAGGCGGAGCGCGAGCCGTCGGGGGTCACAACCACTGGAGATATGTAAACCACCCCGGCACTTTCGGGCTGCAGTTCCTGCAGGAGACTCTTCGTCCCAGTCGCTAAGTTGACCTTGTACAGCTCTGTCGGAACCCGATTTCGGAAAAATCCATAGACGAAGGAGTTGTCCTCTGACCACCGAATGGCTGCAAAGTACGGGCCAAGATTGGGGATAGGGCGGGCGGGACCACCTTCGACGGGACAGACCGCAAGGAATTTGGAACCAACTTCTACATCCCGAATAACGTATCTGCCGTCAGGCGAGATCAACCCGCCAGCGATTCCTTCTGGCGTGATAGGTATTGGTTTTCCCCCTTCTAAATCCACCAA
>JBAPOI010000979.1:0-3436 GCA_049279555.1 Candidatus Sulfotelmatobacter sp.
TTCAACCGCTTCGTCCAGCAGCAGCTCCGGCGGCAATCCCTGCCCGGATGCCATCGGCGCTCAGATCCATGATTTGACCGGAGATGAGACGGCTACAAGGCTTTCAGTCGCTAAGACCCAGAACCACCCCCGACTAAAGTCTTTCTTCCTCTGTGTCGATAGGCACAGCAGGAGGAACTATGAACGAGCCCCTGAGTACCTGCGGATGTCAACAGACCATCAACAGTATTCACTTGATAATCAGGCCGAGGCCATCGCTGTATACGCCTCGCTGCATGGCTTTGAGATTGTCCGAACGTATTCCGACGCAGCCCGCAGCGGGCTAAGCCTAAAAAGAAGGGAGGGACTCAAGCAGTTGCTGGCGGACGTCGTGGCATCCCAGACCGACTTCCGCGCAATTCTGGTCTACGACATCAGCCGCTGGGGTAGGTTTCAGGACTTGGACGAGGCCGCTCATTACGAGTATCTGTGCAAGTCTTCAGGCGTGCCTGTTCATTACTGCGCCGAGTCCTTTGTCAACGACAAGAGTATGCCCGACCTGATCATGAAGGCACTGAAGCGAACGATGGCCGGGGAATACAGCCGAGAGCTGTCCGTCAAAGTGACAGCCGGGCTTCGCCGGATCGTAGGGCTTGGATTTAAACCGGGCGGAGAAGCGGTCTACGGATTGCGAAGGCAACTGCTGGATGCGGAGGGAAAGCCCAAACAAATCCTCAACTTCGGCGAGTGGAAGAATCTAGTCACTGAACACGTCGTCCACGTTCCCGGCCCCGCTAACGAGTGTGATGTCGTCAATCGTATCTTTCACGAGTTTGCAGACGAACGGCGAACGCTTAGGTCAATTGCCGTCCGGCTGAACAGCGATGAGGTGCCCTACGTGATGGGAAGAGGCTGGACTGTCAACACCGTGATTCGAACACTTAAGCAAACGAAGTACATCGGAATCCAGACTTGGGGGAGAAGCACGGAAGCATTGTCTACGCCGCGCAGACCCGTGCCCCGCGAGAACTGGGTCTTTTCCGCGACCGGGTTTGAACCGATTGTTCCGAGAGAGCTGTTCGAACGGGCTCAGAATGCATACGCCCAGTTGACACACCGACTGACGAATGACGAGTTGCTCGAAAAGCTGCAGGCAATTCTTCGTGAGCATGGGAGGCTGACCCGCAAACTCATCGATGAGACCCCCTCTTGTCCGGGACTGACGACCTACTACAAACGGTTTGGGGGACTGCGCAATGTCTATGCGCTGCTTGGACTCCGGTCTGGGGAGGAAGCCGCCGCCCTGCTCTCCAAGCGTCAACAAATGTTGTTCGTTCGTGACTCGCTCGCCCAACGGATTCTGGAGCAATTTCCGGATCAGCTCTCCGCCGTCCGACGCAATCGACGCATCCGAATCCGGCTCAAAGTCCATTCGACCGGGCTCCTGATCTCGCTCGCCATCGGGCGGTGGCATCCGACCCGCAGCGGTGGAATCCGGTGGACTATTTGCATACCCGAGCGGGAGCGAAAGTATTTGGCAGTTGTCGCTCTCCTCGATCAGGACAACGAAAGCGTCAGCGAGCTTAGGGTGATGCCGAATATGAAGTACTCTACGCGGCAATTGCAGGTGCGAGAAGGCAGTGACTGGTTCTTGGAAGGTGAACGAGTTGGCAGTCTCGATGACCTTCTCGATGCGGTCAATCGCGTTCAGAAGAAGCGTCGGTTGGGAGCTGCCTGAATCCGCCGCCTAGATTTGTGAATCCGGGTGGAGAGTATTGCAGTAAGCAATATTCTCCTTTTATTGGAATTCCAGATAATCTACTCTTGGCTGATCCCTTCAGGTTGAGGAGAATCCGCCGCAGTGCTCATTGCCGACTTACAGGAACAACTTCGCCAACACGTTCTGACCAGCGTAAAATCCCGGCAGATTACACAATCCGCTTTGGGAGAACTGGCCGGGATGCGGCAAGCCCACATCTCTAACTTTGTGCAAGGTAGACGGGGTCTCAGCATTGAGGGTATGGACGCAATCCTCAAAGTACTGGGGCTTGACGTAACCAGCCTCATTGCGATGTCAGGCCGGACGCCATCTGCGACCGACTGTTCGCCCACGCTTGAGAGCGTACCGCTTGTTGAGCACAAGGCGGCAATGAACCCGACCTTCGCCAAGCATGAGATTCTCGGGGATTTGGGATTCCCAAAAGTTTTGCTCCTACGCCTAACGGCAGAGCCTCCTGAAGATCGAACCGCTTGGGTTCGGTTCATTGCAGTCAGGGCGGACGCAGCACTGGCAGCACCGATGCACCCGAGATTTGAGAAGGGCTCAGTCCTGCTGGTAGATCGGCATCACTGTTCTCTGGCCGGGTATCAGAATGATGAGAAAAACCTGTATCTGATTCGCAAAGAACAGATGCTCATGGTTCGTTGGATTAAGATGCAGGGCAACAACCTATGTTTGCGCCCAGCGCGGAGCGAGTACCCGCTGGACTTCGTCAGTATCGACAAGAGCCATTCGCCGACCTCCTACATCGTAGGCCGCGTAGCCCACATCAGCACGGCACTTGAAGAACCTCGGGGTGCTGGATAATTGAGAAATATTCCTTGAGGACGCATTTTGCTGTGGCTGCGGTAATAAACGCCTTGAGCCAACCGTAGCCAACCGCAGCGTAGCCCCGGCAGGAGAGACGACCTGTTCTGAATTCGTAACAGCACCTAGATTCTGGCTCCTCGAAGCCTGCCAGAGATAGGCTAGGCATCGTGCGCGACATCACAGAACGCGATTCAATGAAAGCGGCGCTGTGGGGAAGTGAGGAACGCTTCCAACTCGTGGCGCGAGCTACGAAGGATGTTCTCTGGGATTTGGAAATTGGAAGCGGGCGGGTATGGCGCAGTGAGAACTTCTGGGTGCATTTCGGGTACCCACCCCGAGACATGGAACCCGAGATCAAGGTCTGGAAAGACCTACTTCACCCCGTAGACAGACCGCGTGTATTGAATGGCTTCCAAACAGCATTGTTACGGCGATCTGAATCCTACGAAGTTGAGTACCGATTTCGAAGGGCGGACAACTCCTACGCAATAGTCTTAGATCGCGCATACATCGTTTACGACGAAACTGGAGACCCGAAGCGAGCAGTCGGTGTTGTGACAGATTTGAGTGATCGTCGGGAATTGGAAGAGCAATTCCGGCAAGCACAAAAGATGGAAGCCGTGGGACGGCTCGCCGGAGGGGTTGCACATGATTTTAACAATCTCCTGATGGTTATCACGGCTTATACCGAAATGATGAGGGATAAGCTTAGCCCCGAAAACCAACTTCAACATGACATAACTCAGGTGAAAAAGGCTGCAGACAGGGCTGTTTCCCTGACCCAGCAATTACTCGCATTCAGCCGCAAGCAAGTTCTTTTGCCGCGCATCATCGACCTAAATGCCGTGGTTGAAGACAGTCTGAAGA
>JBAPOI010000980.1:0-5339 GCA_049279555.1 Candidatus Sulfotelmatobacter sp.
TTATTGTCCGGAGCTGCGTAGGTCCGGGTTTGCCTCCGCGGAAGGACTGACCGCCAAGCTGAAGATGGTGCCGCAGCCGTAGCCTCCGCAGCTGGAGCTAGACCCGCCGGCGAGCGTAGTACCGTAAAAGATCCCGCTGGCAGCCTGTATAAGCCCTCCCCGCGGACCCTGTCCGTCAGCACAGTTCGTTTCCGCGCAAAAGCTATGCAGCGTGGTCAGCGTCCCCGTCAACGTAAGCTGGAACACCGTGCCGCAGCCCAGTGGACCGCAATTAGGGCCGGTGTTCGCGCCTCCCTCGACCGTGGTCCCATAGAGATTTCCATCGCTGCCCTGAATCAACCCACTGGCGCCCACTCCGTCCGGGCAGCTTGGGTTAGCGCAAAAGTCGTACAGCGAACTCAGCTCACCCGCGGGTGTCAGTTTGTAGATGAATCCGTATCCGTACTTCCCGCCCGCGGCAGACCCGTAGAAGTTCCCGTCGGTCGCCTGAACCGGCGTGGTGCCGCAGCAATCGCCGTTTGCGTCTATATCGAAGGTATAGAGAACCGACAGGTGCCCGTTCGGCGTCAACTTGTAGAATCCGCCGCCGTAGCTGCCCGAAGCCGAGTAATCAGTAGCTCCATAAAAATTGCCATCTGTGGCCAGCATCAACGCGCCCCCTGACCCCACGGGGCAACCCGGCGTCGAGCAGAATACATGCAACGTCTTGAGCGCACCCGTTGGCGTGATTTCGTAGATCGTGCCGCACCCATTCTCGCAGTTATTGTCTCCGTTCAGATCGCCGCCGGAGTTTGTTGTGCCATAGACATTTCCATTGCGGCCCAAAGCAAGGGGCGCGCCCCAGGGGCCGAAGCCATCGTTGCAGTTGGCTTGGGAGCAAAAGCTATACAGCGTTTTCAGCGGATGTCCGGGTCCGATCTCAAAGAAAGTGCCGCAACCGCCGACGCTGCTGCAAATCGCGGCATCCGACGCACCACCTAGAGCGGTGGTGCCGAAGAATTTTCCGTTGGCGGTCTGGATCAGACCATTCGGAGTGCTGCCGTCAGCGCAGTTCGCCAGCGCGCAAAAACTATAAAGAACGCTGACCCTGCCCGCGGGAGTCATGCGGAAGAATGTTCCGCCAGTCGAGGAAGTTCCGTTTGTACCCCCGGCCTGTGTTATGCCATAGATATTTCCGTCGATGCCCGCTAGTAACTGCGAGGGATTGGCGGGTTGCGGAGTCCCGTTGAATTTCACCAGCGTGGTAAATGTCTGTGCGGACGACGCAATCGCGGCTGCGACGCAGAATACGGCAACGATACAAGCAATCTTTCCAAATTTCAGCTTTTGCATATTGCTCTCCTTATCCGGCTTCGCGCCGGGCAAATCGCCCCTAGGTTTGTATTTCCCTTCACGTGAGACACCTCCGCTCAGACGAAGGACAGGGTTTGAACCGGGCCGAAAGAAAAACCGCGAGACCTAGCCGGACAGGGAGACAACTGGGTCCAATAGTTGAGCAACATTATTTGCAAAGCCCGAGTGCCTGTCAACTATGAAGCAGTATGCGAGAAAAATAGCTTAAGTGGGGACAGCCGCCCCGCTAGCCAGTCGAGCGGAGCTCAATCCGAATCGAAGAACTTCTTTATGCGCTCCCAATACTTCCTCATCACAAACTCGGTACTCAAATGCCCGCCGCGCCTGACTGTCTTCAGCAACGCTCTCGTCTCTTTCGCAAACCGCACGCTTCCCTCATAAGGCACATGCGGATCATCCATCGCATGAAAGATCATCACCTTCGCCGCATCGATCTCCGCTCTGCGATGCCACGGACTGTAAAACCTCCCGCTCCGCAACTTATCCCAGTTCGCGTCGGAGAGACGATATCCGTTGCCAAACGCCTCCCGAATATGTGCAGCGTAGTTCTTATTGGAGGTTTCCACCTCCTCCGAGCGATCCAAAATCGTCCAATCTGTGACCGGACAATTCGCAACGACTTTGCTCACGCGCGAATCAAGAGAAGCTAGAATCGCCGCGGCCCCGCCAAAGCTTCCACCGATCACAAAAATTTGATCGAGCGTCAACGGGAACTCGCGGCCAAACGCAATCTCGGTCAACCCATTCGGCAACTCATCGACAACATCAAGAATGTCCTCATGCGGCGACCGCCGCAAGAACTCGCCGCTACTCTCCCAAGCTCCACGATATCGCGGATACACTACCCAAAATCCTTTCCCGGCGAGAAACTCAACCAGCGGTTGCTTGCGTGGAATCGAAGGCATTCCGTCGCACAAAATAATGACTCTCTGCCTTTTCCCAGCCCGGACAGAAGGCAGGAATTCCGCAACGATTTCTTCTTAAATCGAGTTCTAAACATGGTCCGTCCCTTCGCGATAAGAGCTAATTCCGTGGTAGAATATCAATAGTCATAAATCAACTAACCGTCTGTAAATGCAATCGTTTAGAAGCATTTTTCAAACTAGCGCGGATCAAAGCTAGCAGCTAAGAGCTAGAAGCTAATTTATGCCTGACGATCAAAATCCTGAGCTTCCACTGACTCCTCCAACGCCGCCCGGCGACGGCAGTCCCGGTGCGCTGCACATTCAACCCGTCAACATTGAAGACGAGATGAAGAAGTCGTATCTCGACTATTCGATGTCGGTCATCATCGGCCGCGCTCTTCCCGATGTTCGCGACGGACTCAAGCCCGTTCACCGCCGCATCCTTTATACGATGGCCCAAATGGGGCTGCAGCCGAATCGCGCCACGCGCAAGTGCGCTCGCATCGTCGGCGACGTGATGGGCAAATACCATCCCCACGGCAACCTTGCTGTTTACGATGCTCTGGTGCGCCTCGCGCAAACCTGGAGCATGCGCTACCCGTTGATTTTCGGTCAGGGAAACTTTGGCTCCGTCGACGGAGATCCGCCCGCAGCGGATCGCTACACCGAAGCCAAACTCGCGCAAGTTTCCACCGCGCTGCTCGAAGATCTCGACAAAGACACCGTCGACTTCCGCCCCAACTATGATGGCAGCGAAGTTGAACCCGATGTTCTTCCCACGCGCATTCCGAATCTACTTATCAATGGCTCCGACGGCATCGCCGTCGGCATGGCCACAAAAATTCCGCCGCACAATTTAACCGAAATCGTCGACGCCACGATCACGCTGATCAACGATCCCAACGCGCAACTCGCCGAAATTCTAAAGTTCGTGCAGGGCCCGGACTTCCCCACCGCCGGCATCATTCACGGACGCGCCGGAGTTTTCGAAGCCTACCGCACCGGCCGCGGCCGCTTCATGATGCGCGCCAAAGCCGCCATCGAAAGTATTTCCAAAGACCGCCAAGCCATCATCGTCACCGAGATTCCGTATCAGGTGAACAAAGCCCGCCTGGTCGAGCGCATCGCGCAACTCGTCAACGACAAAGAAATCGAAGATATCTCCGACGTTCGCGACGAGAGCGATCGCGACGGCATGCGCATCGTAATCGAACTAAAGCGCGGAACAGAACCGCAAATCGTTCTCAACCAGCTTTTCAAACACACTTCCATGCAGGAAGGGTTTTCCATGATCCTGCTGGCGGTGGTCAATGGACAGCCGCGCGAAATGGGGCTGATTCAGGCCATCAAGCACTTCATCAATCACCGCGTCGAAGTGGTCCGCCGCCGCACTGCTTTCTTGCTGCAGAAAGCCAAAGACCGCGAGCACATTCTCGAAGGCTATCTCAACGCACTCGACCATCTCGACAATGTGATTACGATCATCCGCGCCAGCGCGAATCGCGCCGACGCGCGCGAGAATTTAGTCTCCTACTTCGGGGGCAAGAAAATCACGATCAACACCACGGGCCGCGCTCCCAAGCTCGATCCCGAAAAGCCTTTCACCTCGCGCCAGGCCGAAGCCATCCTCGAATTGCAATTGCACCGCCTGACCAAGCTTTCGATCGACGAGATTTCCAACGAACTGAAAGAAGTGCGCGAGAAGATCGAGGACTACGAATCCATCCTTGCTTCCGAGAAAAAACTTCGCAACGTTATCATCAAAGAACTGGAAGAAGTAAAAGAGCTCTACGGAGACGAGCGCCGCACGCGCATTGAAGACGAAGCTGCCGAGATCGTTCTCGAAGACTTAATCGCCGACGAACAAGTCGCCGTCACCTTCAGCCACTCCGGCTACATGAAGCGCACGCCGATTTCGACCTACCGCATGCAGCGCCGCGGCGGTAGCGGCCGCACCGGCATGAAGACGCGTGAGGAAGACTTCGTCGAGCACCTCTTCATCGCGTCCACTCACGCCTTTATTCTGATCTTCACCAACAAGGGCCGCGTTTACTGGCTCAAAGTCTATGAAATTCCCGATGTCAGCGCCGCCGGACGTGGCAAGCACATCGGCAACTTGATCGGCCTGCAGCCCGGCGAAACGGTTCGTACTATGCTCGCGGTGCGCAATCTCGAAGAAGAAAATAAATATATCTTCTTCGCGACGCGGAACGGCCTGGTGAAAAAATCCGAGCTTCGCGAGTTCATGCACGTGCGCTCGAATGGCATCAACGCCATCAACATCGAAGAAGGAGACGAACTGGTCGCCGCCCGCGTCACCAACGGCAATCAGATCGTTTTCATCGCCTCGCATGAAGGCATGGCCGTCCGCTTCGACGAAAATCACGTTCGCCCCATGGGCCGCGCCGCGTATGGCGTGAACGGCATCAACCTGGACGAAGGCGATTACGTCGTGGGAATGACAGTGACGCCAAAGCCGGGCGAAGCTCCCGTTGGCGCGCCCGCGGTTGAGGGAGCAGCAGCGGCCGACGCCGATGTCGCGCCCAGCGAAACCGTCGACCTAACGCAGAAAGGCACGCTCATCCTCTCTGTAACCGAAAACGGCTACGGCAAGCGCACCCCCGCCGACGAATACCGCCTCACCAACCGCGCCGGCAAAGGCGTAATCAACATCAAGACAGCCGAACGCGTCGGCAAAGTGGTCGCGATTGCACTGGTGGACGAATCGTCGCAGGTGATGCTCATCAGCCACTACGGCAAAATCATTCGCATGGATTCGAAAACCATCCGCGAATCCGGCCGCAACGCGCAGGGCGTGCGTCTGCTCCACATGGAACCCGGCGACAAGGTGGCGGCTGCTGTGGTGTTAGCGCCTGAAGAGGAACCGAACGGCAACGGAGGGACGCTGCTTCAGTAAAGGGCGTCTGTGAGGTGTCCCCCTTGCGCAAAGAACCCGCAAGGATTGATTGGATAAGAGTGAAGGCTCGATTCGAACCCATGTAGTCTTTGTTTGAGGACGAAGACGCTGGGAAGAAAGGAGCCTTCGATGATGATTATAGGATGTGATTTCCATCCCAGCTG
>JBAPOI010000981.1:0-1675 GCA_049279555.1 Candidatus Sulfotelmatobacter sp.
CATCAAGGGCCTCGAGAAACTCGGCGCGAAGATCACGCAAGATCACGGTTATGTTGAAGCCACTGCCGGTCGTTTGCAGGGGGCAGAGATTGTATTCGACAAGATTACCGTCACTGGAACTGAAGACCTACTGATGGCTGCGACCCTCGCCGAGGGTGAAACCGTATTCCAGAATTGTGCCCGCGAACCTGAGGTTGCCGATCTCGCCGCATTGCTCAATAAGATGGGCGCGAAAATCGAAGGCGCAGGAACCGCCACAATTCGCGTGAAGGGCGTAAGCAAGCTCAAGGGCGCGAAGCATCGCATCATCCCTGACCGCATCGAGGCCGGAACTTTCATTATCGCGGGCGCCATGACTGGCGGCGACCTCAACGTTACGGGATGCGATCCCTCTCACCTCGATGCTTTGCTTGGCAAACTGAAGGAAGTCGGCGTCAAGACCAAGTGCACCGCCGATTCCGTCCGAGTCATGGGAGACAACCCTTTCACCGCGTCCGACATGACCACAGAGGAGTATCCCGGCTTCCCTACGGACATGCAGGCACAATTCATGGCGCTGGCTACGCAGGCCGAAGGCACCTCCGTGGTTACCGAGAACATTTTTGAGAACCGTTTCATGCACGCGCAGGAACTGGTCCGCATGGGCGCGAACATTAAGATTGAAGGCCGCCGTGCCGTGGTCGTGGGAAAGACGCCGCTCAGCGCCGCCGCGGTGCTCGCGTCCGACTTGCGCGCCTCGGCCTCGCTAGTCCTGGCCGCGCTGGTCGCCGACGGCGAGACCATTATCGACCGCGTCTACCACCTCGATCGCGGCTACGAAAACATTGAAGAAAAACTTCGCGGCGTCGGGGCTGAGATTAAGCGCATTGGCGAGATGTTCCCTAAGAGAGCGGCGGCGGTGAAGTAACCCAGAATTTCACCCTGTGATCCTCAGTGTCCTCTGTGTTTCCAAAGTTTTCGCTGTCTATTCGTGGGTTAGCCTTTCTACTAAGTCTCGGTGCCGCGGATAACGACTCGCCAACTCCTCCCGCTTCGCCATTTCGAAATCCTCAAAGTCAAACCCTGGAGCGACCGTACACCCCACCAGGGCAAACAACTTTCGATCTCTCACTTCCGATGCAAACCAGCATCCCGCCTTCACCACGGCCTGCAACGCCTCGCCCACGTCGGGATCGCTCCCCAGCAGGACTTCCGAGTGTCGCCCGTGTTCATCGATTACATGCACCACCAGCGCACTGCCAACGTAGAAGTGCCACAGCTCGTCGGAGAGCAGCCGGTGAAATGCGGAAAAGTTTTCACCCTCCAGCAGAAAGTAAATGGCAGTCGAGGCCGCCCGCGCGCCGCTGAACTCTCGTGGCAAACTCTCCTTTGCCAGGACCAAATTCGCATGGTACGTCTGCCGGAAATATCCGCCCTCCGGATGTGGCTCCAGATCCAGCTTCCTGATCCAATATTCCGCGTCCTTCTTCATCGTTTGCTCCGCAGATGCAAAATGAAATCCGCCACTCCAGCCGGAATCTGCATCGTACTCGCGAGGGATGCTGCCGTGGAGTTAATCTAGAGTTGATTAAATCTGAGACCCCTTCGATTTCTAATGGAGGCCGTGTGCGGTGCGCAATTTGCGGCAACGAGAATGCCGAGACTAATTACTACTGTGGAATGTGCGGAGCTGCGC
>JBAPOI010000982.1:0-5312 GCA_049279555.1 Candidatus Sulfotelmatobacter sp.
GTCCTTCCGAGCGGGCTCTAATCCCGCTGTCGCCGCACTTCCTTCGCGAGTATCATTGCCATTCCTGAAATCTCAGCGTTCAGACTAGTAACCAGCAGCCAGGAGCTAGAAGCTCATGCCCAACTCATACGACGTAATCGTAATCGGCGGGGGCCACAATGGACTCGTCAACGCCGCCTACCTCGCGCGCGCCGGCAAGAAAGTTCTCGTGCTCGAACGCCGCCACATTCTCGGTGGCGCGGCCTGCACTGAAGAAGTCTTCCCAGGCTTTAAGTTTTCAGTCTGCTCCTACGTGGTCTCGCTGCTACGGCCGGAAATTATCCGCGACCTCGACCTCCCGCGCCACGGCCTTGAAATCCTTCCGCTCGACGGCACATTCACCCCGATGCCGAGCGGCGATTACCTGTGGCGCGTGAACGACCATGGGAAGACCCACCGCGAGATCGCCCGCCATTCGCGCGTCGACGCGGAGGCTTACGACGAATTTGGCAAAGCCATGCAGGCCATGTGCCGCTTTGTAAAGCCGATCCTCAGCATGGTGCCGCCCGACCCGAACACGCTCGACCCGCGCGAACTCATGAAGCTGCTCTTCATCGGCAAGCGCTTCCAGGGTATGTCGAGCTACGACAAGTACAACCAGGTCCAGCTCATGACCATGAGTGCTATCGATTTTCTCGATCAATGGTTCGAGACCGATGTTCTCAAGGCTACGATGTCGGCTTCCGGCATCATCGGCACATTCCTCGGTGTACGTTCACCGGGAACGGCGTACGTTTTGCTGCATCACTACATGGGAGAGATCGATGGCGCCTTCCGCGCCTGGGGATTCGCACGCGGGGGCACGGGCGCGATTTCAAACGCTATCGGTGACGCGGCCCGCGAAGCCGGAGTCGAGATTCGCACCCAGGCCGCGATTGCGAAAATCATTGTCAAAGATGGCAAAGCCAAAGGCGTCGTCCTCGCGAACGGCGACGAAATTTATGCCGAAACAATTTCTTCGAGTGTCGATCCCCGCCTCACATTCAATAAATTTATCGAAGCCGAACACCTTCCCGCCGACTTTCTTGAGGACATCAACCGCTTCAAATACCGCGGTTCGTCCGGCAAGGTAAACATGGCGCTCGACGGCTTGCCCAACTTCAAGTGCATGCCCGGCCCCGGTCCGCACCTGCGGGGTGCAATGTCGATCTCGCCCTCGGTCGAATACATGGAGCGCGCCTACGACGATGCCAAATACGGCAACTTCTCGCGCCGTCCCTACATCGACATGGTGATCCCATCGCTCACCGATCCCTCCGTCGCGCCCCCTGGCAAGCACGTCATGTCCTGCTTCGTGCAATACGCGCCCTACAAGCTGCGCACGGGGCTCAACTGGGACGATCAGAAGGAAGCGTTCGGCGACACGGTCGTCAACACCATCGCCGAGTACGCGCCCAATATCAAAGACATCATCCTTCATCGCCAGGTCGTGACCCCGCTCGATCTCGAACGCGAGTGGGGATTGAGCGAAGGCAATATCTTCCAGGGCGAGCTCTCGCTCGAACAACTTTTTTTCCTGCGCCCAGCCCCGGGTTACGCACGCTTCCGCACGCCAATCAAGAATCTCTACATGTGCGGTTCGGCCACGCATCCCGGCGGCGGAATCATGGGCGCTCCCGGACGTCTCGCCGCTCTCGAAATTTTGAAAGACAAGGGAGCCGCCTAACATGCCAGCGACAAAGCGCGACGTCCTCATCATCGGCGGCGGCCACAACGGTCTCGTCACCGCATTCTACCTGGCCAAAGCCGGATTCAAACCACTCGTCCTTGAGCGCCGCACGCAGGTCGGCGGCGCAGCGATCACCGACGAATTTCATCCCGGCTTTCGCTGCTCAACGCTGGCGCACAGCACTGGCCCAATTCATCCAAACATCATCCGCGACATGCAATTGGAGAAGCACGGCCTGAAGTGGATCGCGCCGGAGACATGCGTAACCACGTTGTCGCTCGACGGGCGAGCCATTTCACTCTATCGGGACGAAAACAAGTCCGCGCAGTCGATTGCCGCCTTCTCACAAAAAGATGCAGCCAAATATCCTGAGTTTGAAAAATCTCTCGGCAAGATCAGCAAAGTAATCGCCGAAGTCCTCGCCACCACTCCACCCGACATCGACCACCCCAGCCGCAGCGATCTGTGGAGCATGCTTAAGACAGGACGTGCTCTCCGTCACCTCGGCAAGCGTGACATGTACCGCGTTCTGCGTTGGGGTCCGATGGCGGTTGCAGACCTCGTGGCAGAATATTTCGAGACCGAATTACTCCGCGCCGTTATCGCCGCCCGCGGAATCTTCGGAACGTTTCTTGGACCGTGGTCGGCGGGAAGCGCCTTGCAGTTGCTCATCCGCGCCGCCGGCGATCCTCATCCCGCCGGCTCAGCATTCTTCGCCGCGGGAGGAATGGGCGCGCTCACGCAGGCGATGGCCTCCGCCGCGAAGGCGGCAGGCGTCGAAATTCGCACTTCAGCGGAGGTCATCGAAATCCGTGTGAAAGACGGCGCCGCGACGGGCGTCCTGCTCAGTACCGGAGAAGAGATCAGCGCCCGAGCTGTGATCTCGAATGCCGACCCCAAGCGCACCCTGCTCAAGCTCACCGACCCAACGCATCTATCGCCAGACTTTGTGCAGAAGCTGCAGCACTACAGAGGCAACGGCACGGTTGCGAAGGTCAACCTCGCACTCTCGGGCCTGCCGAACTTCACCGCGCTGAAAAACGGAGACGCTGCAGCACTCCAAGGCCGCATTCACATTGGCCCTGAGATCGACTATCTCGAGCGCGCCTTCGACGAATCCAAGTACGGCAACTTCTCGCGACAACCGTATCTCGAAGTCGCCATGCCGTCGCTGACCGATCCCGCGCTCGCGCCCAATGGCAAGCATGTGATGTCGATCTATATGCAGTACGCGCCCTACAAACTGAAAGGTGATTGGGAGAGCCAGCGCAAAGCGCTCGGACAAACTGTTGTACAGACGCTCGCGCAGTACGCGCCCAACCTGCCGGAACTGATCCTGACTCACCAGATCATCACCCCGCAGGATCTCGAAGACATTTACGGATTAACCGGCGGCCAAATTTTTCACGGCGACCTGGCCCTCGATCAGTTCTTCACCATGCGTCCGCTGCTCGACTGGGCGCGCTACAAGACACCGATTGAAAATCTATATTTGTGCGGCAGTGGGACGCATCCCGGCGCGGGCTTGACCGGAGGCTCGGGTGCGAATGCGGCGAGAGAGATTCTAAAAGAGTTGAAGCGCTGAACGCATTGTCATCCTGAGCGGAGGAATGCGATCCGCGTTAGCGGATCGCATTTTGGAGTCGAAGGATCCCTATCAACTAAACAGTGACCAGCGTTGGAGGTTTTTTCTACATGAAACCATTTTCACGAAGGTCGTGCCAAGAAAGTTGCCGTAAGGCTTCGTGATACCCTAGGGATCCTTCGACTGCGTGATTGCCGCGCTGCGCGCGGCAATCACTTCGCTCAGGATGACATTTGCAGGCAGTGCTCATGAAGAACTCCTCCATCCTCCTCGTCTCCTGCCCTGACGCCAAAGGCGAAGTCGCCACCATCGCCGACTTCGTCTATCGTCACGGCGGCAACATCCTGCACGCCGACGAACACGCCGACGAAGAATCCGGCCTCTTCCTGATGCGCGTCGAGTTCGATCCAAAAGATTTCGACATCGATCTCGCGGATAAAAACCTCGTCGACTTCGGCAAACACTTCGGTCCTGTCGCGGAGAAGTTCAAGATGAACTGGCGTCTTGCACAGTCCTCGCACCGTCCGCGCATGATCATCCTGGTTTCAAAGTACGACCACTGCCTCGTCGATCTTCTCTATCGGCACCAGAGTGGAGAACTCGCCTGCGACATCCCGATAATCATCTCCAATCACCCCGATAACCAGCCCATCGCCGACTTCCACAAAATTCCCTACGTCGTGATCTCGATCACCAAAGACAACAAGAAACAGGCCGAGCAACAAATCCACTCACTAATCGAAGACCACAAAGCCGACTTCATGGTGCTCGCCCGCTACATGCAGATTCTCTCCAACGATTTCGTCAGCCGCTACCCACAACGCATTATCAACATTCACCATTCGTTCCTGCCCGCATTCATCGGCGCGCGCCCGTACCATCAGGCCTTCGAGCGCGGCGTAAAACTGATCGGTGCCACCAGCCACTACGTTACCGAAGTTCTCGACGACGGTCCCATCATCGAGCAGGACGTCGTCCGCGTCTCTCACCGCGACACCGTCGATGATCTGATCCGAAAGGGCCGCGACCTTGAGAAAGTCGTTCTCTCCCGCGCCGTGCGCTGGCACGTGGAAAACCGCGTCCTTCTTTACGGCAACAAAACGGCGGTCTTCTAGATTCCATCATTCTTGGGGCGAGGCGTGGACGGCCGCGGGACGCGACTCAAAAACCACGTCCCCAGAAGTCCATGCACTTCCGGGAAGAACACAAAGCGCTTAACAGTGCCGCCCCGCTGGTAACTTGCGGCAGTGGTGACCTTCGTCTTTACTTAAACAGTAGTAGAGAATTCCCTCGACCGACGAGGAAAATCTCGCTCGCAGGAGCACGCTTGTCCGAAGATCTTAAATTTGAATTGGCGATTCTGGCGACCGTCCAGGGTTTTTATCAGAAGTTGCTCAAGGACATGCTCGGCGGCGAGGTTCCGGTTCCCGACGGGCTCGGTGAGATTGCGCTTCGCCACAGTGAAGGCGATCTTCCGGAAACACTTTCTCGCATGTATCGCTGGCTGCACGTGCTCGACATGGCCATTACGCCGGCGATGTTGCGGCAGGCGCTCACTCCCGATACGGACTCGGAAGTTGCCGAGGCGCTGCTGCGCTATTTTGTCCGCCGGCGCGAGCCCAGCGAAATTAATCGCGATAAGACCGATCTTATTTCCACGTTCCTGTACCGCCATCCACGCGTGGCCGGGCAGTGGCAACAGCATGGCTATGGTCTTGACGGCTCGCTTCCGCTTTCGCCATTCGAAATCGCTTTGATTGAAATTCTCGCCGACACTGACGTTCCTTCCCTGCCGGACGAGCATGTGCAGTTGCTCCGAAATTTCGATCCGTTGCGCGAAGAGATTGCCCGCTATCGCGATTTCAACGCACTCATGGATTCCGGCATGGTGTCTCGCGTTCGCGAACTCAAGCGCTGGCTGGATTCTTCGTTCTATCATCCTGGAGTGCTGGCCACGGTCGCCGCCCACAATGCGGCTTTCGGCGCGCGCTTTGACCAGCTCTTCACCAAGGCTCTGGG
>JBAPOI010000983.1:0-1549 GCA_049279555.1 Candidatus Sulfotelmatobacter sp.
GGGTGATGACGGCGGTGATGCCACGGTCGCCAAGCTGCGTGAAACAGTCTGTAGTTTGCTGCGGGATGCTGTAATTGCTCAGCTCGATCAGCATGTAGTGCGAGCCTTCGATGGCGTAGCGCGCGGGATTGGCGAGTACGGCCTGCAAATTATCGTACGAGAGATGGAAGTCGCAGCCCAAGCTGAGAGTCAACGCATTGCCGACGAGTCCCTGCAAGTGGACGATGAGTCCCTTAAGATAGTCGCGGTCGTAGTGGTAGCGATCGTTGGCGTGCGGAGTCGCGACCTGATGCGTGATACCGTCGGCGGCGGCCATGCGGCACATGGCGACGGAAATTTCCCACGACTTCGATCCGTCGTCTACTTCCGGAAGAATGTGCGAATGAATGTCGACCACGATTTATAAAACAAAGAGACGCGACCCGGGTTGCGCCTTGGTTTGATTTAAGCAGATTCGCGGGGAAAGAGAAAGTGGAAGGACTCTGTCGTCGAGGGTAAAGACAGCTTCTTGGGCGTTCACCAGATTGTTGGCACGGCCTTTGACTTGCGGATCTCTCGATCAGCTGTAATCAGGGGAAGATCTTCGATGAGCGCGGTTGCGCCAATCACGCGGTCCACGGGATCTTTGGGATAATTTACTGGTAGTGCGAATGCCTGCATTGCGATCTTCGAGGTAATAGGCAGAATAACAAAGCGGCGTTCCACTTCCGATAGAACCGTTTCTACATCCGGAAGCAAGTTGATTCGTCCGTGACTGGCGAGCCGGGCGATTTCAACAAATGTAATGTCGGCAACTGCCAATCCGCGGTCTTTATTGCGCGTATCACCGATGGCAGCCTGAGCTGCTTTTGATATCCGCTGGTAATCTTGCGCAAGCCAGATCACCACGTGCGTGTCGAGCAGGATCAATAAAGATCGCCCCATTCCTCAGGGCTGATTGCCGGGGAGACAATGTCGCCATTGATTTCGATTTTGCCTTTGCCCTTGAGGAACCCGAAGATATCGTCCTTCTCTTTCTCGACCGGGACAAGCTTGGCCACGGGCTTGCCGCGCTTGGTGATCAGCACGGCTTGGCGCTTCGATTGGACTTCATCCATGACCTTTAGGCAATGAACTTTGAATGCACCTGCCGCCATTGTTTTCATCTGGAACCCTTTCGATCATGGTCATTATACCATGGTCATAACGACCACCCCGAGCCAAGCCTTCTGGTGGATCTTCGGCCAAAAGGCTGGGGGCGATCGAAGAGAGGTGTCGCGAGGAATGGAGTTGGTGGGCGCTACGCATCCGTTCGCGCGGTTAACAATCGATCTCGATTGCGTATGGCGAGTCAGCGTATCTCGTACAGATATGCGTCATCGATGAACATTCCACCGACCTGCGTGTTTCCTAGCCGAGCTCCCTCTACAGATGCCGTCTTTGCAAACACCGAGCGCAAAGCCTGATAGAGCGGTGTTCTTGGACTGACAAGTTCAACAAGCAACGGGTGGCTTGACCCGGGAACAATTCCACGAGTAAGGTTTCCTAGCTCTTCATAAGCTTGCCTGCG
>JBAPOI010000984.1:0-3547 GCA_049279555.1 Candidatus Sulfotelmatobacter sp.
AAGGCGGTTCCGTGTCACTACCCTCGTACCACTATCGACGTGGATGACGCTCGCGTGCGCCACCGCATCGGCGGACACCATTCACCTGAAGAATGGCCGGACCATCCTCGCCGATCACGTTCGCGAAAACGGCACGCGCTATGAATATGACATTGGCGACGACAGCTATGCTATCCCGAAAAGCACGGTAGAGCGCGTCGAAGCTGGCGGCATGCCGGCGATCAGAACCGCTTCAGCAACAACTGGCGGCGGCGTTGCTGATCTGCCGTCGTTCATTCCCGCTAATACGCTGGCCAATGAAGGTGACCTACCGAAGACAATCATTCAAGACGGGAAAATTGATTCCGATGCTTTAGCGAAACTGGAAGGCAAAGGGAATGCCGAACTTGCCGCTACAGCGGACTTCATCGCTGGCAAGTTTGAATTCGACCGCGGGAACATCAGCGAGTCACGCCGTTATTTCGACAGCGCTCTCCATTTTCAGCCGGAGAACACAACTGTCCTCATTTATTACGCGGCCTCGCTGGTGCGCACCGGGAATCCTTCGCAGGCCCTCATCTATGCGCAGCGGGCTGTGGCGGCGGCTCCGGATTCGCCCGATGCTTACACTGTGCTGGGTTATGCACAGCAGACGTCCGACCGAACTAAAGACGCTATTGTCTCCTGGAAGCGATCACTCGAATTGCGTCCTGACGCGACGGTGCAACAATATCTTGCCAAGGCCGAGCGTGAGCAAAATGCGGAGACTGATTTCGCACAGCGCGAGAGCAGTCATTTCGTTATGCATTACGAAGGCAAGCAGACCTCCGAAGCGTTCCGTGGGAAAATTCTGGCTGCGCTCGAGTCCGATTACGATGACCTGTCGCGCGATCTGGGCACTCCGCCTCGCGACAATATTCTTGTAACGCTCTATACCGAGCAAGCTTTCTTCGATGTGACGCGTGCGCCTTCGTGGTCTGGGGCGCTCAACGATGGCAAGCTGCGCATTCCAATCAGCGGCCTAAGTTCGATGACGCCCGAGCTGGCGCGCGTGTTAAAGCACGAGTTGGCGCATTCGTTCATCAACCAGCTTTCCGCAGGACGTTGTCCGCCATGGCTGCACGAAGGAATTGCGCAGGTGCTTGAGCCGAAATCCCTGGGCGGCGAGGGGCGGCAGCTAGCTCAGTTGTTCAAAGCTCAACATAATATTCCGCTCAATGTGCTGGAAGGCAGCTTCATGCGTTTCTCCGGCGTCGAGGCCCACCTGGCGTATGCGGAGTCTTTGGCGGCGGTTTCGTATATTAACGACGCCTATGGCATGGGCGACATCCAATGGATTCTGCAACTGCTCGGTCAAGGAAGTTCGACCGAAGCGGCCCTGCGCACGGCCATCCATTCCGACTACGGGCAACTTGAGATTGATCTCGCCAAATATTTGAGCGAGAAGTACGGCGAATAGAGCTGATTTGCTCCCGGCCACGGCTTATGCTAGTTTCGGTTTTGCCCTAGCCAGCGAATGTGTCCCCTATTCCACTCCCGATCGCCCGAGCCTCCACCGGCGTTAGAGGCTGTCCCCAGCGAATTTCCCCCGATCGACGGGGCTGAGATTGCAGCCACGACCTACGGAAAACGAGTTGCCGGCGACTTCTACGACTCGCTGCGAGTGAGCCCGGAACGGATATTATTTGGCCTGCTTGACGTTGCCGGACGCCGCGAGAATAACCAGTCGATCCTGGCTGCGGCGCAAAAGATTTTTCGAGGTTCCGGAGCATCCCTTTTTGCCGGCGCCGATATCAATGAAGCCGAAGCCATGGTCAATCTCTGCCTGCAGCTCAACCGTGGTGTGATGGAAGCTGCCGCGGGAGTTCACTCCTGCCCCGCGTTCATTGGCTGCTATCATGAGAAATTCGGCACTCTCTGCTATACCAACGCCGGGCATACTCCCGGACTCTTGCGCGACAGCACAACCATCACCGAACTGGCTTCCACGGGGTTGCCCCTCGGCTTGTTCTCGCACGCTACGTCTGACGCGCCGACTGTGGCGATGGAAAAGGGCGCGGTCCTGTTGCTGGTTTCTCGAGGAGTGGTTGAGGGCAAGTGCAAAGACGATAAGAACGAAGACCTGGAATATGGACTGGAACGAGTCAAGGATCGCTTGCACCTTGAACCTTCAACGCACGCCCAGACCATCAGCGCAGCAATTTTGAATTCCGTCGGCGAATTCACCTGCGATCCGCTGGTTCCCGACGATATGACTGCATTGGTTTTGGCGCGGACGAGTTAGCGCTCCTACCCATACCACGCCAAGTTCCTCGCGGAAGTAGTAAAATATCGCAAGGTTTGTGCCGCAGGATCGTCGTGGCCACCCCCGAAAACCTTATGAAAAAACTGCTGCTGGTACTTATCGCCATGGCGTGCCTGCCCACTTTTGTTGTTGGCCAGGTGGTGGAAGAAATCATTGCGCGCGTGAACAGCCAAATCATCACCCGCTCGGAATACATGCGCAGCAAAGACCAGCTCAAGGACGACGTCAAGCAGCAGGACGCTGCCAACGCCGACAAGCTTTATGCCGAGCGCGAAAAAGATGTTTTGCGCGACCTGATCGATCAGCAACTGCTGCTCGAAAAAGGTAAAGACCTGGGGATTACCGGCGACACCGACCTGATCAAGCGCCTCGACCAGATGCGCAAGGACATGAAGCTGGAGACCATGGAAGAGCTGGAGAAAGCCGCCACGTCCCAGGGAATTTCCTACGAAGATTTCAAACAGAACATGCGGAACCAGATCATCACGCAGAAAGTGATTGGAGAAGAAGTCGGTTCTCACCTCAGCATCACCAAAGACGAAGAGCAGAAGTTTTATGAAGAGCATAAAAGTGAGATGGAGCGGCCGGAATCGATCAAGCTGAGCGAAATCCTGATTGCCCCGGCAAAGACCGCTGCCGATAAACCTGCCACAGCAGGTGGGGACAATTCGCAGACTCAAGATGCTGCCAGCGAGGCTGACAAACAGGCGGCGCAGGCGGCGGCTCTTGCGGCAGCCGAAGCCAAGGCCAACGATTTGCTGAAACAGATTCGTGCCGGAGCCAGCTTTGAAGACATCGCCAAGAAATATTCCGAAGGCCCTTCGGCGGCGGCAGGTGGTGATCTTGGCGGGTTCAAGCGCGGGTCTCTCGCGAAGGAACTCGAAGACAAAACATTCGCGATGAAGTCAGGCGAAGTCACTGATGTGATCCGCACCAAGCAGGGTTATGTGATTTTGAAGGTTACCGACCACCAGATGGCGGGAATCCCGCCGTTGAAGGATGCCGAGCCCAAGATTCAGGATGCGCTGTATTATCAGAAGCTGCAGCCCGCGCTGCGCGCCTTCCTCACCAAGCTGCGCGAAGAGGCCTATATCAAAGTCAACGAGGGCTATGTTGATTCCGGCCGCAGCGCGAACCAGACGGAGCCGATCGAAACCGCGAGTGCCAAAACGTCGGACACCAAGAAACTAAAGAAAAAGAAAAAGAAGATGCTTGGTGTGCCGATCTAGTTTCTAGCAGGTAGCGGCATCTAAGACTTAGAAG
>JBAPOI010000985.1:0-4769 GCA_049279555.1 Candidatus Sulfotelmatobacter sp.
ATCCAGACCTGTCTCTAGAATAAAGATTCACCGCACGGCGGGAGAATTTCCAAGAACACTATGATTCATTTTCCTGTACCCGAAGCTCTTACCTTCGACGATGTTCTCCTTTTACCCGCGCACTCCGACGTGATCCCGGCGACTGCAAGTACCCAGACTCATCTCACCCGCAACATCGTCCTGAATATTCCTATCGTCAGCGCCGCCATGGACACCGTCACCGAATCGCACATGGCGATCGCGATCGCCCAACAGGGCGGGCTTGGCATTATTCATCGCAACCTGACGATCGAGCAGCAGGCTAATGAAGTCGATAAAGTAAAGCGTTCGGAGAGCGGCATGATCGTCGACCCCGTGACGATGTCGCCGACTGATAAGGTCAGCGACGCGCTCGAGGTCATGCGCAAGTACAAGATTTCCGGAGTGCCCATCACCGAGCACGGCAAGCTAGTCGGCATTCTCACCAACCGCGATCTTCGCTTCGAGTCGCGCTTCGATATCCCCATCGATCGCGTGATGACCACGAAAAATCTCATCACCGTTCCCGTAGGCACCACGCTCGAAGATGCCGAGGAGATTCTCCACGAGCACCGCGTCGAAAAATTACTTGTCGTCGACGACAAATACAACCTTAAGGGACTGATCACCGTAAAAGATATTCAGAAGAAATTGAAGTATCCCAACGCAGCCAAGGATCCTCAGGGCCGGCTGCGAGTCGGCGCCGCGATCGGCGCTACCGGAGATTTTCTGGAACGGGCGCAGGCGCTCGCGGAAATGAAAGTCGACGTCCTTGCCATCGACAGCGCTCACGGACATTCCACCAAGGTGCTTGATGCCGTCAAACTTGTGAAATCGAAGCTGCCTGAGATGCAGCTGCTGGCGGGCAATGTCGCCACCTTCGACGGCGCATGCGAGTTGGCCCGCGCCGGAGCGGACGGCATCAAAGTCGGCATCGGTCCCGGCTCGATTTGCACGACGCGCGTCGTAACTGGCGCCGGCGTTCCGCAGATCACCGCGGTTGCCGAAGCGTTCCGCGCCACCAAAGATGCCGGCATCCCGATCATTGCTGATGGTGGCATCAAATATTCCGGTGACATCACGAAGGCGCTGGCAGCCGGGGCCAGTGCGGTGATGATCGGTTCGCTCTTCGCCGGCACTGACGAGAGCCCCGGCGAGCTGATTCTTTATCAAGGCCGCTCTTTCAAGTCCTATCGCGGCATGGGCTCGCTCGGCGCCATGGCGCAAGGCTCCAGTGAACGCTATTTCCAGAATACCGAAGCCGATTCATCGGCCGCCGTTTCTTCCAATGACAATGACTCCAACCGCCTTGGCAAACTCGTACCCGAGGGCATTGAAGGACGCGTCCCCTATCGCGGTTCGGTCGCGATGATCGTGCATCAGATGGTTGGCGGATTGAAATCCGGGATGGGCTACTGCGGCTGCGCCACCATCGCCGAACTCTTGCAGAAAACGCGCTTCGTTCGCATCAGCGGCGCCGGACTTCGCGAGAGCCACGTCCACGACGTCATGATCACCCGCGAGGCACCGAACTATGCCATCGAATAGTTCGGAGCGTTACTGCTCCTCTGGGGACAGCCGCACCCGTTTGTGCAATCGGCAGCGCGGCTCTTGCTCTTGAATTCCAATCGCCACGAAGTTCTGAAGGCGTGGATCGCCGCTATTCTGTGGCTGATTGTTATTGCCATCGAATCCACGGCCTACCTCTCCGCTCACAACACGAGCCGAATTCTCTATCCGATCTTGCACTTCCTCTTCGGCATGGATTGGATCCGCTTCGAGCACTGGCACTTCTACATACGCAAGACAGGTCACGTCATTGGTTACGGCACACTCAGCATTCTTCTTTTCCGCGCGTGGCGTGCGACTCTGCCCGTCATGTCCAGCGCGCAGTGGACCCCGCGCTGGGCAACGATCGCAATTCTCGGCACAGCTCTCGTCGCCAGCCTCGACGAATGGCACCAGAGCTTCATTCCGTCGCGTACGGGTGCGGTGCGGGATGTGGTACTGGACACATGCGCGGGGACAGCTGCACAGCTGCTGATCCTGGTGTGGTTGAGATTTTGGGAAAGGGCAGGACTTCAGAGGTTGCGGAAAAACTGAACCGCAGTGCTTGATTTAGGGTGGCGCAGCGCTTCAGCGCTGCGATAAGGGCTTGATTTCAGGACCAAGCTTTAGCCACCGGGGGATCATTCCCGCGCCCTTGCAATAGCGCCGCAGCAACCAGCGCCATCCCCGCTGAAAAATAAAACGGAATCGCAGCTCCGTAATGCTTCCACAGTTCGCCGGTAATCAAACTCGCCGCGAGAGTTGCCACGCTCGTCACAAAAAAATAAATCCCCAGCGCGCGACCGCGCACATTTTCTCCAACCGTCTCAATCACCAGCGCCTTCAGTACCGGCTGCGTAAGAGCGTAATAAAAACCGTAGACTGCCATCGCGACCCAGATCGCCAGGGTCGATGGCGCGCTGCCGAATATAAAATAAACCGCGGCAAAAATCATGTAGCCCACCGACCCTACGAGCCGCCGCGGCACGCGGTCGCTGAACCAACCCGCAGGCCACGACGCCAGCGTGTACGTGATGTTGAAAACCAGACCCAGCAAAGGCGCAAGAGCCACACGGATCCCAACATTCTGCGCCCGCAGAACCAAAAACATGTCGCTCGAGTTGCCGAGAGAAAAAAGCGTTACCGCGGCGAGGACGAAATAAAAGCTCGCCGGCAGAGTGATCCGCTTCTCGGGAAACAAGGTCGCGCTCTTGAACTTTTCTGTGGGGACAGCCGCCCCCGGCTGTCCGCCGGGCGCAGCCCGGCGCTTAGTCTCCCGAATGCCAAGCAGTGCAACCAGCACGCACAACGCTCCCGGCACAGCCGCGGCCCAGAACACGCTGCGAATTCCAAAATGCGCAAGCAGAACTAGCGCCGCCAAAGGCCCGGCAATAGCTCCCGCCGAATCCATCGACTGAATCAGTCCGTAAGCCGAGCCTAGCTGGTTCTTCGGCACCGATTCGGCGACCATCACGTCGCGCGGCGCTCCGCGCACGCCCTTGGCCAGACGATCCGCAAAGCGAATCGCCAGAATCTGCGGCCAAGCCGTGACAACAGCCAGCAATGGCTTCACGGCGTTCGCAACGGCATATCCCGCAACCACAACCGGCTTGCGGCGTTCGATGCGGTCGGCAAGATATCCGGAGAAGAGCTTGGCGAACGACGCCACGCTCTCGGCCACACCCTCGATCAATCCCAACTGCGCCGGCCCCGCTCCCAGCGACGCCAGAAACGCCGGCAACACCCAGTACGCCATTTCGGTGGCAGTGTCGTTCAGGAAAGAGGTGATGCCGAAGACATAGATGTTGCGTGCGGCGGAAGGCGCATGCTCAGCAGGCAGGTCGGACATGAATAGGTTTTACCACGGCGGGAAGCTGGAAACCGCTAACTGAGAACTACTTTTCAGTACATTGCGTCGTACTTCGTCACCACCCACTGCCCATCTTTATTCTCAGTCGTAACGGTGAAGAGTTCCCGGTAGGTACCAGGCTGCCCGGCTTGACTCAGACGCTTGCCGCGGTAGTGAAGGATGGTCAGCGGGGGTGCGCTCTCCCATTCCGCCAGTTCCCAGGAAAGCAACGGATGCTTCCCTTCGGAATCGCAGATGAAGTGCGCATACTTCTTGCGATAATCGCGCTCCCACCCGGAGAGTAGTTCGTCGCAGTGTCCGTCGCGCAACTGGCGAAGAAACAGGTTGGCGCTGTGCTCAATCGTCCGGTCGCGCAGCGGATTCATCCGGATGCTCACTGGCAGCCCCGTCAATGGGTCGTGGTCTTCAGACCGCGCAAGCACCGGTCCCTGATTGCTCAGCCACCAGATGTAGCCAAGAAACACCAACACCAGCAGCGCGCCAGCGCCGACCGCAATCCCGATTTGTGTGCGAGTAAACCCCATCCTCAGATAAGTTTATAAGGATGGCAACATACGGCAAGATTACCAGCGGGGAATCGCGGAAGGACATGTACGAGCGGGGTTGTGGCGCTGACGGATAGCAGATTCCTCCTCGGGCTTACGCCCTCGTCGGAATGACAAGGGTTTGAATAGGCACCGACAAAAAGAGCACGGCTTTCGCCGTGCCCTTCTGAACCTTCCCGATGCAAGCTATTTCTTGTCTTCGGACTCTTCCTTGACCGGCTCTACGCCGCCATCGTGCTGCGCCTGCGCTTCGGCATCTTCCATGGCTTTGCGAGCTTCGGCGGCCTTCTTGGCGCGGGCTTCGGCGCGCTTCTCGCGCTTCTCGTCCAGCACCTTCTCGCTGCCCAGCAGCTCCAGAAAAGCCTTGTCGGCGCCGTCGCCTTTATTCCAGCCAGTCCGGATGATGCGCGTGTATCCGCCGTTGCGATCGCCGAAGCGTGGACCCACGGTGTCGAACAACTTCACGACCGCTTCATCCATCATCAGATAAGAAGACGCCAGACGGCGCGCCGCGAGGTCGCCGCGCTTGCCGAGCGTGATCATCTTCTCGATAATGGGCTTCGCAGCCTTAGCCTTGGGAACAGTTGTCTCGATCCGTTCTTCTACGATCACGGAGGTGACCAGGTTGCGCAGCAGCGACCGCCGGTGCGAGGTGTTCCGTCCGAGTTTATAACCTGCTACTTTGTGACGCATGGTGAAACCTCAGGGGCTAAAGCCCCGTATTTTTTTCTAAGCTCAAGGCGGCGCGGCTAAAAGCCGCGCCCTTTCAAAGCTAATCCGTGCAATCC
>JBAPOI010000986.1:0-18661 GCA_049279555.1 Candidatus Sulfotelmatobacter sp.
AGTGTTAAAGGGCCTGGAACGCGGCCGCAAGGATTTTGGAATTACTTCCGGCTTGATGATCTGTGCGATGCGCAACCGGCATGAATCGCTGGAAATGGCGGAGCTGGCAGTGGATTTCCGGTCGCGCGGCGTTGTGGGCTTCGATCTGGCCGGAGAAGAAGGCGGTTACCCGGCCAAAAAACATGTAGACGCTTTTCACTACATTCAGCGGGAAAATTTCAATATCACGATCCATGCCGGTGAAGGCTACGGAAAGGAATCGATCTGGCAGGCGATTCAGTACTGCGGCGCGCATCGCATTGGACACGGAACGCGCCTGATCGACGACATCGCGGTGGTCGACGGAAGAGCGGTAAAGCTCGGCGACCTAGCCCAGTATGTGCTCGACAAGAGGATCCCGCTGGAAATATGCCTCATCAGCAACGTGCATACCGGCGCCACTCCAAGCCTTGCCGAGCATCCTTTCAAAATTCTCTATCAGGAAAAATTCCGTGTCACGCTGAACACCGACAATCGATTGATGAGTTATACCTCGATGACGCAGGAGTTTGAAGCTGCGGCTGACACGTTCGGTTTGTCGATGGATGATTTCGAGAAGATCACGATTAATGCGATGAAGAGCGCTTTCCTGCCTTACAGTCAGCGCATCGATTTCATCTACTCTGTCATCAAGCCTGGCTACGCCAAGGCCCGCAAGGCGATGGGGCCGTCGACTTAGGCGAGATCACGCTGACAGCATCGCTAAAGTCTCCGCCAGCACAAGCGTTCCCTTCGCGATATCTTCTGGAGACGCGTACTCGTCGGGACGGTGACTGTATCCGTTTCTACATGGAATGAAGAGCATCGCGACAGGAGCGACGCGCGCCATGAACAGCGAGTCGTGGTACGCGCGGCTCACCATCGGAGTAAATTTTAGCCCGTGTTTCGTGCATGACCTTGAGAGCGCGTCGATTACAAACGGCGCGCAATCTCCGGGAGCGTCGGCATTCAGCAACTCGGTTTCAATCGACACCTTTCGTTTCGCCGATATCGCTTTGCAGGCGAGATCCAACGTGTGCATCACGGCGTCGCGCCGTTGAAGGTCGGTATCGCGAATATCAACGCTAAGACGAACTTTGCTGGGAATACTATTCACGGCCCCCGGAAAGACTTCGCATATGCCAACCGTCGCAACCGTATCGAGCGCTCCGCTGGAGAGCGCCGCATTTTCGACCGCCAAAACCAGCTCCGCGGCGGCGCAAAGCGCATCGCGCCGGTCGGACATCAGGACTCCGCCCGCGTGTCCTCCGGCGCTCTCAATCGAAATCCGCAAGCTCGCAGGAGCTGCGATCTTCGTCACAATCCCAAGAGGAATGCCTTCGCGTTCCAGCAGCGGACCTTGCTCAATATGCAGTTCGACGAACGCCTTGTAATAGCCGTTAGGCAATTTCACCCCTTCGAGTTTGCCTTTGAACCCTGCCGCAGCACGAACTTCCTCCACTGACGCACCGTCGCGGTCGATTAGCTTTCCGGCTGCATCCGGCGAGAGCGTCCCAGAAAGTAACCGGCTTCCGAGACATCCGATACCAAAACGCGTCGGTTCTTCCGCGGTAAATACCAGCAGTTCAATCGAGCTTCTCGGACGAAAACCGCCGCGCTGTAAAGCCCGAATTGCCTCCAGACTTCCCAGCACTCCAACCACGCCGTCGTATTTGCCGGCGTTCGGAATCGCGTCGATGTGCGATCCGGTGCCAACCGCAGGCGCACTCTCATCAGAACCGTTCCAACAGGCAAAAGTATTTCCGATCGCGTCAGAACGAACCGTCAGTCCCGCTTCCTCGCAACGCGCCCTCAGCCAGGTGCGCGCCTTGAGGTCCGCTGGGGTGAACACGATACGCGTCACAACCGGAGCTTCCGCTTCAGAAAATGTCGCGAGGATTTCTATTTCGGAAACCAGCCGCCCCCCATCGATCTGCAAATTCATGGCTGCGAGCCTGCCCAGGGATGGCGATGGAAGTCTTTGTAGACAAGATATTTTGCGGGAACTTTGCCGATCGCTCCGAACCACTGCGGACACCACGGTCCCATCCAGATAAAGTCGCCTGCCGTCACCGGATACCAGCAGTCGTCGAGCCGGTAGATTCCGCCGCCTTCGAGCATGACCAGTCCATGCTCCATCACGTGCATTTCGACCATGCTCAGCGATGCTCCCGGCTGGTAAACCATTGTGTTCACCGCAAAGTCAAAATTCATGTCATCGGGAAGCAGACACTTCAACTGCAGCGCAGGATCATCGCCAAGTGGGTGCGGTGAAACCGTGTTTTCACTGGATATGATCAGCTGCGGCGCGGCAACCGCATCCAGAGCCTGGTACGGCTTCTCGATCACAACCACCCGGCTACACTTCGTCGCGAATACACGATGGGGTAAACCTTGAGGAAGATACGCATAGCCGCGGGCGCCGAGCTTGCTCGCTTTACCGTTTACTTCCACCTTCACGCTACCTTCGATCACAAAGACGAAGCGCTGCGCCGATGTGCTACCAAGTTCTCCGCCTTCTTCGAACTCTGCGGTGAACTCGGTAAATCGCGCTCCCAGCGCTGGGCCAATATGGACGATTGCCGAGCAACCCTTCATTCCGGGTAGCGCGGTGCGCACAAATGTGTCGGGGGTGAGCAGCAGATGATTGCTACGGTGTGAACTGCGTGTCTGGCCAAGATTATGCAAGGCCCATCCTTTCTTGAAGTACGTTCGAAGACGCGAGTTGATCCAGCAACTGCAGGCCGCAATCGAGTGCCTTCTCCACATCCTCGACTGCAACCGATTCGGAAGGGTCATGGCTTATGCCGCCCGGAGTTCGCAGGAAAATCATAGCCGCGGGAATTTTTTCTGCCATGATCATCGCATCGTGGCCTGCGCCGCTCATCATTCGATGAGGCAAGCATTCGATTGCTTTCATCGATTGCTCGATTTCATTCACGAGGAACGAATCCATTGACACAGCCCGTTGTTCGAGCAGCACCCTCCATTCGGTTGTGAGTCCTCGGCGCTCCGCAATTCCCTTCGCCTGGTCGACGAGATCATTCACAGCCTGAATTCGAATTTCGTCCGCGGCGTGGCGGACATCGAGCGTCGATCTCGTCTCGCCCGCAATCACGTTCGTAGCTCCTGGTTTGGCTTCGATTCTTCCCACTGTCGCCACTAGACCAGCCGTGTCGCGAGCTCTGCACTCGACCGCGGTAATCCACTCCGCAGCAGCCGCCAGAGCATCGTAGCGGAGATTCATTGGCGTGGTCCCGGCATGATTGCTGCGCCCGAAGAACATGAGCTCTAAACGACTCTGCCCAACAATCGAATCGACAGCTGCGAGCGGCAGACCGAGGTGCTCAAGAACAGGTCCTTGTTCAATGTGAAACTCGATGAAACCCAGAAATTCCTTGGTCAAGCAAACCTGCGGAATCTCTGCCGGGTTAAGACCGAAGTTCTCAACAGCCTTCCGTACAGAAACTCCACATGCATCCTTGATCCCTAGCAGTTCTTCATCGATCCGCCCCACCAGCGCCCGGCTGCCGATGAATGGAACACCAAATCGCACTCCCTCCTCTTCGGAGAATCCGACAACTTCGATTCCGAAAGGAAGCTTCCGACCGCCCAGAGCCTCCAGCAAGCTAACGGCGAGTACCACGCCGAGCATGCCGTCGTAAGCTCCCGCATTCGGCACCGTGTCGAGATGCGATCCCATCATCAGTCTCGGAGCGCCGGATCGATTGCCCGGATAAAATGCTCGCAAATTTCCGGCCGCATCCACGGAAACCGAAACCCCAAGCGGTTCCAACCAACGAGCGATCTCGCGATGGCAATCGATCATCGGCGGAGAAAGAAACATGCGCAGCAAACGGCCCTGATCTTCCGAAAAAGAAGCCAGCCTTTGGCACCGCGCCAGCGCTTCCTCGGCGCGCTTTCGGTTCTCGCCGCTCTTCATCACGCGTCTTCGCATTTCGGAAGTCGTCGCTATGGTTCGAAAGACGCAATTGCCCTCAAGCCTCGCGGATGAGCTTTGCCGCTACCCAGCCAACCAGCACGAGCGCAACCAAGATCTCCCAGGCATAAGTGTTGCCGTAAGTCGCCACCGGGAAGTGATTGCTGATCATGATAAAGACAACGGGAACGGCCATGAAAGTATTGTGTTTGGAACGTAGCTTGGCTTGAGCGCCAAGAGCCGCATCGAATGGGTTTCCGGCCGCAGCTTCGGCGATCATTTTGCGCTGCGAAGGAAGAATTCGAAACCACACATTCGCGGTCATAATCGTTCCGAGCATCGCCCCCACGTGGATGTAAGCGGCGCGACCGCTGAGCAAGTGCGCCAGCCACCAGGAGATTGCCGCAATCACGATCAAACCAAAGCCCGCAAACGCGGCTTCAGATTTGCCCAGAGGCGATCGCGCGGCCAGATCATAACTGAGCCATCCCCCGGCTAAGACTGCGAGCCCAATAGCAATTCCCGTTGTCTGGGTGATGTTCGCTACATCTGTGTCGATCAATCCAGCGCTGGAATAATAGACCAGAAAAAGTAACACCATTCCACTCAGCCACGTCATGAGCGCTTCCCAGCGGAACCATCGGACTTGCCCGGCCGGAACTCCGAGAGATTCCTGCTTCGCAACCGCATAGAATCCGCCGCTGTGCACCATCCAAACCTGCGGCACTACTCCACCTGCGCCTTTCTTGTCCGACCATTCCAGCCGTCCAAATTGGCCGTCGAGCCACGTGAAGTAATAGGTCTGGCCAACCCACATGATGGCAGCGAAAACGTGGAACCAACGTACGCCCAGATTGAGCCATTCTCGGATTGAAGAAGTCAACGTGCGAACTCCTTGAGGTCTTACATGCAACGCTCAGCTTCCCCTGTACGTCGTATATCCATTCGGACTCAGCAGCAACGGGATGTGGAACCGGCTTTCGCCGGCTTTTACGCTGAATGTAATCTCGACTACGGGATAGAGCGCATCGACCATCAGGCTTGCGAAGTAAATCGCTGTGTCGAAAACCAAACGGTAGGTGCCTGGCGCGAGAGTGTCCTCCTCCGGCAGCAACTGATTGCAGCGTCCGTCCTGCTCCGTGCGTCCTGACGCGATCAGCCGCCAGCCAGAAACCTCTTGCTTCTCGAGCCGAACTGCGACATTTCGCGCCGGCTTACCGAGAACGGTATCCAGAACATGCGTCGAAATGCACCTTATCCCTGAAGCCATTTTTTTAGCCTGAGCTGTGTGATCTGCCGCTGCTGCTCTGCTGCCTCGTGAAGTTCAGCCGCAGCGTCGTTCCGTAACCGGCGTTGAAGCATCTCCAAAATTTCGGGTGCCGATTTTCCTGTTGCGCAGACGATGAAAATGCGTCCGAACTTCTCTTCGTAAGCCCTGTTGCCATCGACCAAAGCGATCTTAACTGTATCGCCGACCTCTGTGACTTTTTCCTGCTCTTGGCGCGACCATGCGTCGGAGCTGTGTGTTCCACCCTGCCTCTTCGTCTCGCCGATTCGCGGATGGCTACTAAAGGCCTCAATCCAGTCAGCTTCATTCAGATTACGCCACGTTTCGTCGGACGCCGCCATCAGAGCAGCCTCGTGTTTGAATGGTCTTCGCGCTACTATCTCATGCGCCCATCGCTTTGAGCCGCAACAAGGCAGAATCTGTGCCTCTGCGGTATCACCGGGAGCGTTATTCCAGCGCGCCAGAACATCACTCACGCCGTTCGCGTCTGCCAGCAAATTAAGAAATTCTGCGACAAGATTACCCGCGACCGCCGCGCGATATTTTGCCGTCGAACGAATGTCATCGATGGGCTTGATTTCGGCGATTGCGTTATTCCGGGCTAGCCGCACCAGCGACTCGTCGATAATCTTACCGTTCACAATCCGCTCCGTCTCTCTGAGGCGAATCGGAACTGGCGCAACGCTTCCCAGAGCCATGCGAACATCCTCGATCGTCTTGCCGTCCGCCGTTACCGCAATCTTTCCTAGCGCAGCAATACACACTTTGGAAATTGCCTGGGCATTGCGACTTCCGACCTTGCGCGCGTGAAAGAAATATCCCGAGAATCGTCTCGGAAGGCAGACGGTCTGAATCAACTCATCGGGCGCAAGCCTCATTTTTTTGTAACCCGTGTGAAAGCCTGCATAGGGTAACCGGTGCTCTCCTCGGACCGAAACCAGAATCAGTTCCGCATCGTAAGCGAGCAGCGCGGGAAGCGAATCCGCCGCTGGCGACGCGTTTACGATGTTCCCTCCAATGGTTCCCCGATTCTGATTGGCGATTCCGCCGGTCCAGTTCGCGGCGCGCGTCAGCATCGGAAATTCCCGTGCAATCATTCGATGCTCACGAATCTCGGTATACGTCGATCCCGCGCCCAGGCGAATTTCATTCGGCAGAACTTCAATGCTCCGCAGTTCCGGCAGATTCCAAATGCTTACCAATTTTCGTGAAAGCAGCTTGCCGGCCGCGTACTGCACCATGATGTCCGTGCCACCCGCTATCGGAAGCCACTCACCGGGATTGCGCGCCAGAAGTTCCACCACACTCCGCAAGTTGCCAGGTGCGATCAGTTCGTAATCCCGCGGATCGGACCTCATTTCGGCCTCATGAGGAAGCCGTCGTCTCCGCGCGCCGTGCCGCTCTGGCCACAGCTTCGAAAATCTGCATGTAGCCCGTGCAACGGCACAGATTACCGGAAAGCCCTTCCCGTATTTCTTCGAGCGTGGGATCTGGTTTCTTTTTCAAGAGGTGACAGGAGGCGAGAATCATTCCCGGCGTGCAGATGCCGCATTGGGCTCCGCCGCATTCGAGAAAAGCTTCTTGCAACGCATGCAGTTGCGCTCCAGCTGCAATTCCTTCGATGGTGACGATACTCGCTCTCTCGGCCTGCAAGACTGGGACGAGGCAGCTATTCACCAGCGCGCCATTCATCAATACCGAACACGATCCACATTCGCCTTCTCCACATCCCTCCTTCGCGCCGGTCAACCCGAGTTGCTCCCGCAGCACCCCCAGTAAGCGTTCCATCGGGAAAGCGCTCACGATCTTTCGCTCACCGTTTACTGTGAAAGAGATGTCCGACTTCACGCGATTTCCCGAAGAATGTGGAGGATTGCTCATTGCGCTGCGCTCGCAAGGTTAGATTCAATCTCAGACGAACGTCCGGTGAGCGCCTCAAAGATGTCCTCCGGCAGTAAGGGAATTGAGTTGAAAGGAAAACTCAGCGCATCCTCGACCGCATTCAGAATTGCCGGCGCCGGCCCATCCATCGGGAGCTCTCCAATTCCCTTCGCCCCAAAGGCACCGTGAACATTGCCCAGTTCCTCGAAGAACACTCGAATCGGAGGAAGATCGTTGGAAGTTGGCATGATGTAATTGGTCATCTGGTTATTCTGCATGCGTCCCTTCTGCCAAATGACCTTTTCGTACAAAGCAAATCCGATGCCCTGGGCCACCCCGCCCGCAATTTGCCCGATCGCAAGCACCGGATGAAGCACTCTGCCCACTTCCTGCAGCGCGACAAAATCCTTTACCGAAACGCTGTAGGTAGTCAGGTCAACCGAGACTTCTGCGATGTAAACCGCCCAGGAATATGCGGCGTAGGCTTCGCCCCGGTATTTTTGATCGTCCCAAAAGATGCCCGGGGGCGGCTCATATTGCGCCCAGGAACGCAGCTGCCCATGTTCGCCAATGTAGCTCCGGCAGGCGGTACGAAATTCGTCGGCTGAATAAGACTCGCCGATCAATCCCTCCGCATGGAGCGCCTGTTTAATACCTCGCGCCGCAGATTCAACGAGTTTTCCAACCACCATCACCGTGCGCGACGCGACTGTAGGCCCGCTGTTTGGCACTCGCATCGTATCTGGTTGAGCGATGGTGACGTCTTCGTAGCGAAGTCCCAACGCTTCCGCCGCAATTTGACAAAGAACTGTTTTCGTTCCTTGACCAAATTCTGTACTCGATACCAGCACGCGAATAGCGCCATCGGAACACCCTTCGACGCCAACCACAGAACTCAAATAGCGTTCGCCCGAACCGGTGAAACCCGCGCCATGCAGGAAGGCAGCGATCCCGATTCCTCGTCTCGTGGTCCCGGTTCGATTTTCTCGCGCGAACCGTTCTCTCTTCGCGTGATAGTCCGAAAGGCCGAGGGCTCGCTCCAACAGTTTTTCAAGATCGATCGGTTCACGCACGACTTGTTCGGTGGCCGTCATCTCTCCTGGCTTCAGGAAGTTTCGGCGTCGGATCTCGACCGGCGAAAGCCCTACCACACGCGCGATTCGGTCCATATGCCGTTCTATGGCAAATAAACTCTGTGGCGCACCGAAGCCGCGGAAAGCTCCATGTGGCGGTGCGTTCGTGGCAACCGCTTTCCCATAAATCCGTACACTCGGCCAATAGTACGGACCGCCGGCATGAATCAGGCCGCGCGAAAGGACTACCGAAGACAACGTTGCGTACGCGCCGCCGTCGATGGTGAACTCAATTTCTCCGCCGAGAATCTTGCCATCTGCGCTTACTGCCGTGCGATGTCGCGTCCGCGAGGGATGACGTTTTGTGGTGGCCGCCATATCTTCGGCGCGGTCGTAAACCATCTTCACCGGTCTGCCCGACTTAATCGCCAACAGCGCGGCGTGCGCGGCGATCATCGACGGGTAATCCTCCTTACCGCCGAAAGCGCCGCCAGTCTCCATTTGCACGACGCGAACTTTTTCCGTGGGCAAGCTGCACAGCGCCATCAGGGCCTTATGCACGTAGTAAGGACACTGCAGCGATCCCCACACCGTGATGCCCTGCCCGGCATCGTAGGTCGCGATCATGCCGTTGTTTTCTATGTAAAGCTGTTCCTGCGCTCCGGTCCTATATTCGCCTTCGACAATGTAGGCGGCCTTCGACCAAACCTCATCGACATCGCCCTTATCGATGCGATATGTCTTGAAAACATTGTCGGAGCCCCAACTGATTTCAGAACACTTCTCACTTTCTTCAATCGTGAAGATCGCGGGAAGAGATTCACACTCTATCGATACGGCCTCAACCGCTTTTCGAAGAACATACCGATCCTGGTGAGCTAACAAAAGGGCCGGTTCCTCGGGATGGTTTACGAATTCGCTCGCCAGGCACGGTTGGTCGTCACCGATGAGTGCAATGCAATTCTTCCCCGGAATGTCTTTCGCCGATACGATCACAAACTCGTCCCAGGGAATTCCGGGGTCGAACTTGACCCTCTCGATTCTGCCTCTGGGAATCTGACTGCGAACCGTCGCGCCGTAGAGCATATCCGGCAAAACCATATCGTCGAGGTAGCGGGCTTGTCCAGTTACTTTTTCGCGGCCTTCTTTGCGCGGGACTGATGAACCGACGATGCGCTCACTATTCATGATTCGCTGTTTCCGAGATGTAAGTTTTCTTTATCGCCGTGCGTAGATGGGATAGTGTAGCCCGACAACCGCGCCGCTGTTAGCCGAAATTCATGACGGTTACTATCGAAAAAAACGCGTGAGGTCAATCAGTCGGTACGGTAGCGAGCCTGACCTCGCGGCCGTTCGGCGATCCGGGAAACTTGCCGTCAACAAAAACGGGCTGCCCCCGTAGATAGGTAGCGTTCACAACGCCACGAAGTTTTTCTCGCAGGTATGGAGAGACCGCGTGGCGGTAATGCAGCCGCCCTTCCGACACCGTGAATTCGCTATCTGAATCGAATACGACGAAGTCGGCATCGAAGCCCGGCTCAATTTTTCCTTTGTGGCTTAGGCAGCCCGCGAGCTGCGCCGGTTTCTCAGCCATCCAACGCGCAAGATCGAGCAAAGTAAATCCGCGCTGGCTGGCTTCGGTCCACATGAGGGGCAGCGCCATCGAAAGACTCGAAATCCCGCCCCAGGCGGTTCTGAAATTGCCCTCTTTGAATCGCTTCATTTCTGGTGGGCATGGAGAATGATCCGTGACCACCATATCGATTACTCCGTCCCTCAAGCCTTGCCAGAGCATTTCACGGTTTCCCCGGCTGCGAATGGGCGGCGCGCACTTAAACGCGGTCGCTCCATCCAGGATCGCTTCGGACGTCAGATGGAGGTAATGGGGGCAGGTTTCCACGGTAACGGCCAATCTTTCTGAACGCGCCGCTTTCAACTCGTGCAATGCTTCGCTCGCCGAAAGATGAACAACGTGCAGGCGAAAACGATATTCGCGGCATAGCGATAACAGCAATCGAATCGCAGCCAACTCCGCCTCTTGCGGACGTGATTGAAGGTAGGTCGAATAGGATCTCCAATCCGCGCTCTCGAGAGTTGCAGTGGCCGTATCGATCGGTCCCGGAAGTTCCGCGTGCACCAGCAGCGGCAAGCCGGTTCGCGCAATAGTGGGCAACGCCGCTCGAAGTCGCTGTTCCGTGACCATGGTGAAGCCATCGATGCCGGGATGGATCAGAAAGCATTTGAAGCCGAGCACACCTGCAGTCGCCAGCGCTTCAATGTCGGATTGATTGTCCACGACGACTCCGCCCCATGCCGCCCAGTCCACGCGGCATCGACCCTCTGCAGCGGCACGCTTGGCTTCGAGCGAGGCGACAGTGGTCGTGGCCGGCAGACAGTTCAACGGCATGTCCACCAGAAGCGTGTAGCCACCGGCCGCGGCCGCACGCGTCGCCGTCTCGAAACCTTCCGAGTCTGCGCGTCCGGGATCGTTGATGTGCACATGCGAATCCACCAGCCCGGGAAGAATCGCTGCCTCACCAAAATCGCACACGCGGGCATCGCGAGGAACTTGATTCTGTGGGATAACAGCCTGAATCTTCTCACCATCTAGGAGAATGGCAGCCGGCCGAATACTATCCGGGGTCACCACACGACGCGACAAGAAAGCCTGCAACTCCAAGTAACCTTCTCCTTACAAAATCGAGAACCTGATTCGAAACTGCCGCATCCCACGTTTTGTCAACATACCTTCCACGCAAAAGAACATTTTACGAATTTCCAATTCCCAGCTTATACTCCCTTCTCAGCGAAGCGGCAGCGAAAGAGTCCATGTCGACTGAGATGCTCGCGGGTTCGCGGATTGGGGAGTGGCCATTTCTCTGCCGGCCACGCGTTAACAGAGCAACCACATGGACAATCCTTTCATGGCCCGCGCGATTAAGCTCGCAGTTGAGAATGTCCGCTCTGGGCATGGTGGGCCGTTCGGGGCAGTCATTGTAAGGGACGGCGGCATCTTTGCCGAGGGCGCGAATCAGGTTACATCGATCAATGATCCAACGGCGCACGCCGAAGTTCTAGCCATCCGCGCCGCCTGCGCGAAACTCAAGGCCTTCGAATTGCACGATTGCGAAATCTACACATCCTGCGAACCGTGCCCCATGTGCCTGGGCGCAATTTATTGGGCTCGGCTCTCCCGCGTCTACTTCGCCAGCGCCGCCGCCGATGCTTCCAAAGCCGGCTTTGACGATTCGCTGATCTATCGCGAGATCGCACAGCCTCACGCGCAGCGTGCGATCCCTATGATTCAAATGATGCATGAAGAATCTCTGGCCGCGTTTCGCGCATGGGAAGAAAAACTCAACAAGATCGCCTACTGAGGGAACTTGATCGATCGTTACTTCAAGCTCGCTGAGAACCAGACGTCCGTGAAACAGGAAATGCTCGGCGGCCTCACCACGTTTGTCACCATGGCTTACATCATCGTGGTGAACCCCCAGATTCTCAAGCAAGCGGGAATGCCGGCTGACGGCGTAGTCTTCGCCACGTGCATCTCAAGCGCGGTGGCCACCCTGGTGATGGGACTCTACGCAAACTATCCCATCGCGCTGGCCCCGGGCATGTCGCTGAACGCCTACTTCACGTACTCGGTTTGCATGGCGATGCACGTTCCGTGGCAAACCGCGTTGGCGGTGGTCTTCTGTTCGGGTTGCCTATTCCTGGTTCTCACCGTGACGCGGGTTCGAGAGCAGATTGTGAACGGCATGCCCGATTGCTTGAAGCATTCGACCGCTGCGGGAATCGGAATGTTCATCGCGTTCGTAGGCTTGAGAAACGCAAAAATAGTGGTCGCGAATCCCGCGACGTTTGTTGGTCTCGGCAGCTTCTCCGACAAAGAGGTGCAGACCGCCTGTTTCGGTCTTTGCCTTACGTTAGTTCTAATGGCGCGAAAGTTTCATGGCGCAATCTTACTTGGCATCATCGGGACCGCTTTCCTCGGAATTTTGCGCGGCATCACGAGCTGGCCCGCGGCAATTTTCTCCATGCCGCACCCATCGTCGACTTTCTTGCAACTTGATTTTCGAGGCCTGAAACATCTCGGCCTGCTCGAAATTGCATTCGCCTTCCTGTTTGTGGATCTCTTCGACAACGTCGGCACACTCGTTGGAGTTTGCGAGCAGGGCGGCTTCATGCGCGACGGAAAAATTCCGCGCGTTGGGCGTGTGTTGATGGCGGATGCAGTAGGCACGGTATTCGGCGCTCTAACAGGCACATCTACAGTCACGAGCTATATCGAGAGCGCCGCCGGAGTCGCAGCCGGAGCTCGCACAGGTTTGAGCAACATCGCCGTCGCGGTATTGTTCTTGCTAGCAATGTTCTGCTCGCCGCTTGCGACCGCAATTCCCGGCTATGCCACGGCTCCCGCGCTGATTTTAGTTGGCGTTTTGATGTCAGAATCCATCGCCCAGATCCAATGGCGCGACTTTAGCGAAGCCGTGCCGGCATTCATCACAATTCTGGCCACACCGCTGACGTTCAGCATCGCGACGGGCCTTAGCCTCGGTCTGATCTCCTACACCGTGGTAAAGATCGCGGCTGGAAAGCTTCGCGAGATTAATACCCTGATATGGATTCTTACCGTTCTCTTCGTCCTTCGATACGTTTACCTAGCTGTGGAGTAAGTTCGTATGCAAAGAAATGATGCTACAAATCACTAATTTGACTTCACAGTTTCCCAGGATTTTATTGACCAATCGATGGTCGCCGTCCTAGCATATGAAAAGTATGACTTCGTTGCACCATCATCGTCATCACCATCATTACCATGCGATGAGCGTGTCAGCGGAGGCCTACGGAAAATAGCCGAAAGCACTAATAGGAACTCCAGACCTGCTGACGCTAACGCGCAGCGGGTTTTTTGTTTCTGTGGTTCGTTTGAAAAGGGCGGATGGCAGAAACAGGAGATTGTTATGCAGATCGACTTCGACAAAATGCAAGGCCTGGCACCCGCAGTGATCCAGGACGCCACAACCCAAGAGTTGCTGATGGTGGGTTTCATGAATCGAGAAGCGCTGGAAACAACTTTGCGAACGGGATTTGTCACCTTCTATAGTCGCACCCGGCAGAAATTGTGGACGAAAGGCGAGACCTCCGGCAATCGACTCGAGATAGTCTCGGCATGGACCGACTGCGACCGAGATACGGTGTTGCTGCGGGTGCGCGTGCTCGGCGAGGGAAAAGTTTGCCACACAGGCTTGCGATCCTGCTTCACGGAGGAGCTTCCGCTCGCGGCGGCGGCGCGAGTCGAAATGGAGTCAAGGCGATGAAACTTCGTCTTGGCATACCCAAGGGAAGCTTGCAGGAGGCTACGCTCAATCTATTCACCCGCGCCGGTCTGCGCGTTTATACCAGCGCGCGCTCCTATTTCGCTGCAACTGACGACCCGGAAATCGAGTGCATGCTCATTCGTGCTCAGGAGATGGCGCGCTATGTTGAGCATGGCGCGCTCGATGCCGGCTTAACCGGTCTCGATTGGGTGCAAGAAAGCGGACTCGATGTGGTCAGCGTCATCGACTTGATCTATGCGAAGCAGAGCATGGGAAAGGTGAAATGGGTGCTGGCCGTGCCGGAAGACTCCGAGTTTCAGAAGCCCGAAGATCTTGCGGGAAAAAACGTCGCCACCGAGATCGTCAGCGTTACGCGAAACTATTTTGCCCGCCGGAATGTGCCGGTTCGAGTTGAATTTTCCTGGGGCGCGACAGAAGTGAAACCGCCGTTACTGGCCGATGCGATCGTCGAAGTCACCGAGACTGGAAGCTCGCTGCGCGCCAACCGTCTGAGAATCATCGAGACGGTGCTGGAATCGAATACAAAACTTATTACCAACAAGACCGCCTGGACCGATCCCGCGCGGCGGAGAAAAATCGAGAACCTGTCCGTGATGCTCTGCGGAGCGATCGCTGCTCTCGGCCGCGTCGGCCTGATGCTCAACGTGCGCAAGCCCGATCTAGCAGCTGTCCTCGGCCTCCTTCCTGCATTGAAGAACCCCACAGTCGCCCCTTTAGCCGATGGCGAATGGGTCGCGGTGAATACAATCATCGAAGAGCAGACTGCCTGGTCGCTGATTCCGAAGCTCAAAGAAGCGAACGCCCAGGGAATCGTTGAGTATCCGCTGAACAAGGTGGTGTTGTAATGCGAATTATCGCCGGGGCCAAGAGAGACCGCTTCGTCCATGAGTTGGAGCAGCGCGGTTCGAGCGACCTGGCCGAAGTGGAACCGGCTGTGCGCCGAATTGTGAGAGATGTCCGACGCAATGGCGATCGCGCTTTGCGCCGATACGCGGAACGGTGGGATGGGTTGGGCAAGAAGGATGCTGTGCGAGTGCCAGGGTCTGATTTGCATGATGCCTGGCAAGAAAGTCCCGCTGAGCTACAGGACGCGATCACTCAGGCCGCGGCCAACATTCGCTGCTACTGCGAGTGGCAGAAACCACAAGAGTGGCGTCGCGAAATTCATCCTGGAGTCCGCGTAGGCCAGCTAATCCGCCCCTTGGAATCGGTGGGTTGCTATGTTCCCGGAGGGCGATATCCGCTGCCTTCGACATTGCTCATGACCGTGATTCCCGCACAGGTCGCGGGTGTGCCGCAGATTCGTGTGGTGTCACCACAACCGGCCCAGGCAACTTTGGCCGCGGCAGCATTCCTTGGCGTCAAAGAGTTTTATCGCTTGGGGGGCGCGCAGGCGGTCGCCGCACTCGCCTATGGAACAGAAAGCATTCCACCGGTGAGCAAGATCGTGGGCCCGGGCAACCGCTACGTAACGGCTGCCAAAAAGTTGGTTGCGTTCGATTGCGCGATTGAGTTTCTCGCCGGTCCCACCGAAGCGGTATTCATCAGCGAGGAGGGCGATCCCGTCTTCGTCGCATGCGATATGATCGCTCAGGCGGAGCACGATCCCGATGCGCTTTGCATCTTCATCACGACTTCGCGGAAATTGGCAAAATCGGTTCAGGCGGAAGTGCAACACCGCACACGAAAAAATCCAATCGCCGCCAAATCGCTTTCCCATCGTGGCGCCATTCTGTTGGTTGCTTCTCTCGACGACGCGATCGAAGACGCGAACCGCATCGCGCCGGAGCATCTTACCCTGCCCGCGGCACTCGCGCACGCTGTTAAGAACGCCGGATCGGTATTTCTTAACGAGTTCACGCCGCAGTCCGCGGGAGATTACATCTCCGGTCCGAATCATGTGTTGCCGACGGGATCGATGGCACGCGTACGTGGCGGGTTGAGCGTATTGGATTACGTGCGAATCATTTCCTGCCAGAAGGTTTCTCACAAAGGCATCCAGCGAATCGCGCCACCAGGAATCGTTCTGGCCGAAGCCGAAGGCTTGCGCGGACACGCGGAATCGTTGCGAGTGAAGTGTTCCCATGCTTGAGCCCCGGGCCGCGGTAAAAAGCTTGCATGCGTACCGCCCGCCTCTGGCGAGCCGTCAAGGACTGCGTCTTGATTTCAACGAGAGCACTATAGGTTGCTCGCCGAGGGTATTAGCAAAAATGCGTTCGCTCGATGCTGAGGCGCTGGCACGCTATCCGGAGCGCGAACCAGTCGAGGCCTCCGTCGCTGATTTTCTGGCGCTCGATGCAGCTCAGGTTCTGCTTACCAACGGAGTCGATGAAGCGATTCATCTTCTTTGCTCAGCCTATCTCGACTCCGGGGATGAAGCCATCATCGTCGTGCCCACTTTCGCAATGTATGCGCTTTTTATGCAGGCGGAAGGCGCTCGCGTAATCCAGATTCCTTCCGGCGACAATTTCGTCTTCCTTTTAGAAAACACGCTCTCGGCAATCAGCGAACGCACGCGGCTGATCGTGGTGGCGAATCCGAATAATCCGACGGGGACGGTCGTGGATTGTGAAGCGCTGCTTCAGATCGCTCAGGCAGCGCCCCATGCCGCGGTGCTGGTGGACGAAGCTTACTTTGAATTTTACGGCAAGACGATATTCGACCATCGGCCATGGCCGGAGAATCTCTTCGTGGCGCGCACCTTCTCGAAGGCCTACGGCTTGGCTGGCCTACGCATCGGCATCCTCGCCGGAGACGCGCGACAGATTTCCATGGTGCGCCGCGTCGCTTCACCCTACAACGTGAACGCGGTTGTGTTGGCCGTGTTGCCCGAGGCCCTGCGTGATCAGTCATACGTCGAACAATATATTGCTGAGGTGCGGTGCGGTCGCACGGAACTCGAGCAAGAACTCAAAACTCTCGGTTTGCAGTATTGGCCGAGCCACGCCAACTTCGTGCTTGTACGCGTCGGTCCCGCTCATGCGGAATTCATTCAGGCTTTTCGCGACCGCGGCATTCTCATCCGCGACCGCAACACTGATCCGGGGTGTGAGGGCTGCGTGCGCCTTACAGTGGGGTCAAGCGGGCACACGCAAATTCTCATCGAGGCACTTCGCGATGTGGTTGTGAAACTCGGGTTATGCAGCGAGGTGGGGACGTGAGAAAAGCCCAACTACATCGCAAGACCACTGAAACCGAGATTCGGATTGCGCTGACCATCGAGGGCCGTGGAAAGTACGAAGTCTCGACTGGAATTCGTTTTCTCGATCACATGCTGGAGCTATTCACGCGGCATGGCGGATTCGATCTCAAACTAGCGGCCCTCGGTGACCTGGACGTGGATCAACATCACACCGTGGAAGACGTTGGGATTGCGCTGGGCGAGGTCTTCGACCGTGCATTGGGAGATCGCCGCGGGATTCTGCGGGCAGGTTACTTTGTCATGCCTATGGATGAAACTCTCGGTTTGTCAGCAGTCGATTTCGGTGGACGCACGGCTGCGGTGGTCGATACGAAGGTACGTGCCGCACGTGTCGGCGACCTGCAGGTGGAACTCGTGTGCGACTTTTTCGAGGGCTTCGCTCGCGGTGCGCGAGCCAATGTTCACGCGCGGGTACTTTACGGGCGCTCCAGCCACCACAAGATCGAGGCGCTGTTCAAGGCTTTTGCGCGGGCCTTGCGGGTTGCTTGCTCCCGCGACCGTCGTCTCGGGCGGATGCTTCCCAGCACCAAGGGACTTCTATGATCGCCATTGTCGATTATGGCGCGGGCAACCTGAATTCGGTGAAGAAGGCCTTCGACCATCTCGGCGCCGAGGTTTCGGTGACCAATGCAGCTGAGACCATAGCCGCTGCGGACAAAATTGTATTGCCAGGTGTGGGACATTTTTCCGCATTACAGGTTTTGGATCGCACGGGTCTACGGAAGGCTTTACTGCAAGCTACTTCCGCAGGCAAGCCGTTTCTCGGGATCTGCCTGGGAATGCAATGGCTATTCGAAGGAAGCGAAGAGTGCAACGAACTCGCGGGAGCTAGCATTTTCTCTGGCAAGTGCCGGCAGTTTCCAACTTCGGTGAAGTCGCCGCATGTAGGCTGGAATTCGCTGACAGTTCGGGAAAGCTCCAAGTTGCTGCGCGGCATCTCGCCGGATTCATTTGTCTACTACACGCATTCGTACCACGCACCGGTGCAGACTGAAACAACCGCCGTCAGCGAATACGGCCTTCCTTTTGCCGGCGCTGTTGAGCGCGGAAATATTTTCGGAGTGCAGTTTCATCCTGAGAAATCGGGCGATGTCGGGCTTTCAATCTTGAAAAATTTCTGCGAGCTGTGATTTGTTGACCAAGCGCATTATCGCGTGTCTCGATATGGATGGCGGACGCGTAGTCAAAGGCGTCAAGTTCAAGAATCTACGCGACGCTGGCGATCCAGCGGAGTGCGCAACTGCCCATGCACGCGACGGCGCCGACGAAATCGTGCTGCTCGACATTACCGCGACCAGCGGCAATCGAAACACTTTGCTGGACGCGGTCCGCAGCACGGCTCGCTCGTTGTTCGTTCCGTTTACAGTCGGCGGCGGAATTCGCTGCATCGAGGATGCGGCAGCGGTCTTTGACGCCGGAGCTGACAAGATTGCCATCAATTCGGCGGCCGTCAGTGAGCCTGCATTGATCGGTAGGATCGCGGGCCGCTTTGGTTCACAAGCCGTCGTAGTGGCCATCGATGCCCGAAAGTCCGACACAGGCTTTGAAGTGTTTGTTGCTGGAGGACGCAAGCCCACGGGCCGGGATGCGATTCAGTGGGCGCGGGAAGCGGCCGCTTGCGGAGCTGGAGAAATTCTGCTGACCTCGATGGACCGTGACGGAACTCGATCCGGCTTTGACTGCGAATTAGTTCGTGCGGTCGCCGAGACCGTTTCGATCCCTGTGATCGCCTCCGGAGGGGCTGGCTCGGCGCGTGATTTAATCGAAGTCTTTCGGGAAGGCCATGCCGATGCAGCTCTAGCTGCTTCCATCTTTCACTTCGGCATCGAAAACATTTCAGAGCTGAAACGTGAATTGCGCGATGGCGGTGTCCCCATGAGGTGGCCATGCTGATTCCGTCGATCGACCTCATGG
>JBAPOI010000987.1:0-2024 GCA_049279555.1 Candidatus Sulfotelmatobacter sp.
GTCCTCGTGGGTCTTGGGGAGCGTATTCGAAAGCTCCGGAAGAAGCGCGGCTGGACACAGGAAATCATGGCTGAGAAGATCGGCATGGATCGTAGCTTTATTGCGGACCTTGAGCGCGGCAAACGCAATATTACGATCTTGAACCTAGTTGTGCTTGCTCAGGGTTTTGACACTACGCTGTCGCAATTGCTTTCGCGCCTGTAGAACACGGGCTGGAAGCTTCTCTAAATCACCTCTAGTTGCCGGATCTCACTGATGGTATCCAGCGTGTACACATCGTTCCATTCTCTACCGCAATCCGTGCAGCTCATCGGCTGCCAGGCTGTGCCTGCTTGCACGTCGAACTGCCGCCCTTCGATATTGCTACTCCCACAGAACGGGCAGGCAACACCGCGGCGCTGGATGTAGGGCTTCACCTTGTCCTGCCAACAGCGGCGGCATACGGTGCCCTGCTGCTGATGCGTGTTGTCGCACTCGCAGGCCTCGGGAATCGCCTCCGGGTGTTTGCGCGTGTCCAACAGATCATCGGCGATGTGGCGAAGCAGCTCATAGCAGGCGTCCGGCATGATCTCCGAGCGCTCGTCCTCGCCAAACTCGTTCGCCAGGAGATCGTCAATCTGGTCGAGGATGGCGGAATCAGTGGTGGATGCGGGTTTGCTCGGATCGAGATTGATGCTCACGATGCGCGCCGTCGGGCCAAGATTGATGCGCTCGCAGAGAGCATCAATCTGGGCCACGGTGAGAGGCTTCGTGCCATCTTCAAAATGGTCAAAGCTCGGCAGGTCCTTCGCCAAGGCCTTCGCCACATCCTTGCTGGAGCGATCGCTCAAGCCAAGGTTCGTCAAGGTCAATTGCCAATTGCGCAGAGCCGCGAGCACGGTGGCGCACTCGCGGTGATTGAGCACGCCGGCCAACTTCAATTCGGGTGTGTGTTTCAAGATTGCACCTCGGCTAACATCGTGAATAGGAGCGCTGTGCTCGGCGCCGGTCCAGCGGAGCGTCCTTTGCATATGCCCGGAGCAAAGAGCCTGCATGTCGCGGTTCATCGTTTTAGAGGAAAGATGCAGGACAGGTCACGTCTAGTCCTCATCGGGCAGCATAATAGTAATGACCGGTTCACCATTGTCGCCCGGTCCGCAGAGTGCTTTCAGAATCACCGTCTCCCGCTTCGTCCGGTTGATCCGCTTCCCCCCCACGCACACCCAATTGATCACGGTCACGGGAAAGCGAATCTCCGAACCTCCACGCTTGGCCGCCCACTTGAACATGGAGAGCACGTCCCACAACCTGCCTGAGATGTCCTGGCACGGCGGCAGTGGCGTATCCAACTCCGATACTGTCTTAGCAAACGCCGCGATGGTCATGGCGACCGGGAATCTGATCCCAGCCTCGGCGCAGATGTTGAGGCCGGGCCGGAAAGTGAAGGATGGATCGTTGAGGCTGACGAGTACGTTATCCTCGATTGCCTGGGCGCGGGTGTACGAGGAGATTACCTCTCCAAAAACTTCTTCCATGCTCATCTCAAGTTCCTCTCGCATGGGCGCTGCTTCATCGCGCCCATGCGTGTGTTTAGGGTGCTTCAACCTTGCACGAGCCCGGCGCGATGTTCGCGGTGCGCCAAGACAATAATGCCAATGACACACACTTTCATCGGGTCGTCCCGATAGTCGGCGGTGCCGTTGCCGCGAATCAGGCGGTTACAAAAGCCACCTCCGTAGAACTTCTACGCCGAAAGGGAGGAGGGCGTAGTGTCGAACAAATTGGTGGGCAACTCCCTCGATGAAGCAGTCGAAGCCCGAATAGCTCAGAAACGCTTGATCTTGGGCCGCTGAGGCGGCATTTGGTATTTCACTACGCTCCAGAGTGGTATACTTATGGCCAATCAGCTCTGAAAAAGGCGCTCGCAGCCAACATGATCTTCTACGTTATCGCCGCCATAGCGGGTCTCATCGGGGCGCTCGGCGACTCCTATCTGAATTACTGGGCGAAGGGTGATGGCGTGGGCTGGTCAACCTACCTTGTTG
>JBAPOI010000988.1:0-7121 GCA_049279555.1 Candidatus Sulfotelmatobacter sp.
GTATAAGTGACGAGGGGCACCGTGCCTTCGCCGAAATCATAGTCGTTCAAGCGGAGGATTCGGACATTTGTTCCCACCCTGATCTCGTGTGATCCTCGATTCCAAGCGAGGTTGTCATTGATGAAGAACCGAGAAGCACGTCGTCCCTGAAGCCAAGTGTTGTCGAGACCTCCGATAGTGGTGAATGGAGCATTTGCCCCGCTGCCCTGTAGCACGACTGGAAAGGCTGAGAGAGTCTTCTGGAAGTCGCTCGGCGCAAATAGGCTCTCATACCATGAGAATGCCGGATTGAAGTAGTTCACCAGATTTTGCGAAAACACGTGCGTATATCCAGCCGCGAACGAGTAGAGAGGTTGCGGAGAAATGGAGTTGAAGAGCGGGTTGATCGGGTCTGTGTAGGCAGCCTGCACGCCCGTATCGGCTTGAAAGCGAAACCATGCGGTGTTGTTCGTGTTGATGTTGTAGTCGATTCGGGCGGTCTGCACCTGCTCATGGTCGTCGCTGGAGTGCGAGATACTTTGCCGATTGGCGCAGCCGTCGCCGCTTGGCGTAGCGCCTGAAGCTAGAGTACCGTCCGAATTGAACGGGCACCCCAACACTGCAAGAGGTACCCCGCTAGTTTTTCCGTAGAGCGAGAACATGTTCTGGTAGAAGGGCACGAGTTGTGGGGCGGGGGCATAGGTTGATCCCGTCACGGAGTCGGTACCGCCGAGCGGAAGCTGCTGCAACACGTATTGCTGGAATGCCGGAGTCGGCACAGTGGTCGGCGTGACGATAGGCAATGCGATCCGAACCCACTCGCTGTCGAAAAAAAAGAACAGCTTGTCATGAAGTATCGGACCGCCTAAGCTGCCCCCGAAATGGTTCACGTTGGAGCGCGGTTTGTGGTTGCCCAGTGTGGCATTCGTGAAATAGTCCGCCGCGTTGAGGATCGAACCGTTCCACAGTTCGTACAGGTTCCCGTGAAACTGGTTCGCGCCAGATTTTGTGACGTAGTTCACCTGCGATGCGCCATACCTGCCTTGATCGACAGAATAGGACAGCGTGTTGACAGTCACTTCGGAAATTGAATTTAGCCCTAAGACAAGATTGGTTGAAAGCCCGCTGTTGAGGTTCGTAAGAGGATCGTTCGTTTCGAGTCCGTCAACGATGTAGCCATTGGAAAGGGCGGGCAAGCCGTTGAATTCTACATTGCCATACCCGTTGGTACCGCCCACGAAATCATTGCCGCTCCCAGCCGTGTTGATGAGAGCGCCGGAAGCGAACTGCAAAGGGTAGGTCAAGTCGCCGCCCGGATTGGGCAGGTCCTCAAGCGCGGGAGTATCGAGAGTCGTTGATGTGTTCGCGTTGCTAGGATTGATGATCGGAGCTTCCGAACTGACCTCAACGGTCTCATTCGAGCGAGCTACTCTCAGGATGAAGTTGACGGTTTGCTTTTGCCCCAGACCTGAGAAGACGTTATCCGCCTCTTGTGGCTGAAACCCCTGCGCTTCAACTCTGACTGTGTATGCACCCGGCTTTAGCTGGGGGAAGTTGAAACGACCTGCTCCGTCCGTCTTGGCGCTGCGCTTTGATCCTGTGTCATGGCTGGTTACTGTTACCGTGGCTGCCGGAACAACCGCTCCGGTAGCATCAGTCGCTTGGCCTACAATCGCGCTGGTGGTCTCGCCTTGACCCAGTGCCTCTGCTGAGAGAACTGCGATAGCAACGACCAAGAAAACAAGGCGACTGCATCCCATTTGAAAGCGTACCTCTTCGATTCTCACCACGAGCAAGTTTAGATGGATTAACTATAGATGATGCTCCCTAGTTAACCACAGTTAATCAACAAAGTCGAGCGACTTGTGAGCTGGCGGATCGCTGAAAAGGATCAGCAGGTTAAGCCGGGGCGAACTCTCATCCGTCATTGTTTGATGACTCTTGCTGCCTCGGTGTTGGTGTACAGTGCCATAATGTTGTGAATGGCATCCGCGCTCCAAATAGCCACTCCCGAGGCGATCCGGCGAATCCAACGTGTGCAGACCGTCACAATCGCATGGATGAGTGTGGAGGCTGTGGTATCTCTCTATGCCGCGTGGCGGGCCCATAGTCCCGCGCTGCTTGCATTCGGTGGGGACAGCGCCATAGAACTTTTCTCGGCGGCAGTAGTGCTCTGGAGGTTCCGTGCAACTGCACATGAGAACGCGGAATCGCGGGCTGCCCGTGTCGCGGGAGCCTTGCTGTTCGCGCTGGCTGCCTGTGTCGCGATCACTTCGGTCGCGAGTCTGCAGCGCTATAGCGAACCCAAGCCCACACTTCTAGGGATAGCCATTTTGGTCGCAGCCGCCGCCGTCATGCCGTGGCTTGCGAAAGAGAAACAGCGGCTGTCAAAAGCTACAGGCAGCGCGGCTTTGAGGGCGGATGCCGCACAGTCGGCACTGTGCGCTTACCTGTCGCTGATCGCCTTGGCGGGACTGGCGATCAACTCGATTTGGCACCTAAAGTGGGCAGACCCGGTTGCGGCTTTAGTCATTCTGCCTCTCATCGTGTGGGAGGGTCGGGAAGCCATGCGTGGGAAGACTTGCATTTGTTGTTAGGTCGTCCCCACGCCCACCCAATCTGCCATAATCTCCCCCATGTGCGGTCGCTACCGACTATCGCGGCGGGAGCGGCTTGTCGAAGAGTACTTCGAAGCAACCCGTCTGCGCCAACATAGTGCCGATAGGCGGCGACGCCTGCAACTGAGTTTGTGGCCTACTATTCCCCTGCTGTCTCTGCATATACTCCTCGCCCATGAAGAGGGGTAAGCCAGTCGTTTGTACCACGCTGCTGATCGAAGTCCTCGGCCCGATGGACGCAAGCCGAAAACGCATCCTTTTCGTCGAAGACATCCTTCGCGGTTGCATCAGGACACTCGACAAAGACTTCCGCACAAGCAAAATCCCGCAGATGAAAGGTTTCTCCCTGAAGCCGGAGCCGAAGCGCCGGAGGAAAGGAAAACGCTGATGCCCCACCAAATCCACGAGTACCCGGAAGTGATCGGTAAGACCGTCGCCAAGATCACTGTGACGAACGAGTCCGATTGGCGGAACATCACGGTGAAATTCACCGACAACACCGCGTTTCACGTCGCCATTCGTCCTTTTGTTCAGATGGAGCCTGAGCATGTGGATTGGACGACGGGTGACGCAAAAATCCTGCGCAGCTATCCGTTCGTCCATGAGAAGGGAAAATGACCTTGAAGCGAGGAACGCGGCACAGCAAAAAGTTCAAGAGTGAGTTCGCCCTGTGGCAGAAAAACTTCGGAGTCGTAGTGCGGCGGCTCCGCAAGAAAGCGGGGCTATCGAGACCGGAACTGGCGAGGATGGCGAAGTTCAGCCTTTCCACGCTGGAAACTATCGAACAAGGGCACGGCAATCCGGGTCTCACCCGGATGATGAATCTCGCCCACGCGCTGAAGCACACGCTGAGCTACCTGTTCAGCCTCACGGAGGAGTTGAACGACAAGGAGAAGCACTGATCAGCAGGGCAATCGCGATGACTTAGGGCGAGGCTAGAAAAGACGCCTCTCTTTCGCGGCGCGGACTAGCTTACGGGATACCCGGTACGGCAGCTTGACGATCTTGCCGGAACGATCCTTGTACCCGGCGTGCATGCGCATCAGGAAGACGCGCATGGTGTGGTACTTATCGCCGTCCTCCCGGCTCTGGTCGATGCGACCTGTCCGCTCCGCGATCTCGGCGATTGTCTTGCCCTTTGCCCACAGCCTCGCGACGAGGTCGTAAGGGAACGGATTGCGTTTTGCTCTCTCCATGCCTTTCCTCAGAATTTCCCTGCCACGTTGATCTTCGCTCGGTAGTTGCGCAGTATCTTGGTGTCCCCCGTGCCGACCTGCTGAAACTGAGGTCTGATACTGACCGCTTGAATCACGTCCACGCTCATTGCAGTCCCATCGGTGAACTCAACCGCGACGCAGTTGTAATCAGGATCGAACTCCACGGTCATGTGCTTGACCTTTTTGCCGCGAGCTTCCTTCAACTCGATCCACGGCTTGGGCATCGCTACTCACCATCCTTCGTGGGTCGAGTGATTGGCGCAGGCGTGATGAGCCGTTCATTGCTGAGGTTCCCGTCAATGAAGTCCGCAAGCTCCGCTTCCTCGTCCACGAATGTGTGAAACCTAAAGCTGACCATCGTGTCGTCCGTGAAGAAGATGCTGAGACACCGATAGTCCTCGTCAGGCTCGTTGTGCCACGTGACCCTGAGGACGGTCTTGCCCGCGAGATGCTGTGTATAGTCCGCTCGACGTAGGTTGGACACACCCCAAGGATACGGAGGCCGTGGGAATCTTCGCTAGGCCACAAGGTAAACGCTTGGAATCTCCGGTTGGTAGAAGCAGGGCCAAAAGCCTTGCGGTCAACGCCATAACCGAGAAGTAACTGCGTGACCCCCAATGGCGAACGGACGAGAGGGCGAAAACTGCATCGCTGTTCTCATATGTTCCGTGCTAGTATCCCCGCTTGATCAGCGGAGTCTACGTCTACGAATGCGCCGCCTGTGGCGCAAGGTTTTCGCTGCTGTGCCTGTCCGAGACGATCCCGGAGGCGCAGACCTGCATCGCATGCCATGCGAGGGGAGCAAGACGGATCGCCAAGGAAGGCGAACAGGACGGCCCGCTGCATATCATCCCTAAGAAGCAGCCGGAACTCATCGAAGGCGAGGTCGCACGGTCGGGACATCCTAAAAGATTGAAATCAGGCCGGCACTGTTCCTGACAGCGCCCGGAAGTGCGGATTCGAAGTCAAGGATGCTGAAGCCCTGCGCTGCCTGCGTGATCCGCTGCTATCCAGTTAGCACCCGAATCAACCACGTGGCGAATGACGACGCGGAATGCTCGCGTGCAGGTGAGCTTACACAAACTCAACATAGCCTCTTCTCATAGACAGACGCAAGCCTCCGCAGTTCCGACGGGAGACGCACCATCATCAATTACCCCCGTCGAGTTTCCACACCAGCGACGCGCACCTCTGATATGCTGCACTTATCCCCCGGTCATAAGAGTGGTTTTACTCGGACTCGCTCCGAAGTCTTTAGGTCGGAAGCCATGCGCACACTTCGAAGTGTCACTCCAACGCCGGAGCAGCTATCTATTCTTTCGCGAACCCGACTGGGTGTCGAGTTGATTCGAGGCGCGGCAGGAAGTGGGAAAACGACGACCGCGCTGCTGCGTCTTAAATCACTAATTGGTCTGTTTCTGAATCGCCGTCGTCGCGAAAATGACAAAACACCTTTGCGCGTGCTGGTGCTCACGTTCAATCGTACCCTCCGTGGCTACATTGAAGTGCTTACAAGCGAGCAAGCCGCAAGTTTTCAAGGCGTTGATCTTCAAATAGAAACATTTAGCAGGTGGGCTAGGTCTGCGTTGGGCAACCCAGTCATGGTGGACGACGATGTCCGCCAAAGCATGATTTTGGGTCTCGGTGGCAAGCTCGGTCTGCCCTCCGCGTTCCTGCTGGATGAAGTGGACTACGTGCTTGGACGGTTTCTTCCCGCAGACCTCGACAAATACTTAACAGTACGGAGGCTTGGGCGCGGTGCAAGTCCTCGCATGGAGAAAGCTCAGCGCCAGACGTTACTCGATGAGGTGATCAAGCCTTACCTGATTTGGAAGCTTGACCGCCGTCGATCCGATTGGAACGACTTGGCAGTAGAACTGGCGAAGTCGAAGTTTGCTCTGCCATTCGACATCATCATTGCAGATGAAACGCAAGATTTTTCGGCTAATCAAATTAGGGCAATATCTAACCAACTTGCACCTGTTTACAGTCTGACGTTCGTTCTCGACTCCGCTCAACGAATCTACGCCCGTGGTTTTACGTGGCAGGAGGCTGGTGTCACCATTCGCCCTGAGAACATCGGGCATCTCAAGCACAATTACCGGAATACGGTCGAAATCGCGAAGCTCGCTGTTTCATTGATTGAGGGTTTGCCGCTCGACGACGACGGTACCTTGCCAGATTTCAAAGCGTGCTCAGCGCATGGTCGCACACCGATCGTGCTTCGAGGCAAGTTTGGACAGCAGATTGACTATGTCATTAAGTATCTGAAAAAGGAGGTGAACCTTCAAGACGAGTCGGTCGCGTTCTTGCATCCTCAGGGCGGAGGGTGGTTTGACGAAACGCGCCGTCGCCTTCGCGCCGCTGGGCTACCGTTCGTTGAGATCACTCGAAAATCCGATTGGCCTCAGGGCAATGAGAATATCGCTCTCAGCACGCTTCACTCGGCAAAGGGTCTCGAATTCGATCATGTGATCATCGTCGGATTGAATTCTGAGGTCACAGTACACGGTCAGGAAGCTGATGATGACCGCCTTGTCACGCTACGGCGGCTACTCGCGATGGGAATTGGTCGCGCCCGGAAATCAGTGATACTTGGATACAAACCCGCCGAAGCGTCGAAACTTATCGACTATTTGGCACCGGATTCATTCGACGGCATCGACTTGTGACGATTCTAGACATTATCAAGAAACGCGGCATCACCGAAGTATTGCATTTCACGACCCACAGAGGTCTCCTCGGAAGTCTGCATTCGGGAGCGGTAAAGTCAAGGGAACGCCTCCCCGCTGAAGTGAATCTGAAATTCATCTACAAGCCGAACGCCATCTACCGCAAAGACCCAGCTTGGCTCGATTACGTGAACCTGTCCATCTCGCGCATCAATTCAGTGTTTTTCGCAACCTCCTGCCGCTGGCACCGTGCTGAGGATTTATGGTGGTGCATTATGTCCTTCGATCCCGAAATTTTGACGCATTCAGGGGTGTATTTCGCTACGACCAACAATATGTACACTGGCTTCGCGCATGGCGCTGGAGCAGCGGGGGTGGAAACCCTCTTTGCGGCTCGTGTTGTCCGCTACAATGGCAACATCGCGGTCAGGACTACGCAGCTTGCGGATAATTTCACGACCTGCGTGCAAGCGGAAGCGCTATATCCGGGCGAACTCTCGGTGGAGTACCTCAGGCGAGTGTACGTGGAAACAAACGAAGATCAAGATGAGGTGTACGCCCAAATGCACATGGTCGGGGTTTTCGGAGTGGATGTCATCATAGACCCAAAGCGGTTTCGGTAAGGAGTTCATGTC
>JBAPOI010000989.1:0-1895 GCA_049279555.1 Candidatus Sulfotelmatobacter sp.
AGTTCTATCCCGAACTGCGCGCCCGGCTGCAGAAGCTCGTGATGATCAACAGCCGCTCTCCACGCCCCGGCGAAGTCGATGGCGTCGACTTTCACTTCCGCACACGCGCCCAGCTTGAGGCGCTGCGCTCCGAGGACCGCTATGCTGTACTCGAGGTTCACCACGATCTGCAAGCGCTGGATAATCAGGAACTCGAATCTCTGCTCGCTAGCGGTGACGCCTTTTACGAAGGAAATTCTTCCGTGGGCCGCACCATGCTAATGCATCCCCGCCTGGCGGCAGTTCCCAAGCTCAGCGTTTTTCTCTCTCCGCTCTCCAAAGAAGAGATTCTTTACTTCAAATCGACAGAGAGAAAGAGAAACGTTTCCCTTCCCGATTTGCTGACCGACGTGATACGGCGCAAACTGCTTCGCCGTACTACCCGTCAGAAGGGAATCCTCTCCGCCAAGGATCTCGCGGACATAGAGAAGCGCGCCAGCGATGCGTATCCCGAGCTGCAGGACGCATGGCACTTCGACCACGTGATTCCAAATCACGACGGCGAAGACAGCGACAACTGGGAGGCGTTTTATTACCTGATCGGCGATGCGCGCAAAGCTATGGAAGCGTTCACGGAGTTGCTGAAGGGATCCACTCCCTCCCATGTAGAAAAGTGGGATAAGAATCTGGTGCCGTAAAGAAGAAGTCGAGTCCAGACAGAAGACCTACGAACTCTAATTGCTAACTGCTATTGCGACCTACCTGCGTCTCAATCCACATGCTCCCCTTCCGCCATAAAGCTCTGCTCCGCCGGAGGCAGCCGATCCCCCGGCCTTGCCCAGAACACGTACAACGTCGGCCACAGGATTACGCTCACCAGCAATTCCACAATCAGGCCGCCCACAATCACAATCGCAAAAGGACGCTGCGAGTCCGACCCAATATCGTGCGACATCGCTGCCGGCAACAGCCCAAGCGTCGCCACGATCATCGTCATCATAATGGGACGCAACCGCAGCGCCGCGCCTTCCTTCGCCGCTTCGCGCACGGGCATCCCGCGCGTGCGCAATTGATTGATGTACTCCACCATGATGACGCCGATCTCCACCGACACTCCGATCAGCGCCAGAAATCCAAGGCCTGACGAGACGCTGAAATGCGTTCCCGTCAGCAGCAGGCTGAGAAAACCGCCCAGCGGCGAGAGCGCGACGACGGCGAGAATCAAAAAAACCCACTTCCACGAACCGAACGCCGAATAAAGAATGAACGCCATCAGCAGCAGCGTGATCGGCACAATAAACGCCAGCCGCCGGTTGGCGCGCTGCTGGCTCTCGTATTCGCCGGTCCAGTCGAGATGATAGCCTTCCGGGAACTGCACCTTCTGACGCACTTCTTCAATCGCCTGCCGGACCGTGCTGCCCAAATCGCGCCCGCGCACGCTGTACTTGATCGCGATATAGCGCGAGTTGCCCTCGCGATAAATCGTCGAGGCGCCATCGTCCAGCGTGATGTGGCTCACCTGGCTCAGCGCCACGCGTTCGCCCGACGGCGCAAGAATTCGAATGTTGCCGATGTCCTCCACCGTCCTGCGAAATTGCGGCTGGTAGCGCACCGTCAAATCGTACCGCTGCTCTTTGATTAGAATCTGGCTCACGGCCTTACCGCCGACCGCTCCTTCCACCGCATCTTGAATATCGCTGACGTTGATGCCGAAACGATCCGCGGCCGCGCGGTCCACCACCAGATTCACATTCGGCTGCCCCCGCACCTGAAACGTGCCGAGGTCCGCCACGCCCGGAATCTGGCTCATCACGGCCTGCATCTCTTCCGCCTTTTTCTCCAGCATCTTCAGATCGGAGCCGAAGAGCTTCACAGCCAGTTCGCCCTTGACCCCGCTGACGGCTTCCTCCACGTTG
>JBAPOI010000990.1:0-2457 GCA_049279555.1 Candidatus Sulfotelmatobacter sp.
AGCTATCGGAGGGGCTTCCGTGAGAAAGACTGTTGTACTAGCGCTCTCAATCTTAATGGTGCCCCCTACGTACGGCTTCGAAACTGATGTTCACTACGGGTTAACATACTGGCTCGCACGCCAGGCGGGATTCTCGGCATCCAATGCCAAACTGATTGCCTCTGCTGATCAGTCGGTAGACGATAGCTCAACCACATCTGCGCCTTGGCTGGTCGCTCGCATTCTGATCCGGCCAAATCAAACTGATTACGATACCGTCAGAAAGTACCACTTTCCATCGGGTGCAGCAATTCCGATTGACCCCAAGCAAAGGCTGGTTGAGACGCACGGTCCAGAGGCTATCCGAGATGTCGACAACGCTCTAGGGGACTCCGGAGACGCACGCACGACGGAGTCAAAGCTGTGGGAACTAGGCTCCTCTCTCCACATCCTCCAGGATTCGTGGTCTCACAAAGGTGAGCCAGACATTCCATTTCGCCCGTTAAAGCAGGTTCGGCGTGAATGGTCCTACGGGCACCCGTGCCTCAGAGGGGAGTGGTATCGGCATGATGCAGACCTAACTTTTCTCTGGGGAGACGATACCGTTGAGATGGCGGAGTCCGTTTACTCATACCTCGTCAGGTACCTGAGTAGTCAGCCTGGGCTGAGGGAAGACCCTAGACGCTCGTCCCCGGACTGGGCGGCGATAAAACCGCAAGTAGTAGCGTTTGCTGAGGCCTCTACTAAGCAAGAAAAGGAACGGTGGTTTCGCCAGGATCAGAATGTCCGCTTCGACGATTATGGCCGTTCCGACCTGATCTCCTCACTGGACCTTCCCAATACCTCTAGTGAGAATCCGACTGACAGAATCAAGAAGAAAAAGGCTTCCTACGACTGTGGGACAATGCGAGGCACGCTTCGCGATAAGTTGAGCGCGATCACTAGTCTGCCTAGGGAGTTTCTAGATGCGATGAAGGAACTCCTCACTTCTGCAAGTGCCGATGAGAACGACGTGCGAAACTTCTTGGATCACTTTTTCAACACGTATCTCATTGCTGAGGACTTGCAGGGGGCGAGCAAGAATGTCGACGAGGCAGGCCTGAGTTATCAATTGCAGCAACTCCATTTGGGAAAAGCGCCGGCTGAGAATGTTTTGCGATCATTTCTGCTGGTAGATCACGGCTTGGCCAACGATCTTGATCATGGAACCGCGGCAGACTCTGGAACACATCTCTTGGATGCTAAGCTGCGAAAATTTGAGAGTGTACAATCCGCAATCCAAGTGGTGGGCTGGTCGGAAAAGGAAACAGATAACCGCTCCTACTTATTAAAGAACGCAAAGTCTATGGGGCTCGGACTGATGCAGCAGCGCCGCCAGCACTTAAGGCCGCCGACCTACGTGGCGATATTCGGCTTTAGGGATATCCCTCATGATGTCTTGATGCTGTACGTGAACAGATCGAGCCAACAATGGAAGATTGAGCGCTTTTACTGGCTGGCTTTTTGACCGGTATGCGACGAAAACAACCTCGTTACTCATTGACTCGCTGCAGCCTAGCTATCAGTTTCTGGGCCAAGCTTTCCTCAGATTCTGACCATAACAGGCGAGCGCTGGTGCCGCTATTTTTCTCCACGTTCTTCGAGAACTCCACCAGTTTCGCAACATTCTCGCGAATCTTCGCACGCGTCTGTTCGCTGAGAGAGGTCTCGGGTTGCAGGAAAAAAGAGTCTGGTCCGAAATCCACCTCGACGTGCCCGGTCTGCTGATAAGATCCGTCGTCGAATTCTTCCCCCTGAACAATGAACTTCACGAGCGCAGGCTCCAGCACCCAACTCTCCTTCGTCATATCCGGCGTCCACAGATCCCAGTAACCTTCGAAAACGTATGCGTAATCCTCGTGAACCGTTTCAGCGGCGAGCAGCGCCGCTTGGCCAGGATCGATTCCGAGTGGAAAGCGCCGCTCAAGAACAGTAGCCTCGTTCCAGGAAACAGGATGAAGCGCGAAGTACGTGATGCCAGCACGCTGCGCAGAGAAAGGGAACTGCTGCAATATGGCAAACGCGTGCGGCAACATTTCCGGGCCGGAAAAATCCGGGAACCAAAGGCTGAGATAAAGCGGATCGGACATGATTGCCTCGAAGAGCCGACGCAGCTACCTCCGCGCCGCTATCCGTAAATTCTAAATTGTTCCGGGATTGTGGGAAAGCGACGACGTACTGGTGAGCGTGTGCCTGGGAATAGATCGCCAGGCCTCGCTGTCTTTACGAGTTGCAATGTCACAAGTTGTAGCTCCTGATTTTGCGATTGCCGGGGGGACCACTCGCTCTCTCAGCGTTTTGACAGGGCGGTGAGGGATTGTTACGATCAATGGTGCCTCAGGTGCCTTGTCTCACAACCGTCCCCGTCGTCTAGCCCGGCCTAGGACACCGCCCTTTCACGGCGATAACACGGGTTCAAATCCCGTCGGGGACGCCAAA
>JBAPOI010000991.1:0-7523 GCA_049279555.1 Candidatus Sulfotelmatobacter sp.
AGGTAATCCAGCTTCTGTTGAACCGCGGCGAAAGTCCCTTCTCGCGTAAACGTGCCCACGTGCAGTTCGTAGATAACGGCTTCTTCCCAAGGCAAGCCCCGCCACTCTTTGTCCTGCCAGTCGAACACAGAAGGGTTGACTACTTCACTGGGTCCGCTCACATCGAAGGGCTGAAATCGAGAGGCTGGGTCTGGTACTTTCAGTCGCCGGTCAATCTGGAACTTGTAACGAGCTCCCACACCTGCTTCACGTGTCAGCAATTCAAACCATCCCTCGTCATGGCGAACGAGCGATAGAGTGCGCGAATTCTTATCCTCAAGCACGATCTCGACACGCTGCAGCTTAGGCGCCCACAGCCGGAAGCGAACTGAACCGTCTTCACGGCATTCGGCTCCAAACGGCATTACATGTTTACGTTTCATGCCTTCGGTCCTTAGCGCGCACTCTATTTTTTTGGCGTTCCTGCAGGACAACTAATGATCGCGCCTGCAAGGGGTAGCTCGACCCCGCTTCATAGAGTGACGGAATACCGCGCGTCGTTTGGCAAGATGTGTCGACCAAAGTTAACCATCCCATCCCGGAGGCTACGGTTGGAAGCAAGAAAGGGACCGACTCATGATGCGCATTCATTAGGAGAAGGAAGTTCTGATCGGTAATCGGCTGGGCTCGTTCGTCCTGTTCCCCGAGGCCCTCGCCGGAAAGAAACATACCCAGTATCTGAACCGACTGCTGTCTCCATTCCTCGTCCGTCATCTCCCGACCATCGGGCATTAACCACAGGATATCTTTTACTCCGGCCCCCTTAATCGCGCGCCCTTGAAAAAAGTTTCGTCGACGAAACACAGGATGATTCTTTCGCAAGTCGATCAGCCGTCCGACAAAGGACAACAAATCCATATCTGCTGACCCTTCGCTCCAATCGATCCAGCTGATCTCGTTATCCTGGCAATAGGCATTGTTGTTTCCGTTCTGCGAGTGCCCGATTGCGTCGCCGGCAAGCAGCATGGGCACTCCCTGCGACAAGAAAAGCGTTGCCAGGAAATTGCGCTTCTGTTGACTTCGTAGTGCCATTACGACAGGATCGTCTGTTGGTCCTTCGACTCCACAATTCCAGCTCCGATTGTTATCCGTGCCGTCGCGATTGTCTTCGCCATTGGCTTCGTTGTGCTTTTGGTTATAACTAACCAAGTCCTGCAGCGTGAAACCATCATGGGCCGTTACGAAATTAATGCTGGCGTACGGTCTGCGGCCACTACGAGCATATAAGTCGCTTGAGCCGGTGATGCGATAAGCCAACTCACCAATCTGCCCACCATCTCCTTTCCAATAAGATCGAACGGCATCACGGTAACGATCGTTCCACTCCGCCCACCCAACGGGAAACTTACCGACTTGATAGCCACCCTCGCCTAAATCCCAAGGCTCAGCGATCAGTTTCACTTGAGACAGCAGTGGATCCTGATGAATGATGTCGAGAAAAGCTCCGAGCCGATCAACTTCATGTAGTTCCCGCGCTAGAGTTGCCGCTAGGTCGAAGCGAAAGCCGTCTACGTGCATCTCGTTTACCCAGTACCGAAGGCTGTCCATAATAAGCTGCAACACACGAGGATGCCGCATGTTCAACGTGTTGCCGGTTCCGGTGTAATCCATGTAGTAGCGTGGATTGTCGGCTATTGCGCGGTAGTAAACCGGATTGTCGATTCCACGGAAGGACAAGGTTGGTCCGAACTGATTACCTTCGGCAGTGTGGTTATAAACCACGTCGAGAATTACCTCGATTCCCGCCGAGTGCAGAGTCTTTACCATTGTCTTGAATTCGTTAATTGTTCCGGTTGCAGAGTAGCAGGATTCCGGAGCAAAGAAACCAATTGTGTTATATCCCCAGTAGTTGCGCAGGCCCTGTTCCACTAACCGACGGTCATCAACGAACGTGTGGACAGGCATCAACTCAACGGCCGTAATGCCAAGTCTTTTGAAGTAATCGATGACCGGGGCGGTGGCTAGCCCGGCATAGGTTCCGCGTAACTGCGGCGGAACTTCAGGATGACCCTTCGTAAAACCCTTCACATGCATTTCATAGATCACGCTTTGATGCCAGGGAATGCGGGGCGGCTGGTCAGCTCCCCACGTAAACGAAGGATCAATGATCACACCTTTCATCATGCCGGGAGCACTGTCGCGACGGTCAAATGAAAGATCCTCCTGTTTATGTCCGATCCGGTAACCAAAATGTGAATCGCTCCATTTCATGTCACCGTGTATCTGCTTCGCGTAAGGATCCAGAAGAAGTTTGTGAGGATTGAAGCGCAGTCCCTTCGATGGTTCATAGGGACCATAGACGCGATAGCCGTAAAGCAATCCGGGACGAGCTTCTGGCAGGTAGCAATGCCAGACCTGATCGGTTTGCTCGCGCAGGCTCAGGCAGTGAGTCTGCCGGCGGCCACTGGGGTCGAACAGGCAGAGCTCGACCTTCTCCGCATGTTCGGAGAAGATTGCGAAATTCACCCCTTCGCCGTCCCAGGTTGCCCCTAGCGGATAGGGTTTTCCAGGCCACACGGTTGGCGCGGTGTGATTCAGCAATGGAAATCTCCCGCCCTTCGAACGGAGAGTTTAGTCGATGAGTTTGTATCTACCGCCATTTTTATCTCCTCGCGTCGGGGAGTCGAAAAACATCCGTAGTCCCTTATGTCGGAAATTCCATCGCCCCAAGTGTGCAGCGCTTTGATGTCCGCCGAGGCCGGTCGGTTGGATGAAATGACAGGCCCCGAGAACGATGTCAATGCTTTGAACATACAGCCATTTCTGCCTCAATCTGCCCTGCCGTACCTATATCCCGCTCTGATGGGTTCGCGTACTTCTTAAAGACGTGGTGACCGAACTGCCATTTCGCAGCGTGTCCAAAAATTGCTAGGAGGGTAATGGCTGCGACCAAAAAACCCGACAAGTGTGCCCACTTGCCGTTGCATTTGCGTTCCACCGTCGGGGGAAAAATATTGCAGCCAGCTTTGCAAGGAAGCAGGATCAAGCGAAGCGGAAATCGAGTGCGATTGCGGACATCCGGCTTGCGCCAAGTAGGCATGCACACTTCACTGGATCGCGCCAAGGAGATTGCCCCGTGAGCACCGAAATGGTTGCGGTGACTGTTCCGCGCATTCCTCGAATTGGCGAGCTTGCGCCGGATTTTGAGTCTCACTCCACGCAGGGCGTTCTCCGCCTCAGCGACTACATCTCTAAGGGCAAGTGGGTTGTGCTTTTTTCCTATCCCGGCGATTTTCTGCCGGTTTGCACCACGGAATTCGTCGAATTCGCGCGCCGCAATGACGAGTTTGAGAAACGCAAGATGCAACTGATGGGTTGTTCAGTAGACAGCGTTTTTTCTCACATCGCTTGGATTCGGAATATCGAAGAGACCAGTGGAATCAAAATTCTTTTCCAGTCATTGCGGACCCCGACCGGAAAATTGCTCGCTTGTTTGGAATGCTGCACGATGCGGCCAGCGACACGGCAACAGTACGTGCGGTTCTCTTTATCGACCTCGCGCAGACGATTCGGGCCCTGCTCTACTATCCAGCAGCTTGCGGACGCAATATCGACGAGATTCTGCGGGTTGTGGACGCTCTACAGATGGGCGACTCGAATCATGTCGCCACTCCTGCCAACTGGCGTCCTGGCGATGCGGTGGTCATGCCTCCGCCCGCCACACAAGCGGACGCTGAGGAGCGTGTCGCAGGCGGGGACGGCCTCGAAATCACCAATTGGTATTTAGCAAGAAAGCAATTGGACGCCGCAGACTAAATCGGGATTTCGACAACAGGCTTCCGCACTTTTTAATCGGCCATCCACTGACCGGAATCGCACGAAGTTTCGGCATGCGCCATTGCCCTCAGTTCAAGGCAGCTCTGTAAAGCTCGCAACGAATATAGGGCGTCGTCCAGCGCCTGATCTTCCTCGATTGTATCGGTGCCAGCGGAAAACAACTCTCGTGCCCGGGCCACGATGGCGCGTTCCGCGTCCGCGATTCGCTCCGGCAGCCGGGTTCTGTCGGTCTCAAACAATGCTGACACATAGAGGTCGCGCCAATGATTAAGGCTATGATTAAGGCTATCGAAGGGAAAGCTTACATTCGGCATAATCGTCCCTGCTTGGGTGTTTGGGATTCAACGCTGGCAAAAACGACTTTAATGTCAGGTGGTGGGAAGGTCTATACGGGAAATAACGTAGTTTTCCCTCGGCTATTTACCGTAGGCGTTTTTAGCCAAGGTCCGGCCCTTTATCTGTTCTTCACGGAAATCTTTCTTTCGTATCCACTACTTCGAGCACAGACACTTTCGCTGTCACCGCGGTTTATCCGCTGCCTTGGGTGATTTCCTTTCAAGTCTCAATGCGATGCCTGCCGTTATTTTTTCAGTGTGCGAATGTATGCTACAAGCCCCTTAACTTCCTCTGGCTTCAGAGTTGAATACTTTGGCATCTTGTTTCTGCCGTTCGTAATGAGATCTGTGAGGTCGGCATCTGACATTTTCTGTACGTCGGCGCTGGTAAAGTCGTGGGCTCCCAACTTCTTGCCCATTGGCGAGCCTGTCCCGTCAGCGGCGTGGCAGCCGGCACACTTTGATTTAAAAAGTGCGGCCGAATCCTGGGCGTTCGCCGAGAGAGTGCGGCCCAGAATTACGACGATTGCTACTGCGAAGGTAACCACCTTAACGTTGATGATCTTCATCTTTCCTGGCTCCATTTGGGGTTTCCTACAGCCAACAAACCACAGAATACATCCAGCGGAAGCCAACTCTAACTCCAAATGCACATGTTTCTCACTTACCGAAATTCGTATCCGAACGACCAACTATTGGAAACACAATCTGGTTCTGCGAACCCTGACTCAGTTAGTCAAAATGATCCGTTCTTATAGACCTAGCTCTAGACGAGCAATAATGTCCGGAAATGGACACTTGCGTTTCAGGGGCGGACACCCAACATCTAAATCGGGCTCGCCGCCGAATCTTTACCTATAATGTTTTCAATGTGATAGGACCAATCGGCTCATGGCGTTAGGATTGCATAATCTTAGGCGATGGACATCGCACGCCCAGAATTCAAAAAGCAAAAACGACGCCGGCTAGTCATCTCGGCAGCCATAGGCATCGTCTGCCTCGTTGCAGTGACGGTTGCAGTCTCCCGGCTCAAGCCGGCGGCACCCGAACTTGAGCGAAGCACCGTGTGGACCGACACGGTCAAGCACGGCGTTATGCTTCGGCAAGTCCGGGGTCTCGGGTCGCTGGTTCCAAGCCAGGAGTTCATCCGTCAAATCCCAGCGGAGACCGAAGCTACCGTAGTTCGCATACGCATGCTGCCAGGGTCGAAAGTCACGGCGAAGGATGTCCTGATGGAGATGAGCAACCCGCAAGTCGAGCAAGCGGCGGTCGATGCCAAACTGCAATTGAGGGCTGCGGAAGCTCAACTTCAGAGCTTACGAGTAACGCTGCAAAGCAATCTCATGACCCAGAAGGCTGGCGCAGCAACTGTAAACGCCGATTACACCCAGGCCAAACTGCAGTCTGACACCGACAAGGCGCTTTTTGATCTCGGAGTGATTTCGGGACTCGCATACAAGAATTCCAAGAGCAAGGCAGATGAACTCACCACGCGGAACAACATTGAAGTCGAACGGCTGGATATCAACCTGAAGGCAATTGTGTCGCAGGTTGCTGAGCAGCAGGCCAGGGTGGATGAGATGCGCGCGCTCGCAGAGCTCAAGCAAGCCCAGTTGGACGCGCTAAAAGTCCACGCCGGAATTGAAGGAATTCTAACTGAGTTGCCCCTGCAAGTCGGCCAACATGTGCTGCCGGGCGTAATGCTGGCGAAGGTCGTTCAGCCCAACCATCTCAAAGCCGAGTTGAAAGTTCCGGAGACGCAAGCACGTGACATACAGATGGGCCAGGCGGGACTGATCGACACTCATAACGGAACTATATCAGGGACTGTAAGTCGTATCGATCCAGCCGTACAAAATGGAACCGTCACCGTGGACGTAACGCTGACCGGCGAGCTACCCAAAGGCGCACGGCCGGAGTTGAGCGTCGATGGAACCATCGATTTGGAGCAATTGAACAACGTTCTTTATGTTGGCCGCCCAGCTTTCGGACAGGAAAACAGCACAATCAGCTTGTTTAAACTCGATGCTGACGACAAGGGAGCGGTGCGCGTTCCGGTAAAAGTTGGGCGCGCTTCTGTGAATTCAATTCAAATTCTTGAAGGGTTGCATGAGGGCGACACCGTCATCCTCTCCGACATGTCGCGCAACGATAATACCGACCGCATTCGGCTTGATTAACTCTCAGACGAGGCATAACCCTTATGACCGAGGCAGGACAAACGCTAATCCAGATTGAAGACATGACCAAAACCTTCTTTACAGACGAGGTTGAGACCCACGCTCTGTCCGGGGTCCACCTTACGATTCGCAAAGGTGAGTATGTAGCGATGTCCGGACCATCGGGATGCGGCAAAACTACGCTGCTCTCGATCATCGGCCTGCTCGACACACCGACTGCTGGAGGGTATCGGCTGAATGGCCAGCCTGTGGAGCACCTTGATTTTGCCGCGCGCGCGCGCATTCGCAATCAGGAAATTGGTTTCATCTTCCAGAGCTTCAATCTCATTGGCGATCTCACCGTGTATGAAAATGTCGAACTGCCACTTACCTACCGCCACAAAATGCCTTCTGTAGAGCGTAAGAACCGCGTTATGGAATCGCTGGAACGGGTCGGCATGGCGCACCGTGTTCACCACTACCCGGCGCAGCTCTCCGGCGGTCAGCAGCAGCGCGTGGCGGTGGCCCGAGCACTCGCCGGACATCCTTCCATCCTGCTCGCCGACGAGCCCACTGGAAATCTCGATTCTCGTAACGGCGAAGCGGTTATGGAGTTGCTAGAGCAGCTGCACAATGAGGGAGCGACGATCTGCATGGTCACGCACGACCCGAGATTCGCCAAGCAAGCGCAGCGTGAACTCCATCTTTTTGACGGCAAAGTCGTCGCCGAACAAGAACTGTACAAGCTGATGCAGGATACACATGCGTGAACGGCTTGTTCACGGGTCTTCGAAGTGCGAGCGCCGTGAAGCGATGAGAAAGAGCCCCTATCCAAGCCTGTTCCGGCGGCTTCTGGCGTGGTTCCTGATTGGCCTTACCACCAGAGCGGGGGCTCAAACCAGCGCGCCGGTCTCGTACGATATGCCGAAGTCGAAGAATCCCTTCGCCGCATATTCGTCGAGCAAAGTTCCGCCGATCCAGCTCACCAACTCACCGCTGATCACCCAGCTGATTCGTGACGGCAAGCTTTACTTGTCGCTCAAAGATGCGATTCGGTTAGCCCTTGAGAACAATCTGGACTTGGCCATCGCACGGTATACCCTGCCAATTGCCAGCACGGACGTACTGCGCACTCAGGCTGGCGGTATTTTTCGTGGCGTGAATACCGGTGTTGTACAAGGAACCCCGGGCGGCGGTGTCGGAGGTTTTGGAG
>JBAPOI010000992.1:0-13310 GCA_049279555.1 Candidatus Sulfotelmatobacter sp.
TCGACGGTTGGAGGCGGGTGTACCTCAGGGGCTAAAGCCCGCGTCATTCTTGGCTCTGGGTGGCACGGCTGAAGCCGTGCCCTTCCCAAAACTGATTTATGAGATAGCTTCTAGTTCGGAACCAACCTAGCGCGACCACCTAGTTCTGAACCTTCCGAGTTGTGAATCACATAAGTGACCACATAGTTCCGAACCTATAAGTTAAGACCCTCCTAATGTGTGGACCTTCCAAGTTCCGAACCACCTAGTGCTGAACTTCTGCCGCGCCGGCCGCGAGACTCTTCGCTGCCTCGTGGCGCGAGAGACTCGATTCGGCAGTACGCAGGATCGCCGGGATATCGAGGAGTTCCGTGACCCGCTCGCCGATCACCACGGAATAAAGAACCAAGGGGCGGGTTGCAGCCGAGCGCACGTCCGCGCGGTCTTCGATGATGTCAAGAATCTGCTCGACGACGAGGCCGAAGGATCGTCCCTCATGATTGAGAACGAGCACCTGTAGAGGAGGGGAATCGACGGTGGGCGGTACTTGCAGAGCGCGCAGCCGGTTGCGCCGTTCTTCAAGCACGACGTTGAGGCGAACCAGGGGCATGATCTTGCCACGGTATTGCGTGACCCACTGGCTGCCTGACATTTCAACCTGAGCGACAGGAAACTCCTCGAGACGAGCGAGGGTGCTGAGGGGAATCGCCATGCGCGAATCGCCAGGGCCGGCGAAGAGCAGGAAGGTTTGCTTCTCGGCCACGGTGTCCGCCGCCTCGATGGTTTTTGCTGCGAGGGCGCGATCGCGGGTTTCGGTGATCACGCTGGCGCGCTGGGCGAGGCCAAGCACGTCGAGAATGAGCGCTACTTTGCCATCACCCATGATGCTGGAGCCGGCAAAGGTCTTCACCGTCTTGAGCTGTTTGCGAAGCGGCTTGACGACGATTTCTTCCGTGTCGTTAATATGATCGACCACCAGCCCGAATTGCCGGCCGTCGGCTTGCAGAACGACAATGTTGACCGCGTTGTCCTGTTCCGCGGCGGGCTGGGCATCAGATGCGAGTTTCAGTTCGCGGCTGAGATACACGAGCGGCAGGAGTCGTCCCCGCAGCCGGTAGACGGGCGCGCCGTGAACCAGTTCGACGCTCTTGGCAACGTCCTCGGCTTTGATGCGCACCAGTTCGAGCAAACTAACTTGGGGGATGGCGTAGCGATCGCCGCCGCAGGTTACGACCAGGGCGGGAATGATGGCTAAGGTTAAAGGAATCTTTACCCGCACCGTGGTGCCGGCGCCGGGCGTGGATTGAACATCGACGGTGCCTCCAATTTTTTCTACGTTGGTCTTCACCACATCCATGCCGACGCCGCGGCCGGAGACGTTGGTTACTTTTTCGGCTGTCGAGAAGCCGGGAAGAAAGATAAGGTTGAAGACCTCCCGCTCGCTCATGCGGCTCGCCTGTTCGGCAGTGATGATGCCGCGATCGAGAGCTTTCTGGCGGATACGGTCTGGTTTTAAGCCGGCGCCATCGTCGGTAATCTCGATGTTGACCTGGCCGCCTTCATGGAAGGCACGCAGAATCAGCCGTCCAGCTCGATGCTTGCCGGCTTGGACCCGGGCTTCCGGAAGTTCGATGCCATGATCGACAGAGTTGCGCACGAGATGGGTAAGCGGATCTTTGATGGCTTCAATGATGGTCTTGTCGAGTTCGGTTTCCTTCCCCTCCATTTCGATGGCAACTTCCTTGCCGCAGCCGAGAGCGACGTCCCGCACGGTGCGCGGGAACTGTCCCCAGATGTTGCCGATGGGCTGCATGCGGGTCTTCATAACCTGTTCCTGCAACTCGGTGGCGATCAGATTCATGCGCTGGGAAACGGCTTGAAGACTTGTGTCATCGACGGTGTTCGATATCTGCAAGAGTTGATTACGGGCCAGCACCAGCTCGCCGACCAGAGTCATGAGCTTATCGAGAACGCTGACGCCTACGCGGATGGTTTCGGCGGCTGCATCGCGCGGCTTTGCCTCGAGTGTTTGCTGTGCTGCTGTTCCTTCATCCTGCTTGGTTACGCCCTTGGACATGAGAGGCTCCCCCGATCGCTTGATATCGACTTTTCCCTGGTCCTGCGAGGCAAGATCAATGTCTTCCGGCCGCGCCGAGCCGCCGTCGACCGGATCGCCAGCAATCTTGTCGTGAGCGGGGTTGCACTTCGACTCGTTTTTTCTTTGCACAGGCGCCGATGGCTGCTCTGGAGTTTCTGCGGATAAAGTTGGTGCAGGCAGGGGCTCGTGCGCTGAGACCCTTGGCGCGGCAGGAGCCAGCGACGGCGGCGAGGACGGGCTGGCTTCGGCAACGCCCGGAGTTAGCAACCGAGTGAGAGTTTCCCGCAGCTCCGGATAATCGTTAGCACCATCCTGCCCAGTCGTTTGTATTTCTTTGAGCATCTGGCGGACCGCATCTACCATCCCGAGCAGGGCCGTAGTAATTTCCGGGTTGAGCGTCAACACTCCATCGCGCAGAAGGGTGAGCAGGTTTTCGCCCACATGGGCGACTTTTTCCAACTTGTTGAAACCCAGAAAACCGCAGGTGCCCTTAATGGTGTGAATGGTGCGAAACACGCCGGCCAGGGCCGCCTTATCGTGGGGGTTCTTCTCCAAGCCGACTAAGTCGCGGTCAAGGCGGTCGAGGTTTTCATTGCTCTCGACCAGAAAATCCTGGACGATGTCGCTTTCGCTCATGGCTGAAGTTCCTTTCCAAACGGGGAGTCACCCCAGGGACTGCACGAGGTCAGGCCTCGTGATGTTTCCGGAAACACTTTCGGGACCGGGATAGTGTGGAGTGAGTGAGATTTCATTTTTGCTGAGGAACGTTCTGGTGCGTCTCTTCAAATTCTCCATCGACGAGGAGAAGGGTTTTCATTAGGAACGATCTGGAGGGAAAAGCAGGAAGGCGGAAGAAAGTTAAGACACTGCCTAAATAAACTGAGGACAAACCTTAGTTATCTAAGGCATTCCTAAGAATGGAATCGTGAGGATGTCTTCTGCGTTGTCCGAGGCAGTTTGTTATTGGTGTCGCCCCTTCCGCTAGTTTTTCTCCGGCTCTGCTTTCTCCGGTTCTCGGGGTAATCCCTTTTCGATCGGCTTGCGGGGAAGCATCTGATCGCGCATGGCGGCGTCGTAGACAAAGCCGGCGACGATTACGGCCGCTTGTTTCAGATCTTCGGGTTGCAGCCGGTCGTAGACGTCCATATTCGAGTGATGGGTGCGGGTTTCGTACTCGAGGGGATCCTGAATGAATTGGAATCCCGGGATGCCGACCGAATTGAACGAGAGGTGGTCGGTGCCGCCGGTGTTGCGCATAGTGAGCGTGATCATGCCAAGATCGTTGAAAGGCTTCATCCACGCTTCGAAGATGGGAGCCACGGCTTCGTTTTCCTGCAAATAGACGCCGCGAATTTTGCCGCTGCCGTTGTCGATGTTGAAGTAGGCGGAGACTTTAGCCTGTTCAGCTTTCACAGTGACATCGCCGGCCTCGCGACGATTCACAGTCGGCATGCCTTTCATGGAGGGATCGTCCATCGGGGGACGCGAGCCGAAGTGATGCTCGACATAGCTTTGAGAGCCGAGTAGTCCTTGTTCTTCGCCGCTCCATAGGCCGATGCGAATGGTGCGGCGGGGTTTAATGTCGAGCGCTTTGAGAATGCGAACCGCTTCCATCGTCACGATGGTTCCGGCGCCGTTGTCGGTGGCCCCGGTGCCGGTATGCCAGGAATCCAGATGCGCGCCGAGCATCACGACTTCATCCCTTTTGTCGGTGCCGGGAATTTCGGCGATGGTGTCGTACTGCATGGGATCGTCGTCATAGAAAGTGTTAGTGACGTTCAATTCGAGCGATACTTCTTTTTTCTGCTGCAGCAGGCGCACGATGCGGGTCCAGTGCTCTAGCGCCATGGTGAGTTGAGGGACGGTGGTGGTTTCGCCGGTTTTATAGGAACCGCCGGACATGACGAATACAGTTCCGCCGCCGGAGGTGGGACGGCTGTGGTCGATGACGGCCAGCACTTTTTCGTCGGCGAAGAACTGGTTCGTGTCTTTGGTCAACTGCTGGCGCTTGGCGAACTCAGCAAAGCGCGCAGGTGGATGTTCACCCGCGCTCTGGTAATCGGTGAGCTTGACGAGATCATCATCGCTGAGGCGCCTAGAAAGAGGGTCGATGATCAGCTTGGCTTCGGCATCTGAGCCGGCAATTACGATCATCCCGGCAAGCTTACCTTTGTATTTCTCGAAATCCTTTTTGTCTTCAACGATCACACGGATGCACTTGCCCTGCACCACGCCGTTCGTGCCGGGGGTCCATGCTTTCGGGTAGGCGATCAGGGTAACGATGTCGGGCGAAGTCATGCGAACGTTGACGTACTGGTTGGCCCAGCCGCGGCCGAACGGTCCCCAAGGCTCGAGATGGGAGTTGGAGAGACCGATGGCGGTGAGTTGGTCACGAGTCCACTCGTTCGCGCGTTTCATGTTGGGTGAGCCAGTGAGCCGCTCTCCGATCGAGTCCATCAATCCGGTGGCATAGTCCATCACCTTGGAGTTGTGAAAGCCCTCATAGCGGATACGGCCAGTGGTTTCGAGATCCACCTTTTCCTGAGACTGCAAGGTTGCCACTGAGGACAGCGCGAGCAGACAGCAGACCAGCCGAGTGGACCTCTTCATTTATCAAGCTCCTTGGAGAGAAGATCAGAGCGGCGATTATACCGCTTGACCGAGCGATGAAAATGGGGCCGAATGTAAAGAAGTTTCAAGCCGTTACGGATCACTCTTTCTTTGCCGATCCAGCGGATGGCTTGGCGGAGTTTTCCTGAGACTTTGGGCTCTTTTCTTCCGGCTTGGAATTCTTCTCTTCTGGCTTCGCACTGCCTTCCTCCGGTTTTTTCCCCTCAACGCCCGCGGACTGTTTTTGCTCTTTTCCTTCTGCGTCTTTTATTTTCTCGTCACTCACCGGCACGTACTGAACGATGAGAGAAATGCGGCGGTTGGAAGGATCGAGTGGATCGTCGAGCTTACGTAGCCGTTGATCGGCGAAGCCGCGGACCTGCGTGATTTGGTTTTCACCGACTCCGTTGGCTTGCATCAGGCGACGTGCGGCGTTGGCACGATCGGTCGACAGCTCCCAGTTGCTGTAGGTGCCGGTTGTGGCGTAGGGCTTGGAGTCAGTGTGGCCTTCTATGGAAATTTTATTGGGCATTTTCCCCAGTTCCTGGGCCAACGTGATTAACAACTCGCTTCCGTCCGCGTTGAGTTTAGGCTTGCCAAGGTCGAAGAATGTTCCGGATGCGGACTCCGAGAGTTCGATGCGCAAGCCCTCGGCCGTGACCGTCATCTCGATGTGGCTCTTGAGTTTCTCAAAGTTGTTCATCTCACGGATTTTTTGCTGAAGCTGGTCTTTCAGCTGGGGCATGTCGTCTTTGGTGAGAATGAAATTCTCGCCCGCGCCTTGCAAGGTCGTGCCGGGTTTTGAAGCGGTGCCGCTCGGATCCCGGAAGTAGCCGCCCACAGCCTCCTGCACTGGTTTGCTGCTGCTCAGCAGCCACAGAACAATGAAGAGGGACATCATCGCCGTGACAAAATCGGCATAAGCGACCTTCCATGCGCCGCCGTGATGGCCGCCGTGGCTGCCCTTTTTCTTCAGAATGATGATGGGGCGCGTGTTTTTTTCCATGAGAAATTGTGTTGCGAGATTATGCGGAGGCGGCTGCGGCGGCTCCGCCGCCTCGGCAGGCTGCCTCCAGTTCTTTAAAGGATGGGCGAACGTGGCCAGGCACGGCGCGCCGCGCCACTTCCACGGCCATGATGGGTGCAGTGCCTTTCAGAAATGACACGATGAGCACGCGCAGCACATAAAGGTAAGCATGTTCATCGTCGGCAATTTTCACCATGTTGGCGGCGATAGGCCCAATCAGGCCATAGCAGAGAAGAATTCCCAGAAATGTGCCCACCAGAGCGGCCGCCACTTTTTTCCCAATCTCTTCCGGAGGTCCACCCAGGGCGCCCATCGTGATCACGATGCCCAGGACGGCGGCCACAATTCCCAAGCCCGGTAATGAATCGGCCATACTGTTAAGCGCGGCCGTGGGCAGGGCAGCTTGATGATGATGGACTTCGAGATCGAGATCGAGCATCTGGTCGAGGTCGAAAGCGTCAACGCCGGTGATGGCCATGCGAAGCGAATCGCAAACAAAGTCCATCGCATGATGATTCTTGAGCGCCTTGGGAGCTTTCGAGAGCAGAGGACTCTTATCGGGCTCTTCCACATCGTTTTCGAGCGCCATTAATCCATCCTTGCGCGCCTTGTTCAGAAGGTCGTACAGGGTCTTAAGCGACTCCAGATAAGCCTGTTTGTTGTACTTGGAGCCGCCGAATACCCCGCCGATGCCGCCCGCAATTTGCTTAAGAATGTGAAGCGGATTGGCAATGAGGACGGTGCCAATGGCCGCGCCACCGATGGTGACCAGTTCGGCCGGCTGAATGAGCACCTTAAGATTGCCGTGCTCCATCAGGTAGCCGGCCACCACACAGCCGAAAACAACCACGATGCCAATAATGGCGAACATGAATAGCGCTCTCGCTCAACTCCTTTGCGACGAATGAATCCCAGCGGCGGCGCGCGCGGTCTGCGTGGGTTGGGTCGCGTGCAGTGCCCCATGGGCGCGCTGCAGGATCGATTCAATAGCATCGCCACGCACAGCTTGGGCACATCCAACCGACACTGCCACCGACAGATCTTCTCCCCACCACTTAATGCTCACACTCGATAACATCCGGAAGATGCGGCCGCTGATCGCGTGCATCGCCTCCTCACTACAACCAGACAAAATCGCGAGGAATTGAGCTTCATTCCAGGTGCCTACCGCATCGCTGGCGTTCACCGTATTTCTCAAGGTGCGGGCCAGCACTTGCATGAGGGAGCGTGCCGCTCCATGACCGTACTTGGAGCGGAATTGAGGCAGATCATTGATTTCCACACAGACGATGCCGAACGGAACGTGAAGGGTGGCGAAAGTCCCCAGAGATTCTGCAGGTGCGACTGCATGATGGCCGGGTTGGGCAAACCCGTTACATCGTCCAGCCATCCGTGTTCCTTCATGCTGCTGTCGTTGTTGTCTGCATTGTGAACCGCAGATTCTCCTTCGAAAGTTTGAATGGCGCCGATAATCAATCCATGTTGGTCTCGGAGGGGAATTACCCATGAGTGCACCTGAGTTCGATATCCCGCTTTGTGGTGAATAAAGCTCACTGCTTCACTGGGGACCGCATCGTGTAACGCGGTCGAGAGGGGGCAGTCCTGCGTGCACATTGCACAACTGATTTCGTTGCAATGAAGAAGAATGTTGTCCGTGCAAAGATGGCCGAGCACTTCGATGCGGGAATAGCCGGTGATTCGCTCCGAGCCGTCGCTCCAGAAGACAATTCTTCGGTTCAAGTCGAGCACGCTGATGCCAATTGGCAGAGAGTCGAGGATGTCACGATAGATATCGGGATCTTGAAAAGGCGGCATGAGCTTCGCTGGATTACTGGATTACTCATCGGCAGGGAGCCTCGCCAACTTCACAAGGAGTGGAGTTGTGAATGGAGGAGAACTTTCCGGCTAAAGGTTGGCCGCGCTTGTTTTTCGGAAAATCTAGGCAGTACAGGCCGCTAGATAAGGCAGCGAGGCAGATAGCACTTTGGGGTACCTATGTAGCACGGGAGTGCCATTTGCAGAATTGTGCCGGGAGTTTACCTTCGCAAGTGAGCAGTTCTGGGGGAGGGCTGCCCGGGCGCCTTGATCTCGAAAGAGATCGAGGCGCTCGTCATTTTGGGGCAAACCGGGTCTTGGGTGAAACCAGGTCCTAGGTGTTAGGTCTCAGGGTGGGATTTCCTGAGACCCAAGACCTGAGACCCAAGACCCAAAATCAGTTGGTAGAAATTGTGAAGTTCACTGTTATTTTGGCTTGGGTCTCGACCGGCTCGTTGTCTTGAAGATGTGGTTTGAAATGCCATTGCCGCACAGCGTCCTCGGCAGCGGAGGCAAGAATGTGCGGGCCGCTCACCAGACGCAGATTTTGAATAATACCGTCGCGGCCAATCATGGCCTGCAGAATTACCGAGCCCTGCACTTTCATCTGACGCGCGAGCAAAGGATAGCTTGGCTTTACAGGGCGAGACACGATGTCAGACGCGTCGGCTGATATTTGCATGCGGTCTGCGGCGTCGCTGGTGACATTCGCTGCGGTTTGTGTTTCGATGACGGCACCGGAATTCGTCTGCGACTCAGTAGTTGTTCCCGGCTGCAAATTCACTCGCACGGAGCTGGTGCCGGGGCGTATGGTGCGATGAGTATCCCCGGCCACGACTTCCACTTCCAGAGGGGGTAAAACTGTCCGTGTGACTGCGACTGGGGGCGGGGGTGTTGCGGGAGCGGATGTTGAGGATGCAGGTATCGCGATCGCCAGAGTCTTGGTTTGTTTGTTTGCCCCGTGCTTTGACTTCGCAACCGGAGCTAGCTTAGCGACAGCCGGAGGCTGCACGCGAACGTCCGAGGCGGGGGCTGGCCTACTTTCGACCGGCTGTTCCGATTCGGCCTCCGTCGCAGTATCCGTATCGGGGAACCAGAAATCTCGCTCGTGCCAGAGAGCAATGCCCAGCGCCAGCAGAAGAATACAAAGAGACCCAAGCATTAAGCCGCGCTGTTTGGGATCTTCACTCGGACGCGTGGAAACGCGGGCGTCGGGCTCGGCCAGGAAGTCGCGCTCCGCTTTCGGTGCGATGGTCTTAAATTCTAATTCGGACATGCGGAACCCGGACCTTCCTGGGGGAAGCTCAGAGGACAGTATGCCTCGAAAACCCGCGAAATGCCAGTAAAACGTGCAATCTAGCTGGCCCAGAAGGGCTATCATTCTCATGCCGGGCCGGCAGACCTGACCGATTTCGATAGAGCCTTTTTCCTACGGGATGGGGCGAAACTTCCATGAATATCGCGAATCCCATATCAGTGGACGGATTGAGCTTTATTCTCAGTAAGATGCATAGGGATTGGTTTGGTCGAACACAATGAGCGATCTGGAAAATGAACGAAGGGAAATGAAAGGCGAAGAGCCCTCCGGAGCGATGAAGCCCGGCGAAACCGACGGCCGCGAGCTCGACGACATCAATGTTAACGAAAACAAGGTTAACGGAAGCAAGGAGAACGACAACAAGATTGATGAAGCGAACGTCGCCGAGAAAAAGATCTCCGCGGGTGCGATCGACGAAAAGAAGTTCCGGCTGGTCAGCCGCCGTGAATTGCTGAAGCTTACGCCCGTGCTTGCGCTGGGAGCATTCGCGATCCCAAGCTTGCAGAAGGGATTGCTGAAGAAGGGTCTCGGTTTTAGCGACTGGGCTTCGGCGCGACTATTCCGCTCCGGGCATCATGCCACGACTTTTGAGAATGCCGACGTGGCGCCGTTCGATAAATTTCCGATCAACGGTTATGACGTGGACGATCCCGGAGTCGATTTGGAAAATTGGAAGCTCACCGTGAGCGGAGCCGTCAAGAAGCCGGGCCGATATACCCTTGCGCAAGTTCACGCGCTCCCCGCTATTCGACAGAACACGCGCCACGTTTGCGTCGAGGGATGGGACGTAATCGGAAGATTCGGCGGGGCGCGGCTTTCCGATTTTCTAACGATGATTGGAGCCGACCCGACGGCGAAATATATCACGGTGACCTGCGCCGACGATTATTACGAGTCTCTGGACATGGCGACGGCACTGCATCCTCAGACTCTGCTTTGTTATGAGATGTACGATCAGCCCCTCACTCGTGAGCACGGCGCGCCGCTGCGATTGCAGGCTCCCACCAAAGTTGGCTACAAGCAGGCCAAGTACCTGATGGAGTTGAAGGTCACACATGTGCTCGACAAAGTTGGATACTGGGAAGATCAGGGATATTCGTGGTTTTATGGGCTGTGAAGCCGGTGTCTCGCCGGCTGCCGCCAGAGTGTCATTGGAGATGGAGGTTCGAGCGTGAGCGGTGCGGTCATCGATATCGTTCAGGAAAAAGGTAAAGAAGACAGCGATCCAGTGATCGTGGGGCGAGCGGCTTACGAGCATCCGTTTGTCGTGCGGCTGTGTCACTGGATCAATATGGTTGCGCTGTTTGTGATGGTTGGCAGTGGCTTGCAAATTTTTCGAGCCTTCCCGAGCTTCGGCGCCAAAATTCCGCAGAAAGATTTGCTGCACTGGCCGAAAGCGTTCGCTATCGGTGGCTGGCTCGGCGGGGCGCTGCAGTGGCATCTCACTTTCATGTGGATCTATATCGCGACTGGAGTTTTATATCTTGGGTACCAGATTTTCAGCGGGAATTACCGCCAGGTTTTGTTCACGCACCGTGACATCCCCGGCGTGTGGCCGATGGTGAAGCATTATTTCTTTTTCGGGCCGAAACCAATGGTACGCGAATCCTACAACCCGCTGCAGAAGCAGGCTTACACCAGTGCGATTGGTCTGGGAGTGCTCTCGGTGCTGACCGGGCTGTGTGTCTGGAAACCGATCCAGTTTTCCTGGCTCGCGTGGATGATGGGAGGCTTTCACTATGCGCGCATCTGGCATTTTGCTGTGATGTGGGCGATTCTGTTTTTTGTGCTGGGACATCTGGTGATGGTGATGCTGCACGGCTGGAATAATTTTGTTTCCATGTTGACAGGGTGGAAAAAGGATCCGGAGTATTGAGTGTGCGGCTGCCTTGGCCGGGAATTGTTGATTTTCGATTGCTGATTGTTGATTGAAAATCCTGCAATCGGGTCTTTTAATCAGCAATTAGCAATCGGCAATTAGCAATCAAGAAATCTGCAGTCGCCGAGACCCGCGAACATTGCACGATGCCGGAAGCAAGAATGGCTTTGAACATTACTGTCAAAAATCCGGAGCAGGCCAGCACTGCGAGCGATGCGGATCTGATTGCGAAAGTGCAGAGCGGGCAGCATGAATTGTTTTATGAGCTGGTCCGGCCTTACGAGCGGCGAGTGTATGCGGCGGCTCTATCCATCCTTCGCAACGAAGAAGACGCGGAGGATGCCGCGCAGGAAGCCATGCTCAAGGCGTTTGCGAACATCCGGCAGTTTCGGGCGGAGGCGCGCTTCAGTACGTGGCTCATCCAGATCACGGTGAACGAGGCCCTGATGCGGCGGCGAAGGGAGCGAACTGTAGTCATGGAAGGCATCGACGATCGTCATTCTGGCCCGGGCGAGGCAGAGAGTGACTATGCTCCGCGGGACTTTGCCGACTGGCGCGAGATTCCCTCGGAGGCGTTGGAACGAAAAGAAGTGCGGCAGCGGCTGGCTGAGGCGCTGGCTACGCTCGACGAAAAATACCGGCAGGTTTTTTTGTTGCGCGATATGGAGCACCTGAACATTCAGGAGACGGCGGAGGCGCTGGGAATCACCGTAGCGTCAGTAAAGACGCGGTTGTTGCGGGCGCGGCTGATGTTGCGCGATCTGCTGGCCTCCGGATGGGAGCAGGGCTGGTTTAGCCGGCTTCCATTCGAGAAGGGAACTAAGCCATGGTAGAGAGTATAAAGAGTTGCGAGCACGTGTGGCGCGAGATTTCAAATTACATTGACGGGGAAGTGGACACGGCCCTGCGCTCGGAGATGGAAGGGCATTTTAAGACCTGCAATCGTTGCGCGTCGGTGCTGGCAGGGGCGAAGAATGTGGTGCAGCTGTATGGCGACGAACGCATGTTGGAAGTTCCCGCGGGTTTCAGCCGGAGGCTGGAGAAGCGGCTGGCGCGGAATGCATCGGGTCGGGAACAGAGATGGTCGAGTTGGTCGGCGTGGCTTGTGCCGGCGGCCGCGGTGGTCTTGATTGCCGCAGGCGTGCTGCTGATGAATTCGCTGACGTTCAAGAATTTCGTACAGTCGCGGCATGCGCAACCCGGCAACAACGTTCCCCCTGACATGGTAGTCGTAGTTTCCGATGGATCGAAAGTGTTCCACGTGGCGGGGTGTCCTTTTATTCACGACAAGGCTTCCGAGCGGACGATGACGGCGAAGGAAGCGACGCAGGATGGGTACGTGCCTTGCACGCGATGTTTGCGGCAGTATTTGAAAACCTCGTTGACGCATCAATCCGGACCGCAGGTTGCTGAGGACGCTGACGCTGGGCAGGAAGAAGAAGCGGATGAACTCCTCCGTGCTGCTGGACATTAATGCGATGCGACATTGGGAGGCGGGTTATAGTCGCCGGCTGAACGTGGCAATCACAAGAAGCCCAGGCCTAGTAGATATTGTGTTCACACTTGAAGCGCGTCTCTCCAAGCCCCTCCTGCATAACTAGGTGATCTTTATCAAAATCTTTCGCTATCACATCCAGCTTCTTGATGAGCTCACATGCTTCCTTCTTTTGCTTTATATCCCCCATCTCAAATTCCTTTGCACCTGCCATACTTATAACCAACCTGGAGTGCCGCACCCTGAGCCATCTTCTCGGCGGAAGTTAAAGTTGATTGTGGTACCGCTGTACCTATGAGCAGAAAGGCTACGAGAATTGTCTTCTTCACGTCTTCCCCTTAAAGGCGACCCTCGGCTGTGGTGAGTGGCAAGGGATGTCCCTGCGCTGTTTTCTCTTTCCTGATTCGCTTGGTGAGACACCCTTCAATGGGAACCTCGCTTCCCAGATGCCACAGCAGTTGATCAATCACGGTGACGTGATTCGCGTATTGACGTTTTGCATCTTCTTGCGTGATTGACCCGCTGTTCTTTCGAGGCGCACCGTCGAAAATCTTGCTGAACTCCTCACCGATGATTGCGTCAATCGCATCGTATAATTCTCCAAAGCAGCGCTGGTGCAGCTCCAGAAAGGTGCAATACTCATTGAGGTTGGCGTCTTTCTTGGATTGCTCATCAGGCGTGGGCACCTTCCCTGCCAGCCGAGCGACCACAGTCATCGCGCTCCACGCTTGAGAGTCGAATATGGGCACCACATCCGGGTGCAGCAGCCACAGCAACTTTGACGGCAGGGATTTAAGATCTCTATCTTTCTCGCTCCCGTCCTCCTGCTTAACCTTAACGCCCTGGGCTGAGTTGCAGATCGCACGGACTGCGATGTGCCTGTCGATTATCAAGGAATAGGTCAGGCTGGACCCTATCCCCGGACCATTAGTGATGAGTGTGTCAGCGAGGTTGGATCGTGGCCTCAGTGGCTGCTCCTTCGGTAAGCTCCTCAGCAGCATGTAGTGATTCAGCCACTTGAGAACCACCCCTTTGCCCTGCTGCGACGAAGTCTCAAGCGCCTGTCTCGCTGGAATGTCAATGTGTAGT
>JBAPOI010000993.1:0-14827 GCA_049279555.1 Candidatus Sulfotelmatobacter sp.
GCGCTCTCGTAGCCCGAAACGTTTTGCTGCAGGAGTCCGAGCAGGGCTTTAGCTTGTTGCGGGCTGAGGTAGATTCCCTGAAAGTTGCGGATCTCCACCTGGGTTTCGTTCTGCTGTTGCAGTGTGCCAAAGGCCAAAAAGAAGTCCCAGACATTCACCCTCATCTGCACGCTATTGGCGTAGGCTTCGCGGTAGTCGGGAGAGTTGATCAGCTTAACGTTGGGTTGTGCGGGAACAGTCATAGAGGGCAGTGTAATGATTCTTTGGGTCGGAAGGGAAGCGGCTCCGGGTGGAATCCGGATTCGAGCGGGAAAGTCATAGGGAAACGGTGGCTTACTCGGGAGATTTCGACTGACAAAAAGTGTCAGATGGCTTGCGGATTTCTGGCTGAAGGCCCGTTTCTGGCGGTTTCCAGAAGTACATGATCCGAAGCTACTTTGCTGAAATAAAAGGGGTTGTAGGATGTAAATACAGCTGCCAACTGGCGTTCAAAGTGCGAGACTTGAAGCCGGTTCCTGAATTGAAATTGTGAGCGCTCTATGACGCATAAATCTGAAGACGCAGCCACTGACGAAATCATTCTTCCCGAGAATCTTATGCCGCTAGGCGCGGTACTGGGCCACGGCGTGACTCCGCTCGACGTGAGCATGGTGTTGGCGAAAGTGTTCGGCGTGCAAAACGCGGAAGTTGCGTTGTTACGGCTCGAAGGCGGATTGCTCAAGTTCATTTTTCCTGAGCATCTGCGGACCACCGGTGCAATTCCAATCTCCAGCAAGGCCGTAGCGGCTCACACGGCGCTGAGCAAGAAAGCGGAAATCTTCAACAACTTCGCGCGGGTCAAGCATGCCAGCATCTTCGAGACGATCAAACCGATCGTTGTCGAAGACGATCCTCCGCAGCCGCCACCGCCCATCCAGAAACTAATGTCGGTGCCAATTCTCGATCAGGAATCCTCGGTGCTGGGAGTAGTCCAAGTCTCCCGCAAAGGCCTGGACCCCCGTTTCACCAGAGACTTCAGCCGCGAAGACCTCCACGACCTGGAACTGGCTGCGGGATTACTTGCTTCCTCGTCGATCATGCAGGCCAGCTAGGAAATCGGTGTCCGTAAAACATGCCCCGTAGGGTCGACTGAGTTCTGTCAAGGAATCTTCGATTGGGAAATCCCCCCCACGGTTCTGCGCACCCGACCCTAGAGTTTCTAAATCACGGCCAAGACGAATTCCGTATTTCGTAACAAACAATCGGAAACTACGGTCGGGGTTAGCCTTTCCATTGGGATTGCACTTGAGCCGCGACGGATCTGCAAGATAGCTACCCTTCCGGCGCTTGCGCTGTTTGGTTTTCGTAACAAAATCAAAATTATTTCGTTATTCCAAGAATCCGTAACACTATTCCCGCTAGGCCGAACCCACCGAGCAACACTTCCCAGGGGCGTTACCAGACATCGAAGGTAGGAGAATATCCGATGCGCTGCTTAGGCGTAATCTGCACGCTGCTCATGCTTATACTCGCCATGCTGGTCTCCCCGGCGACGGGACAAGACTGCTGCGTTGGGGCCGAATGCCACTGCTGCACCTGCGCTGGCGGACCGCCCTGCGCCAGCCCGATCATCGTTGACACGACCGGCCAGGGCTTTCAGTTGACATCGGCGGAGGATGGGGTGATCTTCGATATCTCCGGGACTGGAAATCCGGTTCCAATCGCGTGGACCGCTCCCAAGTCAGGCAACGCTTTCCTCGCGCTCGACCGTAGCCATAACGGCAAGATCGACAGTGGGAAGGAGCTCTTCGGCGACTTTGCCGAACAGCCGCCTTGCCCGGGCGGCGGACATGGCTGCCTGAACGGTTATCGCGCGCTTGCGGAATTCGACAAGCCAGAGAATGGCGGCAACGGAGATGGGATCATCGATCACCGGGATGCCGTGTTCTCCAAACTTCTGCTTTGGATCGATGAAAACCACGACGGCATCTCCCAACCCAATGAATTGCACAACCTGCCAGAACTTGGCGTTTACTCCATCAGCCTTTACTATCGCGATGACACGCATTTCTTCGATGAATACGGCAACTGGTTCCACTACCAGTCAGCGCTGAATCCGGATCCGCAAGATGGAAAGTCAAAGGATGGGCGATTGACCTACGATGTGTTTTTTAGGGTCGCCGAGAATAGCCTTACAGTCAGTCCGTTGCCGATTTTGTCGGCACCGATACCCGAGCCGTTGTCCGGATGGAGCCCTCCTGAACTTAGGGCCGACACTGCGCCTTCTAGCAACGCCATGGATAGCGCCCCGTCCCAATCCGGCCGCTACAGATATTCCCTCGTAACCGGGGATGGCCATACTCCGAAGGTTCAGGTCTGGAACGACTCTGATCGCGAAATCACGGCATTGGCCATCACAGTTGACGTATCGGATAACGTTCACCAGGTCGAAAGCCGAACCTATTATGATAGTTACGTCAATTTCGGATCTGATTTGCCGATTTACACACATGAATCGAAGTTGATTTCAATTGGGTATGCCGCTGGATCGGATGTTACCAAGCTGACTCCGAAAGTCAGGGCTGTAGTGTTCGGCGATGGCACGGCCGTCGGAGAAAAAAATTGGACAAAAGCGCTGATGGCCCGACGAAAACACCTGTACGCAAGTTTGCTTAATCTCCATGGGCTCTTGGCAGAACAGAGGGGCACAACACCGTTTAACGAGGTTGTGGAGAAGGTAAGGGCCGCGAGGAACGATATGCACAACAGCGTTCCGAAGAATGAGTTTAGGACAGTCGACGATCTTGTTTTCGATTCCGCGATACGAATGTTTAGTGGCCGCAAGGGCGATCCGACTCAGGCTCTCAAATCGTATGTTAACCATTTGGAAGTTGAAATTGGGGGCACTGCTAGATCACACTTCCAAGGCACAGGTGAACCAGAAGTTGTCCCCCCGCACCTCGACGGGCGTTTGTTGACAAAGAGAAACGAGCAGCCTTCTATACCTGTTACAGATGAGCGGGTTGGAAAAGAACCCATAGGGCCTTTTAAATGGCTAAAGAGCGATGATTCGGGAAGGCTACGCCTTATTAATGTTGCCAGTCCCGCGCCAGCTACCGTCACTTATACGTGCACCCAAATAAACCAAAACAATCCTCAGGCGACTGACTGCGCCGACCCTCCGAGCAATAATTACCCAGCCTTCGACTTTGTTCTCACGGCAACGATCGTAGCTACAAACTCTCAAACGCAAGCGAAGACGACCACAACCTTCACGACGAGCGGTACGGCGACTGGTATGTGCGAGTACTACACCGATTGCGATGGCGATCTTGTAAATGACGATTTTGCGGGATATGCGGACCCTTCTGGCGGGGAGACAGAGGACGACGGTACGGCAGTGGGGACGGCTTTTTGGTGGGTATTGAGCCGTTACGGACCTGCGGCCAGCGGCGCATGTGACTGTGATGATCCGGACCCAGACGGAACGATCTGGAACTATGCGTTCAGCAACGCCCTAACGCCTACCTTTTGGGTTGCCGAGAACGGGAATACCAGTTCAAACTGTGCTGGTTTGGTGCAGGAGCTGGACTAGCATCGCCCGGACTGTGTCGGGCCGAGCTGCTGCTCTCTTCGCGTGAAGGAGCACGACTGTTATGAATCGACTGGCAATTTTGGTGCTCTTCTGCCTCTCGCCGTTGATTGCTGGAGGTGCGTCTGGCCATCCTGCATTTCCCATCTTCGTCTACGCTCCATTGCAGGAAGATTCCCCTCTGCACATTGTGGGCCTCCAATACGGCGAAGGCGGCTCAATTCGATTTACACTCATAAATGGATCCGATAAATCGATATCGAAGGTCGCCGTCGCTGCCGTAGAGGTCGCACCACCCGGATGCGGGGCCGCGCCAAGAAACCGAATCCGCGTGGGAGGGTCTGTTGAAGCCCTGCTCATTCCGCCTCATGGGAGCGTCGTTACCCCCGGAACGGGACATTTTCCTATCCACGTGCCTACCTTGATCACGAACGCAAAGCGTTTGGAAGCGGCCTCCCTGCACGTGCAGATTGTGGTCACGGAAGTTGATTTTGTCGATGGCAATGAATGGAGTTTGCCCGAGCGAAAGCCCCCATTCGATTCCTCACTCGCCGATGCCGACGCGGGGAAGTGTCCGGATGCCGCAGCCGTCACCAAAGCTTTGAGAGCAGTCGAGCGGTTCGAATTCGACCCTAGAATTGAGAAATCCTCGGACGGTCTTGGCGATGGAGCGAGCACTCCGCCGCGACTTTCTTTTTTTTGTAGCCTAGAAGGGTCAAAGGCCGTTTGCCCGCTCTAGGCGGTCGCTAGGCGCAGCCGCTGTCCACTATTTCGTAGTGACGGCGCTTCCGCTGCGGAGACCCTTCGTCCTTTCTCCCCAACCTACTTTGGGTCCTGAAAAAAAGTTAGCCCGCCGTCCATCGCACCCTCTGATACCACCCATAAGAATTATGAATTGGACTCCCCGGACCCCCTGCCATTATCGTTCTGCGGATCAGGGAGAGGACTGCGATTTGAACGCTCAAGCGCTCGTCGGGGTCGGGTCACTTTCCCGCCGCTGTCCTTGCCCGTGCTTATTATTACCCGTTGGAACAGGAGCAACCTGGAAATGACAAAACGAGCCGGCAGGTCCTCTTCGCGCCTGTCGTTGAGAAAGCCATGCTTGGGACCCGGTTGGATGAAACCACGTTTGATTAAACAATGTGCCGCGATCCTTCTACTCGCTGCATTATTCTCTGCGCTATCGGTGCCCTGCTTTGCCGATGAGCCCAAGCCCGACCCCTCCGGCATCGCCACCGGCGACAAAACTACCGCGGTCGATGCTGCCGGCAATTCGTTTGTCGTCGCCGAGCCAACCGACAAGTCGGCTCCGGATTATGCCGCGAACAAGAAGGCCTATGACGACTATCAGGCACAGGTAGCGAAGGAACCACTCGCCGTTAAGCTGGCCGATAGTGTCGGGCACGTGCGCGTGGCGACGAATTTCGCCTGGACTCTGAACACCGGCTATCTTGTCCTGTTCATGCAGGCCGGTTTTGCTCTGCTCACCTGTGGCCTGGTTCGAAAGAAAAATGCCGCGCACTTGATGATGCTGAATTTCGCGGCCTATGTTTTCGCCTTCCTGGCTTATTACGCCGTTGGCTATGCATTCCAGTTTGGAGCGGTAGCTATCAACGCCGCGCCCGTGAATCTCGGCGGCACTCCCACGCTCAATCATTTTCTGATAGGCAGTGGTCAGTGGGGCTTCGTCGGCGGGAAAGGCTTCTTTCTAACGGGTCCGGCCTACGACAGCGCCAGCAACTGCCTGACGTTATTTGAAGTCGTCTTCATGGAGACTGCCGGCTACATTATCGTCGGTGCGGTATGCGAGCGTATTACGTTCTGGGCCTTTGTGCTATGTGAGCTTTTCATCGGTGCGATTCTTTACCCAATCTCCGGCTGCTGGACCTGGGGTGGAGGATGGCTCTCGCAAGTGGGTTCCACTTTGAATTTGGGCCACGGCTATGTTGACTTCGCAGGATCAAGCGTCGTGCATGCGGTCGGCGGTTTCTGCGCGATGGCTCTGGCGATTATTCTTGGACCGCGTTTGGGGAAGTATGGTCCCGGCGGAAAAATCCGGGTTTTTCCCGCGCATAACATTGTTTATGTCGTCTCTGGCACGTTTATTCTCCTTTTTGGATGGATGGGTTTTAACCCTGGTTCGACGCTCGGCGCGACCGATCTTCGTATCTCGGTAGTTGCGGTGAACACGAACCTGGCCGCGGTCGCGGGCTCTGCGGCTGCGATGCTCATGTGGTACTTCCTGTTCGGGAAGCCGGACATCACCATGGCTTGCAACGGAATGCTCGCGGGCTTGGTCGCCATTACGGCTCCATGCGCCTTTGTGTCTCCCACGTCGTCGGTAGTGATTGGCGCAATCGCGGGATGCCTGGTCTGCGCTGGCGTTCTCTTCAACGACCGCATTCTCAAGATCGACGATCCTTGCGGGGCGATCTCGGTGCACGGTTACTGTGGATGGCTTGGCGCCGTCAGCGTGGGAATCTTCGCCGATGGGGCCTATGGCGCGGGATGGAACGGCGTGGGTGCGACTTCGTATCTCGGCCACGCAGGCCAAGGCGTGACTGGGCTAATCCACGGCGATACGCGCCAGTTTTTTTGCCAGCTGATTGGAGCGACTTTATATGCTGCCTGGGCGTTCGGTGCGACCTTCGTTGTGTTCTGGGTGGTCAACAAAGTGAAGAGTATGCGCGTGGCGCCGGAATCGGAAGAAGAAGGTCTTGACGTCCCGGAGTTTGGCATGCCGGGTTATCCCGAAGATGCGGTGGTGACATCGTCTTATTGACCGGCGACGCGACAGGCGCGATCCCAAGATTCGAGAAATTGCAACGACGCGACGTCGTTGCCCTCGGCGTGACTCTCTACAAACATGTAATATGAATTCCGCGTAGGCGGCCCTTCCGCCACGCGAAACGTTTGGAGAGAGTTACAAATGGGACAATTGTGTTCCGTCTTGGTAGCGACACTGCTGACATCTTTCATCCTTCTTGCCGTTGCCCACACTCAAACTGCCGAGAAGCCTGATCTCAGCAAACAGCCGACCCTCTTCGTGATTGGCTATGCTCACCTCGACACCGAGTGGCGATGGGAGTATCCCCAGGTCATCAGCGAATATCTGCGCAAGACCATGGAGGATAACTTCACCCTCTTCGACAAATATCCTCATTATGTTTTCAACTTCAGCGGCGCTAATCGCTACCGCCTCATGAAGGAATATTTTCCCGCCGATTTTGCCCGGTTGAAGAAATACGTCGATCAAGGCCGATGGTTCCCGGCGGGTTCGTCGATGGAAGAGGGTGACGTGAACACTCCCAGCGCCGAGACGATCATTCGGCAAGTTCTCTACGGCAATAATTGGTTCCGCAAAGAACTGGGCAAGGCCAGCGCGGAATACATGCTGCCTGATTGCTTCGGGTTCCCGTCTTCGTTGCCGACGATCCTGGCGCACTCCGGGGTGAAAGGATTCTCCACGCAGAAGCTGGTGTGGGGGTCGTCCGCTCCCGGAGGCGGTCTGGAATCGCTCGAGCGGACTCCGGAAGGCACGCCCTTCAACGTAGGCGTATGGGTCGGGCCGGATGGCGAAAGCGTGCTGGCGGGTTTGAATCCCGGCGATTACAGTGCCGGCATCTATACCGATCTCACACGGCCATTGCCTGCCTTGCCGCCGAGTGCGGCTCTCGCAGACATTCGGAGAAAAATCGAGCCGCTGGAGCAGAAGGAAGATGAGGTCGTAAAAAACGGCCGCTTCCTCGATCCGAAAGATGCCGAGGAATTGGCAAGTCTGCGGAATGAGAAAGCAGCATTCACCAAACTTGATCAGGATCGAGATCTCCGCCATTTCCAGGCTGATTGGGCATCTCGCGTGCAGCAGAACGGCAAAGTCAGCGGCGTATTTACCGACTACCACTACTATGGCACCGGCGATATCGGAGGTACGCCTGACGAAGAGTTCGTAAAGCGCCTCGAAGCCATCGTAACCAAGGGCATGGCTACGCTTCCTCCTTTTGATCAGGTTCTCTCACGAGACCAGCAGCGAATACTCGGTGCTTCGGTGAAAATCGGTGACGGTCCCGTGCATGTGCTCTCAGCAAAGGCAGACCAAATGTTTCTCGACATCACGCCCGCCGAAGCTGCGGGACTACCACGCTATACGGGCGAAATGGAGCTGACCAACCATTCTGCCGGATCGCTGACATCGCAGGCTTACCAAAAGCGCTGGCTCCGAAAAGAAGAGTTGCTGGCCGATGCGGCGGAGAAGGCGTCGACCGCAGCGGAATGGCTGGGCGCGCGTCCCTACCCACAGCAACGTTTGAACGACGCATGGACGCTAGTGATGGGCGGCCACTTTCACGATATTGCCGCAGGAACCGCCACTCCCAAAGCCTACGAGTTTGCTTGGAATGATGACGTAATCGCGATGAACCAGTTTGCTAGCGTCCTCACCAATGCTACTGAGGCAGTTGGGGCCGCGCTGAATACAGAAACGAAGGGCATTCCGTTGGTGGTATTCAATCCGCTGAACATCGCGCGGGAAGACGTGGTGGAAGCGAGCGTCGAGTTTCCTGAAGACATGCCGAAAGAGGTGCATGTCATTGGTCCGGATAATAATGAAGTTGCCGCGCAGATCTCGAAGGGCAAGGTGATCTTCTTGGCGAAGGCGCCATCCGTCGGTTACGCGGTTTACGATGTACAGCCCGGCGAAAGTTCGGTTGGCTCAACCTCAACGCTGCAACTCTCCGAGAACACGCTTGAGAACCATTTCTACCGAATCACAATCAATAAAGACGGCGACGTTGCGAGCATCTTCGACAAATCAATCAATAGGGAACTGCTGTCCGCGCCGGCGCGTCTCGCGATCTCCTACGACAATCCCGAGCACTGGCCTGCCTGGAATATGGATTGGGAGCAGGAGCAGGCTGCGCCGAAAATGTATGTCGGCGGTCCGGCGAAGATTCGCGTGGTAGAAAATGGTCCGGCGCGCGTGGCCGTAGAAGTTTCGCGCGAAACAGCGGGCTCTCGATTTGTCCAGACCATTAGTTTGTCGGCTGGGGACGCAGGAAAGCGTGTGGAGTTCGCAAATGTAGTCGACTGGGATACCAAGGAATCGAACTTGAAAGCGACGTTCCCGCTGACGGCGTCGAATCAGGCGGCGACCTACAACTGGGATATCGGCACGATCGAACGCCCCACGGCCGAGCCGAAGAAATTCGAAGTGCCGTCGCACCAGTGGATCGACCTGACGGACGCATCCGGTGAGTTTGGGGCCACAATCCTCACCGATTGCAAGAACGGATCGGATAAACCCGACGATCATACGATCCGGCTCACCCTGATCCGCACGCCGGGCACGCGAGGCGGGTACGCCGACCAAGGCACGCAGGATATTGGACATCACGAGTTCACCTACGGAATCTCCGGCCACGCCGCTGACTGGCGCTACGCGCAGAGCGACTGGCAAGGGCAGCGCCTGAATGATCCTCTCATTGCTTTCGCGGCTCCAAAGCATGAGGGCGCGCTAGGTCGGGAGTTTTCTTTGCTGAAGGTGAGCAACCCTCGTGTCCGAGTCCTCGCACTGAAAAAAGCGGAAGAAGGAGACGAAATCATCGTGCGTCTGGTAGAACTCGACGGCAGGCCGAAAACGGACGTTCGGATATCGTTCAACACGCCCCTTACCGCCGCGCGCGAAGTGAACGGTCAAGAGCAGCCGATCGGGCCTGCCACTCTGGACGGCGGCGCTCTCGTCACGCCATTCTCTTCATATCAACCGCGCACGTTTGCGGTTCGTTTGGCCGCGCCGCAGGCAAAAGCCGCCGCCGTGCATTTCGTTCCGGTGCCGTTGCACTATGACATCGCCACTGCCAGCAATGACGGCATGAAATCGGGCAGTGGATTCGACGGTAAGGGCAATGCGCTGCCCGCGGAAATGCTGCCAGCTAAGTTACCTTTCAACGACATCGAGTTCAATCTAGCTCCCGCGAAAACCGGGATGCCGAATGCGATTGCAGCGAAGGGCCAGACCATCAATCTGCCGGCCGGACCAAATAATCGCCTTTACCTGCTTGCCGCGTCGTCTGACGGTGACCAGAAAGCAACATTCCAAGTAGGCGATAAGAATGTTGAATTGAACATCGAGGATTGGGGTGGATTCATCGGTCAGTGGGATGACCGGCAGTGGAGTTCGAAGGATACTTCGCAAGACAATTACGGCGACATGCTCGGCATCAAGCCAGGCTTTATCAAGCGTGCTGATCTGGCATGGTATTGTTCGCACCATCACAACGCCGCCGGGGAAAACATACCCTACCGTTATTCTTATCTATTTGCGTATCAGATTGATATTCCGGCCGGTGTCCATAGCATTACTTTGCCAAAGAACGAAAAAGTCCGAATTCTGGCCGTTTCTGTGGCGGAAGAGGCTCCGGCAGTGCAGCCCGCACAGCCTCTTTATGACGTTCTACCTTCTTCCGAGCCAATGATTGCAATGAAGTAGCACTGGCGCCCTAGGTAATACCCAGAATGGGCTATTGCGAATGGATAGCCCCCACGGTACCCTCACGTTGTTAGCCTTTCGTAACGGTGTCGCAGTAGTTCCCCCGGCGGCAGCGAAAAGATTACTCCCCTCGTGAAATCTCTCCCCTGAGCTTTCGTGTTTTTCGGCATTGTTCATTCGTGTGCGGCGAGGCCGCGGTTCCTATCTTGAAGACAACTCTATCGAGGTGCTTAATGTTGAAGCGTACGCTTTCAGGACTTGTGCTTTACATCCTCTCCGGGGCTCTGCTAGCCCATGCCGGACAATTCTTGGAGGCGCCTGAATACACGACCGGGACCAGTCCTCAAGCGGTTGCCGTGGGAGATTTCAATGGCGACGGAAAACTCGATGTCGCGGTCGTAAATGGCAACGCCAACACGGTCAGCGTAATGCTCGGGAACGGCGATGGCACGTTCCAGGCTAAAACGGATTTCGCGACCGGAAGCACGCCCCGAGGCATTGTCGTCGGGCATTTCACCTCGAGCGGAAATCTCGATATCGCGGTAACCAATTTCGCAAGCAACACAGTCAGTGTTTTACTCGGCAACGGTGACGGTACCTTCCAGGCGAAGAAAGACACTGCCGTCGGCAGCGGGCCGATCGGCATCGCCGTGAGTGACTTTAACAACGATGGAAATTCCGACCTTGTAGTCACCAACTCGACCGACCCCGCAGGCACGGTAAGCGTGCTCTTCGGCCAGGGCAACGGCAGCTTCGCCGCCCAAGTGGCCTACGTCGCAGGCTCAACTCCCGTTTCAGTCGCAGTGGGTGACTTCAACGGCGACGGCGTGACGGACCTGGTAGTGGCCAACAATAATTCCAACGCAAATGTGGTCAGCGTTCTGTTAGGCAACTCGAATGGCACGTTCCAGGCAAAGACATCGGTCCCAGTCGGCAACACCCCGGTTTCGGTCGCGGTGGCGGACTTTGACAATGACCTCAAGCTCGATATCGTGGTTGCAGACCAGCAGGGCAACACCGTCAGCGTAGTGCTCGGCAACGGCGATGGCAGCTTCAAGCCTCACGTTGAGTACTTCACCGCCGCGTTCCCCACCGGTGTAGTTGTGGGTGACTTCAACGGGGATGGCAAGCTGGACTTAGCCGTATCTGCAGGGAATGGCAATACCGTCAGCGTGCTTTGGGGAATGGGCGATGGCACATTCGTAGGACAAGTGAATGCGGGTTCGGGAGACATTCCTCTCGCACTCGCCTCGGGCGACTTCAACGGCGACGGCAAACTCGACCTGGTCACGGCGAACTCGGGCAGGAACTCCGTCAGCGTGATCCTGAACAACGGAAACGAAACCTTCCAGGCGCGCTCCGATTATCCAGCCGGCGCTGGTCCCTTTTCGGTCGCAGCCGCCGACTTCACATCCAGTGGCATTCTTGATTTGGCTGTAGTAAATACCGGTTCAACCAGCACGGTCTCGATTCTTCTTGGCAACGGCAGTGGTCAGGGCAACGGTACGTTCCAGGGACCGGGACACTTTAATACTGGTCACGGCAGCAACCCCTACGCGGTTGCAACCGGCGACTTCAATGGAGATGGTATACAAGACATGGTCGTGGCAAATTACGCCACGAATACGATCGGCTACATGCAGGGAGTCGGCGACGGGACGTTCCTGCCTCCCGTCACCACGGCAGTCGGCAGCGGGCCGGCGGCGATCGTGGTTGCAGACTTCAATGGTGATGGCAAGCTTGATCTTGCAGTCGCGAATTTCAACAGCAACAACGTCAGCATCCTTCTTGGCAACGGCAATGGCACCTTCCAGGCGGCAATAAACTATGCCGTTGGGAACGGTCCCATATCGTTGGCCGCAGGAACCCTCAAGGGAAGTGGGACGCCGCTTGATCTCGTGGTAGTGAATGAGAGCGATAACACCATCAGCGTTCTCGTGGGCAAAGGCGATGGCACCTTTCCGCAAGTCGTTGGGCCCTATGCCACGCAAACGCCGGCGGGTGGCAATCCCACTGGAGTGGTGATTGGAGACTTCAACAAAGACGGCAACCTTGACCTCGCGGTGGCCGACTTCATCGCGCAAGAAGTCAGCGTTTTCCTGGGTAACGGCGATGGAACCTTCCAGACAGCCAAGACCTATGCGGCTGGCGCGAATCCTTCGTCGATCGTCATGGCTGATTTCAATGGCGACGGCAACCTTGACCTGGCAACCACAAGTACGCCGTCGCCAAGCAATCCTGGAAACCTGGTAACGCTGCTTATGGGTAACGGCGACGGCACGTTCGGTGCGCCAATCCTGTTCGGCGTCGGATCGTTGGCATACTCCGCGGTGGTGGGAGACTTCAACGGTGACGGCGCTCCGGATATCGCAGTCGCAAACGGCGGCGCTGGCAGCGTTAGCGTGCTTCTCAATACTCAAGGCACGAACATCCAAGTCCAGTCTTCCGCAACGCCTGCCGTGTACGGCCAGACCGTTCAGCTGGTCGCCAGCGTACAGGAAAGTGTTCCCAATGGCGCTGCGCCAACTGGTACTGTAACTCTATCGAACGGGAGCACGGTTCTGGGTACGGGAAGTGTGGGAAGCGCACTCACCGTAACCACGAGCACCCTGCCGGTAGGTAGCAACCAACTTTCAGCGGCGTATTCCGGCGATTCGAACTACCTGAAGCATACCGTCACGTTCGTGCAGACGGTGAACAAGGCCGGCACCACGACTGGGCTGTCCGCGCCGGTTGATTCATCCTACCCAAATCAGACCGTCACATTTACCGCCACGGTAACCTCGAACACAACCGGGGTTCCGACGGGCAGCGTGACGTTCATGAACGGCGCGATCTTTTTGTCCACCGTACCGGTGAACGGCAGCGGCGTGGCTAGCTTGTCGGTTGCGCTGCCGCTCGGACAGAACAGCGTCGCCGCGGTTTACAGCGGAGACCCCAACTTCAACGGCAGCACGGGAAACTGGGGCGACCTTGTACAGAAAGCATCGACCACGGTCAGTCTTGTGGCTCCTAATGCCGTGAACCTTAGCCAGAGCGTTACTTTTACTGCGACGGTCGCTGTCGGCCCTCTTGGAACTCCGACCGGTACAGTTAACTTCATGGACGGAGGATCTCCTGTTGGCAGTTCGAGCCTGAATGCCAGCGGAGTCGCGACGCTGTCCATCTCAACTTTAGCCGCTGGCACGCACAACATCACTGCGGTTTACAACGGTGACAACAACTACAGTTCGATCACTTCGTCGCAGCAATCCGTGGATGTGACTGGCTTCAGCATCACTTCGGCGGCATTGTTACCGGCTTCAGTAATGCCCGGTTCGTCCTCTACTGCGAACGTGACCATCGTGGGGTTAGGCGGACTAGATCCGTCCAACGTGAAGCTTAGCTGCGCGGTGACTCCGGCCACAAACCCAGCAGCCACTTGCACTCTGGGTGCGACCTCAGTCACCGGTGCCAACGGCACCGCCGTTCTGACCGTGTCGACGGCTGGACCGCAAGCTGCACTAGGAACACCGGCTGGCCAACGAGGTTCGGGCACCCTGTTCGCGTTCGGCCTGATCGTTCCGGCCATGCTGCTCGGCGGCGCAGGAATCAGCAAGCCAAACCGGAGAAAGCTTCTCGGCTTCTGCCTCATCTTCCTGGTGCTCGGTGGTTGTATGCTTCAGTCGGCGTGCGGCAGCAGCGGTAGCAACCACACTTCGACTGGCAACTCCGGTACCCCGGCAGGCGCTTACTCGGTGGTTGTAACCGGTGCGGCAAACGGAGTGCAACACTCAACTTCGTCGATGACGCTGACCGTGCAATAGTTCCGATCGGTTAGCAGCTCGCTTTAGTTGCGATGGATCCGCTGTCAAAAGCGGATCCATTTTTTTGTCATGTATGGGACTTGATATACTGAGCGGGCGGTTTTGGCGAAGTTGGTCCCAACCTTTGCTGCTGCGTCAGTATGGCAGGCCGGGATGGTGGAATTGGCAGACACACTAGCCTTAGGAGCTAGCGCCGCAAGGCATGCAGGTTCGAGTCCTGTTCCCGGCACCATTCTTCCTCGACGGCGCACGACGAGATTGAGTAAGCAACACCCTCCTTGCTAAAAGATAATCTGAATTTCCGGTCACTCTACCTTCCCGGAAAGCCTGCTCTCCTCTGACTGCTCTTTATTACTTCCAACAAGACTGTATAGTTCTTTCCCGCTTTTCCACATATGAGTTATTTCACCTTGAATATCACCGACCTTACATTTTGGTTTCATTGTTGACATTTTGAAACGGTAAGTGTAGTTTTGCGGGCAGTTCGGCGAACCGAAGAGTGCGACTTATACTGAGTTACATATCTGAGGGGCTTTTGCTCGTCGACTTCCCAGGGAAATCTTGTTTGCCAACGCCTAATCGGGGCGGGCGCATAAGTGTGGCCGTTCCTGACCCACATGGTTTAGCTCGCCGGTACTAGGTTCGATCGCGTCCTCTTAAGGACGATGGAAGTGCCTGTGATCTAAGTAAGCGGGGCAACTTTTTATCTGCAGCGAAATCGCTTCACGGTAATGGATGAGTCCTGGGGCCCCGCGTCAGAGCGGATCAAGATGGATGGAGATGGAATGAGAATCATGAATCACCCCGCACGCGTCATGCAAACCAGCCGCCTTGGACACTGGCTCCCTTCCGATCCAGAAGTTCTGAACCTCTGGCTGAAAAAAACGATCGACGATGCCGAAAAAAAGAAGGCGCCGTTTCATCCAGTGATTCAAGAATTTCAGAAGATGATCGAGACTGACC
>JBAPOI010000994.1:0-2803 GCA_049279555.1 Candidatus Sulfotelmatobacter sp.
GACCATGTATCCTCCAGGTCGAATGCCATCGCGCTGGACTTCGAACGAAATTCAATCTCGACGATTGTGCCAGCTTTCGAGGGAGATTGAAATGGGAGCTTTACGTACCCTCATACGGGTCGACCAGCAAATCGCCTCATACCGCGATGCATCGTCGAATCTATTCCTCTGCTTTGACTAATACGAAGGTATCGCCAATACCATCGTCCAATTGTTTCGGTTCTACAGTTCTGTTGTGATGCGCTCATCGCATCCGACGCGATCCTATCTACATAGGAAAAACTTCTCTGAGGAGGACACCCATGACTCAAACAGTCTCCACACAACAAGGCAGTAAGCAGCCAGCTGACAATAATGCGATTCGTCCGTTTCATGTGAGTTTTCCGGAATCGGAGCTAACCGAGTTGCGCACGCGCATCAAGGCAACAAAGTGGCCTGAGCGGGAAACGGTTAATGATGCAACTCAAGGCGTGCAGCTCGCGACGACTCAGGCACTCGCCCGCTATTGGGCGACAGATTATGACTGGCGCAAAGTCGAGGCGAGACTGAACGCCCTGCCACAGTTCATCACCGAGATCGATGGGCTCGACATTCATTTCATTCATGTCCGTTCGAAACACGAAAATGCACTGCCGCTGATCGTTACGCATGGATGGCCCGGCTCGATCATCGAACAGATGAAGATCATCGATCCGTTGACCAATCCCACGGCGCACGGTGGTAGTGCATCAGACGCCTTCGACGTGGTGATTCCGTCGCTGCCGGGCTACGGGTTTTCGGGCAAGCCGACTGCTCCTGGCTGGAACCCCGCGCATATTGCGCGCGCGTGGGTCACGCTGATGAAGCGTCTCGGGTACACGCAATTTGTAGCGCAGGGCGGCGATTGGGGCGCTGTCATCGTCGACCAGATGGGAGTGCAGGCGGCTCCGGAACTGCTCGGTATTCACAGCAATATGCCGGGCATCTTTCCGAACGACATTGACAAAGCGGCTGCTTCCGGGGCTCCTGCGCCTTCGGGTCTGTCGGCTGATGAGAAGGTCGCTTACGAACGTTTGCAATTCGTCTATCAAAAAGGAATCGCCTATGGGTACCAGATGGGACTGCGGCCGCAGACCTTATACGGAATCGCCGACTCACCCGTCGGCCTGGCGGCTTATTTCCTGGACCACGACGCGCGCAGTTACGAGTTGATCTCGCGCGTGTTCCAAGGGCAATCCGAGGGCCTGACGCGCGATGACATCCTCGACAACATCACCATTACGTGGTTGACGAATACGTTTATTTCCGGCGCCCGCCTCTATTGGGAGTATTTTGGCTATGGCGGGTATTTCAATGTCAAAGGCGTCAACATCCCAGTTGCCGTGAGCGTCTTCCCTGACGAACTCTATCCTGCTCCACAAAGCTGGACAGAGAAAGCGTACCCCAAACTAATTCACTACAACCGGCTCCCGAAAGGCGGCCACTTCGCGGCATTTGAGCAGCCCCAACTTCTTTCAGAAGAGATTCGCGTCGGCTTTCGACCACTGCGGTCAAACGTCGCGAAGTCAGATGTGACCTTCGCCAAAGCTAGCTAGCTATTCGCAAAAGCAGCAGGAGAGCTTCGACCGAAGCTCTCCTGCTTTCGTTGGGTTTCATGTTCGGTCGAAAAGTGGCAGAATTGTTTCGTTTTACGTCAAAGGTCTAGATAGCTGACGGAGGGATTATGAACGCCGCAACCACCACCTCTTCAATCCAGCGTGCACCGGAACTTCTCGGCCAGACGGTTGTGCTGATCGGCGGTAGCGCCGGCATTGGGCTCGCAACTGCCCGACGAGCGAGCGCTGAGGGAGCCAATGTGATCCTGACCGGCCGGAATCGCGAGCGTCTCCAGCGCGCTGCAAGCGAGGTCAATTCGCAGAGCGCTGCGGCATTCGATGCCACCGACTTCCGGCTCCTTGAGAAGTTCTTCAACGACCTGCCCGCGCCGGTGGACCACGTGCTGGTAACCGGTCCCGGTCCCTACTATGCGCCGCTGGCAGACCTTGATTTCGATAAGGCACGCCGCGAAATCGAGGCTCATCTGTTGCTCCCGCTGCAGGTCGCTCGGAACGCCGTAAATAAGGTGCGAGCCGGGGGCACCCTGCTGTTCATGAGCGGCACAGGCGGTCGCAGCACGGCGAAAGGACTCGTACTCATCTCAGCTCTCACCGCGGCGCTTCCGGCCATGACGAAGGGTTTGGCGCTCGAACTCGCGCCGGTGAGAGTCAACCTCATCGCCGCCGGTTTTGTGGACACACCCTTGTCGGCGGAATTGCTCGGCGATCAACTCGAAAACCGCCGTAAACAGCTGCGTGACACGCTTCCCATCCGGCGTGTTGTCGGCCCGGAGGACGTTGCTGCGCTCGCTGTCCACATCATGACCAACACAGCTCTCACCGGAGCGACCTACGATATCGACGGCGGCCAGCAACTCGTCGCCCACTAACCTTAAGGAGGCACGCATGTCCACGATCCATCTCCATCAGACAACCACCTTGACGCCGGAGCAGTACATCGCTGGCCTCACCGATTTCGGGCCCGGCCGGGGGAAGCTCTTCGGCAACAGCACCGATGACTACATGAAGGTGCATTCCCGCAGTGCATCGGAGGCCGACGTCACCGAAGGCTCGGGCGGCATCTGGGAACGCCTGCACTACGACTGGTCCGATCCCAACCACGTCGTCCTCACAACGACCGACTCCAACACCTGGGGAGGCGCGTCCGGCCACACTTACAACTTCACGCGCCGGCCAAACGGCGCGACCGACATTGACGTGGTCGTCGT
>JBAPOI010000995.1:0-1943 GCA_049279555.1 Candidatus Sulfotelmatobacter sp.
GTCGCAGTGTCATCAGTTCTTCAATAGGTAACCTAAAGGGGAAATGGCAAGTCTGATTCGGCAGCCGAAGACAAGACGAGTAGGAACCGAGCCACGCAGCCCAGGTGCAGTTCCTGCCACAAGTCCAGCGTTTGCTTGACGAGGGCCTTTTCACAGCGACTTACAAGTATGCTCTTGCCGACATCGCAGTTGAAAGCGGCGACAACGTCGGCGGTGTACTGGAGGTGCAGGTCTCTGACATCGCGGAGATGTACATCGCCTACTACTGGCGGCAGGCAGTCCCCTACGTGGCGCGGGCATCTGGGGCGTCCTTAATCCTAAAGCAAAACACCGACCGCCAAGCAGCAATTGTGACAGCAATTGCCGAAGCTAGGGCCGCGCATGGAACATTGGCCGAAATACAGCGCGACCAGACCGCTTGGCGCCGACTGGTAAACCGGGTGGCTGGTTACTTTTGGGAACAGCCACTCTGGCGACTGCAATGGCAGGTTGCGATGAGATGACTACGCTTTCCAGGAACAACGCCTTGTAATCACCAGCCCTCCCTTTCCTGCCGATCAATCCAGCGATCGAGGTCCCTCCGGTCGAAGCGCAGCCTGCGCCTGGCCCTCTCCCCGGCGAGGCACGGCACATCGACGCCAGCGCGGTGTTGGAGAGCGTCGGGCGTCATCCCAAGGTACTCAGCAGCCGCCTCTAGGGTTAGGACGCGGCGTTGCTCATGGACTAACGATTTTAGTCGATCCGCCACGGCTTCCGCGATGGCACTAATTAGGGCATCGCCAGGTGTAGCCGATGTCATGAGCTTAGCTCCAGAAACGTTTGCTGTGCCGCATAAGAGTGAAGCCCGTGCGTTGCGGTATTGGATCTCAAGTCCGGCAATGCGCAGATTGAGCCGTTCGATTTCCTTGAGGGCAATCAGATGAGTGTCTCGCACGATCCTCTTTGGGGTGTTTTCCATGCACGCATTATGGCTGGATCCCGGAGCGCGAACATGGCCGCGCCTTGACACCGTCGCGACCGAGCAAAACGGGACCGACGGACGGGACCTAAACGCTAATCCTGCCGGGCACCTCGCACGTTCTGCTCTATATAGCGTTTAACGTCTGACGGCCGGTATCTCACGAGGTGGCCCATTTTTACCCAGGCACAGCCCCTGCTCTGAAGCCTGTCTCGAAGAAGTGATCCGACACTTCTGCCAGTTATCTCGGCGCACTCAGCCGTGGTAAGTAAGCGCTCCAGTTTCGTGTTCTCAGAGGGCACGGTGGCCCCCTTTCAGTTCGGATTTCGATGTTTCCTTCATTCGATCCTCGACTCATGTCAGGCGGTTTGGCTCGCCTGATGAGTTATCGCGCACCACAGGATTTTGTTTAGCTCACAGCCCTAACTCATCGCTCTCCCCGATGCAGAGACCTGCACAAGGCAGCAATGGGTAAGCGTCCTAAGTGCTTGCGTGTGCTGGCCAGTGCTCAATCCTGCTGGTTTATTGAGGTTGGTTTGCTGCTTCCTGCTGCTTATGAAGCTTCGAGGTATGTGGCGACTAGGGATCGGCAATGTGCCGGCTATCTCGATAAGCGCTAATTGCCTCGCTATGCCTCGCTTGCTGCTCGCCTGCAGAGCCCCGCTGGAGCAGTTGCCAGCAGTCGCCAAGTGAGCGCCAAGTCAGGCGTACAACCACTCAATCTGTTTCACTTTGTTTCGCTTGGTGCCTGCTTTGGTGGAGGGTAGCCAGCTCCAGTGGCGTCCCTCACCTTTCGCACCTGGCTCATGAGATTCGTTCGTCATATTCGACTTACGCGGCCTTCACTTCTGGTTCTGGGGTCTCCTCGTCAAAGCGCTGATACTCGTGCTGGAATCGAAAATTCCGCTTGCCTGTGGGTCCGTTTCGTTGCTTACCGATAATGAATTCCGCTTGTCCCCGCAGCGACGGATCCTGCCGGTTGTAC
>JBAPOI010000996.1:0-12431 GCA_049279555.1 Candidatus Sulfotelmatobacter sp.
CCTATATCCCAATCTACAAAGCAATGGAACGCGCGGCCGGCAATAATGTGGTCACGGTAAAGTCCACGCGCAACAAAGTGACGGGCGCGATTTCACTCACAGCCATGACTACGGACGCGACCGGCGCACTGGTGCCTGCCAAAGAAGCGCCAAGTCCAGATCGCACAATGTTAGTCGTGCTGGTATTTATCCAGGTTCTCTATGTATGCCTCGTTTACGGGCCGATTGCCGCTTATCTGATCGAAGCTTTCCCGGCGAAGATTCGCTATACGTCGCTTTCCCTGCCGTATCACATCGGAAACGGAGTCTTTGGAGGGTTGCTGCCGTTGATCGGATTGTCCTCCGTCGCGGCCACGGGCAATATCTATGCAGGTCTTTATTATCCGATGATAGTTGCCGGGATGACGTTTATCGTGGGCAGCGTGCTGCTGCGCGAAACGAAGGCGACCCGTATCTGGGATGAAGCTGCTAAACGTGCATCGTAGCATCGCGGAAGAGACAGTCTGCCTGCAGATGTAGTAAGACAGTTGAAGTGAGAATCCGAGTCTTATTTCTGCTGCTTACTATTTTTCTGTCTCTTCCTCTGCTTGCTCAAGACATCGGTGTAAACGGCCGGGTCGTCGATCCCCGCGGCGATGCTTTGCCCGACGCGGCGGTGCAGTTGATCGATCGCGGTACGGCTCTTGGAAGCGCGACCACCGGAAAAGATGGCCGGTTTAAAATACTGGCGCCCCGTCAGGGGCAATTTTTAGTCAAGGTTAGTGCTCCCGGATTTCGACCAGTCGAAGAGGCTATAACCGTTTCGACCGGCACTGCTTCCGAAATGACGATAAGGATGAGCCAGCTTTTATCGCGGATTGAAAATGTCACGGTCACAGCCGACGTAAATCAAGCCGACATACTTGCACCCGATCCTGCGGAGAAGATTTTTGTCCGCCAGGATCTGCTCGATGCCAACCCTGGCCGTCCTGGTGCTCCCGTTTCCATCCCCGGCTATCCCGTTGAAACTGCCTCCAGCGGGATCAAGGCGCCGCAATATTTTGCGCCCGGCGTGGCTGGAGATCACGGTGAACCGATTGCGCAGTACATCGCGGTGGGAAGCTATCTCGTGCCCAACAATCTCTCGGCTAATGCGCACGGCAATGGCTACGCCGATCCGAACATATTTATTCCGGAAGTTGTGGAGAGCGTTCAGGTCGACGGTGGTGCGTTCAATGTTCGGGAAGGGAATCATTCTGTCAATCTGGCAGCGGCTTACGGATTCAGGTCTAACCTCGACCCGTTCATCACAGTTACCGGCGATTACCGGGACATCGATGTTGTAGCGGGCTTTAGTCCTGTACCTAATTCTTTTGTGGTCTTCGAAGGCTCTTACGGCAATGGATTCCTGGATAGGTTGGAGCATCGACAACAATACAAGTTCAACGGTCAAAGAATCTTCAAGGTCGGCGAGCATCGGCTTACCCTGCTGGGCATTGGTTATTACGGTTTTTCTTATGTTCCAGGGCTTGTGCCGATTTTTGCCGCGAATTCGGCCGACGTAACCTTCCCCAACCACGGAGATACGATCGATCCGCGCCAGAAAGATCAGACGCATACTGGGTTTGTGGCGTTGAACGATAACTGGGACCTTACCACGAATCAGCAATTGCAGCTCTCCGGTTTTTTTCGCACTTACAACCTTTCGCTATTTTCAGATTTCGGGCAGGGCCTCATTCGGCAAAGTGAGTTTCGTACCGTTGCAGGCGGTAGTGCAAACTATGTAAACAAGATCGCCGAATATTTGTCTTTGTTGGGCGGGTTCGATTATGGGCACGAAGCGCCGCGGCGGGATGATCTCGATCAATACGGATTTTTCAATCCCAGCAATCCCACGTACTACGGCGCGTTCACTCCGGTAGACGGGAACAACGTCACGATTGAATCGCTAACTCCTTATGCGGCAGCTGAAGGATCCGCAGTTCGGTATTTTCGTTACTATCTCGGCTGGCGGCGCGATCAAATTGATTTCGTTAATGACGATCTTCTGCACCCACAGAATTCATTGCAGAAATGGGTAGGAGTAAATTCGCCAAAAGCTAATCTTTCTTTTCTTCCGCGGGAAGCCTGGTACGTTCCTCTCGTCTCCTTGAGTTTTGGGCAGGCTTTTTTTACGGAAGATCCTAGGATCGGCAATGGAATTTCTGGAGGGACAACGGCTGCGGGCACTCCCATAGCCACCTCGCACTCGTATCAGATGGTCGCTAGCAAGACCATTCACAAGATCGATTTGCGGCTTACCCTAGGTCACGTTACGAGCAGCGCGGAGCTGGCGAAAATCGATCCCGATACGGGCCTCCAGTTGAACGAAGGACCAAGCCGCCTTCGATTTATGACTGTCGCAGCCCGCAGAAATTTTAGCCACGGCTCGCTGCTGGCTACATTTTCCAAAGCCGATGCCCGGGACCTCGATACCGGAGTGCCCACGCCGGAAGCGCCGCGGACCATATTCGACCTGCTAGGAACCGTTCAGAAGCTTCCGTTCCGTATGCAGGCCCGAGGCGAGTTCGAGTACGTGGGTACAAAGCCTTTGGGTACTGGCTGCCTGCCAATCGTCGCGAACGAGTGTACTGGTACTCCTGTGAAGGAGTTTCGCGGGGCCGTGGTGCGGACTTTCCTCAACGCTCGTATGGATGCAGGCATGAATTTTCTGTTTGCCAGCGGCTACACTGGGCAGACTACGGAAAACTTCTATCCTTCGGACATTCAGGAAGTGATTGGAGTTCGTATCCCGTCGTATGCCAGCATAAGCGTCACCTACAGATTTGGACGCTCGGCTGCTCCCTAGGAAATTCTGTCGTGCGAAAACGATACGGCTGGCATTCGTTTTGCAGATTTGCAGTAGGAAGCAATCGTCCCAGATAATCCAATCGGAACTTATGATTAGTTTCTTCTCCATCCTCGCCGTGGGATTTTTTCTGGGGATGCGCCACGCCACGGACCCCGACCATGTAATCGCGGTCACAACCATCGTCAGTAACCAGCGCAGCAGCCCGCGGGCAGCCTTGATCGGCGCATTTTGGGGAGTGGGTCACACCCTTACCATCTTCGTGGTTGGGGCAGGAATCATCCTATTCAATCTCGTGATCCCGGTGCGAGTCGGCCTCAGCATGGAGCTGTCTGTCGCCGTGATGCTGATAATTCTGGGTCTGATCAATGTCGCCGGATTTCTGCGGGCAATGCCAGGCGAATCAGCGACTGTCGGAACATTACCAGTTGGATTGCCACCCGGCGAAACGCACCACGATGAGGTAGTCCATTCTCATCCTCACAGTCACGGAAACTACATCCACACGCATACTCATGCTCACCAGGCGGGTGCTCATTCTCACGCGCCCGATCAGACGCCGCTGGCTTGGATGGATCGAGCCTTCGGGAAGAGCGGCCTGTATCAATATCTTCGGCCCTTCGTGGTGGGAGTGGTTCATGGGCTCGCCGGTTCGGCGGCGGTGGCGTTGCTGGTCTTAACCACGATCCGAAATGTCCATTGGGCGATTGCTTATCTGCTGGTCTTTGGCGTGGGCACGGTTGCCGGCATGATGCTGATCACGATGAGTATTGCATCGGCGTTCACGTTCGTAGGGAAGGGGCGTCAGAAATTCTCGCGCCGGCTCGCATTGGCTTCGGGTCTGCTGAGTCTCTGCTTCGGTCTTTTTGTTGCTTACCAGATCTGCTTTGTGAATGGCCTTTTCACAGATCATGCGCGCTGGATTCCGCAGTAAATGCTCGGTAACACTGCTTGAAATACGGCAAGCGTACCCAGTGACTTTCGTAATGCTGTATCGATCGGGGTGCAGTAAAGCCTTATGCTATAATGGTTCTCAACGCTACTGCCACGGTTTGCTCGTGACGCGGTGATCCTGTTGGATCAGATTCATCTCCGCTTTTCCTGCCTGCCGTTTATTCAGCGTCAAATCAAAATTAAGAGCGGCATGGGAACTCACGACACGTGTATTCAGAGTTTGGGCAGGCCCCTCCAGAAAGAAAATTGCGAATGACAAGTTTCACAGAATTACCGCTATCTTCTGCTTTGCAGCAGAGGCTGGCGGCAGCTCAATTTATTACTCCAACCCCGATCCAGGAACAGGCCATCCCCTGTGCCCTTGAAGGCAAAGACGTGCTGGCGACTGCGCAGACCGGCACCGGCAAGACGCTGGCATTTCTGATCCCGGTGATTGAAATGCTGCAGCGCGAACCGTCGCAGAAAGTCCGCGTGCTGGTCTTGTTGCCGACGCGCGAACTGGCGATTCAGGTTAACGAAGAATACGAAAAATTGCGTGGCAAAGGATTACCGAAGGCTGCGCTGGTGATTGGCGGCGTCTCCGAGAAAACCCAGATTCAGTCGGTGCGATCCGGTTCCAGTTTGGTGGTCGCGACTCCCGGGCGATTACAGGATTTTATTAGCCGCAGGCTAATCGACTTGCGCGACGTAAAAATCCTGGTGCTCGACGAAGCCGACCGCATGCTCGACATGGGCTTCTTACCGGCTATTCGGCGCATCCTCGCGGTGCTTCCACAACACCGGCAGACCTTATGCTTCTCAGCCACCATGGAGCAATCGGTCGCGGGCTTGGTGAACGACTCTATGCACGATCCTATCCGCGTGGCCATCGGCTCGGTACTGAAGCCGGTTGAGAGTGTTCGCTTGCAAGCGTATGAAGTCCGTCCCGCCGAGAAAGTCGATGTTCTGCGCCAGTTGCTTTACGCCGAGGCAGGGCAGACGTTGATCTTTGCCCGCACCAAGCGTGGCACAGAACGGCTCGCGAAAGAGCTGGTGCGCGAAGGTTTTTCCGCAGCGATGATTCACGGCGACCGCTCGCAATCGCAACGAAATGGAGCACTCAGCGGATTTCAGCAAGGACGCTTCCGCGTGCTGGTGGCCACTGACGTGGCGGCGCGCGGCTTGCACATCGACGATGTAGCGCATGTAATTAACTACGATTTGCCAAAGATGGCGGAGGATTTCATTCATCGCGTTGGCCGGACCGGGCGGGCAGGCTCGCAAGGGCTGGCCTCCAGTTTGGTATCCGGCGCCGAGGTCATTGAGCTCCGCCATATCGAGCGCGCTCTAAAGCTGCGCATCGAACGCAAGCAGGTGGATTGGTCGAATGCGGGAAAACCCGCGCACGTAGTCCAAAATACTTTGGCCAGCCGAACCTTGACGAAGATGCCCGGCGAGGTTTTTGCGTAAGGGAGTTTGCAGATTAGTGACCGGTCGTTACATTCAAAGGGCGCGTCTCTTAGAGACGCGCCCCAATCTTTGGATGGATTTATTGCCGCGCGTACTTAACCACTAAGCGGGCAAAAGCTTACGACTCGGTTTTTTCCGGACCGCGCGGGATGCTGGAGATATCCGAGTCGTCTCCCATTTGGAATAGGGCGGCCTGCTCGGCGGCATGTCTTTGCAACTCGTCTAAATCCAATTCGCTCGAATCGCTCGATGTCCCTAGTGGCTCCTCGGTCTTGCGCTGGGTACGGCGTTCGGCTTTATCGCGCTGTTTTTGCTGGCGCGTGTGTTCTTTCTGGCGTTTGGTAAAGCTTGATCGTCCTCTTCCTGGCATTCCAGTCTCCAATCGTCATTGTGCGGCAGCGTTGATCTAACCAGGCTGCTCTGTCGTATCGCGTCCTGAATTTCGCTTAAGTAGGTTCCGCATAGGCTGGACTTCGGCGAAACTCTTCTTTGTTATCGCTACCAGCGGGGTTCGCGGGGTTGGCGAGCGTGGCCTTGATAATCATCGCGGCTGCCGCCTCCACCGCCGCCAAAGCGTCTTCCGCCGCCGCTTCCGCCACGCGGCGAATCAGTTTTGGGCTTGGCTTCGTTAATCTTCAGGGCTCGTCCGCCAAGCTCACTTCCATTTAATGCGGCCACGGCTTTATCGGCCTCCGCTGGATTGGACATCTCTACAAAGGCGAAGCCGCGCGCACGGCCGGTTTCGCGGTCCGTAACGATGCTGACACGCTCGACTGCGCCGTGTGCCTCGAACAGGCCGCGAAGCTCCGGTTCGGTGGTGCTATGAGGTAAGTTTCCGACGTATAGATTCTTCATAAGGGTTGGTCTCTTTCGGTTGGTGTTGCAAATAAAGTTTCGGGTAGAGCTTTCTCTGGCGCGGAATGTTGTTCGATGGCTTCAGCCCAGCGCGACGGCCGAGGTGTTTCTCGTAGCGCTCGGGAACGAGCTTCGCTGACCGAGCGGACTGAAGAAATCCGCTTGCACGCTTCGAGAATTCCCCATCGCTGCGATGAGTTTTCTGAAGCCTGAGCAAGCAAGGCCGAAACGATTTCACTAGCCAGAGGAGTTTCTCCTGCGTGGGCATCGTCACACTGCGGCGAAGCCGAGAGATACTCGGGACCGCCCACGAAAAAAGCGATCCTCTGTGGAGGAGTTGCGCTTCGGATGTCCAGGCAAAATTTGTCGCGGCTGTCGATTTCACCAGCAACGTTGATGAGGACGAGGTTGTACAGATCGGCACGCCACCAACATCGCGCCTCGATGACATCGGCTGCGCAGTCAACCTCGATGCCAAGTTTACGCATGACATCGGCTCGCAAGTCGCGTTTGGTCTGCGAGGTATCAAGCAATAGAACGCGCTTCTTTTTTGCCGAACTGCTGTCCGAATTCAAAAGCGGCAAACCACCAACAGGCGTACTCATGCTTTTTCCTTGGCACTGGCTTGCGCTGCGGGAGCGATCAGGTTTTTCTCGGCCAGATCTTTTAACATCTTCTGATTGCTTAGACGTCGACTGATCTTCTGCCTGCGCCGCCGGTTGAATCTTGCCTTGTCTCCGTTAACTCCGGACATATCCGTCTCCTCCCTTTCGGGCTGTTCACAGAAAAGAATCGCAGCGGCCACTATTTGCTACCGACCACGCCTATCGCGAATTCCGGTTCAAATTTGTTGCCTGGGATGGCCGGATCTGATTTCGAGAATTTCTCAGGTTCGGCACGTCGTCTCGCCTTTCAGGGGAATCTTCTCAATCGCGAAGGCGCAACGTGCTGTTAGGGTGTCTTCGAGGTCAAGATACCTAGTATACGCTGATTCTTCGATCCAGCGACGAACTTCGGCGAGGGTTAAGGCTGTGATGGGCTGACACTTTGCGGATTGTTACCGCGGCAGAGCAGAAGGCAAAGCACCAGAGCTCCGACTCCGCCGCCCCCGCCGATCTCAAGCCATTTGGTGTTCAGACCGTTGCTGGCTGGCGCGGCGCGCGGCGCAGCTCCGCAGGCATTCGACTCATCGCGGCTGGCTTGTTCCCCTTCATGCACGGTGGCGGAATTGTTTGGTTTGTCTTCCGAAGCAGCTTTGTGGAGAGCGCCACTATGCTCGATATTGACGTCTTTCTTGTGGGCCGCAACATGAACCGTGCCGTTGACATCGGTTACGTCGTATTCCGTGCGGTCAGCCGAAACGGGAACTACCTTCAAGCAATTTACGTGAACGCTCATTAACGTAGAGGTTCCCACCGAGACACTGCCGTGCTCTAACGTCAAGTAGGTTCCCTGGAATTTCACGATCGTCTGCGACTGGACGAGCACCGATGAACCTTCGGCGTTGATGTTGGCGACAACGCTGGTTTTGGTCTCCACCGAGTCACCGGGAAGGACGACCGTTGATCCCGTCACCTCAAGGCCGTTCACCCACACTCCGCCATCGCTGCGCAAGACGGCGGAGGCGGGGGCCGCATCTTTCGCGACGAGCGACAGAGGACACAGGGCGACCATCAACCAGCAAAGAAAATTGCGTAAAGCAGACACACTCACACCCAGACTGAGTTTCCACAATGAATCTCTTCAAAATCGTAGCGGGAGGGAGTCGAGTCGTCTATTAGCACTCTGGATGCGGGTTCGAACGAGAGTAACTCGCAGGCAAAGAGCGAATGCTTTCCTGCACCAAGTTCACGCGCCGCGGGTTATGCTTGGCAGACATGATTTGACGAGCTTGATGAGTCGTACCGCGAATATGGAACAACAATCCGCCGACAGTGCAGTAATTGAATTCAGCGACGTTGCCTATACGCTGCCCAATCACCAGCGCTTGCTTTCCGGGCTGAATCTGCAAGTGAAGCGCGGTGAGACTCTTGTCCTGTTGGGCCGCAGCGGTTCCGGAAAAACGACAACTCTGAAACTGATAAACCGGCTGTTGATTCCGAGTGGCGGGGACGTGCTCGTGAATGGCTCGTCCACCTCGAAAACTGACGTCATCCAGTTGCGGCGCAGCATCGGCTATGTCATCCAGGAAGTAGGTTTGTTCCCGCATTTTACGGTGGAGAGAAATATTGGCCTTGTGCCACAGATCGACGGTTGGCCCGCTGATCGAATTCATGGCCGCGTGGAAGAGCTCCTGCAGATGGTGGGCCTTGAGCCGAAACTAGCGTCGCGTTATCCCCACCAACTGTCAGGCGGGCAGCGCCAGCGCGTAGGAGTTGCCAGGGCGCTGGCGGCCGATCCTGCGATTCTATTAATGGACGAGCCTTTCGGCGCGCTCGACGCGCTTACTCGCGACCAGCTCCAGCGCGAATTCCTGGCGCTGCAACAACGGCTTAACAAGACAGTAGTCTTTGTCACTCACGATCTGCGGGAAGCGTTGCGGCTTGGGTCGCGCATCGCTCTGATGGAAGCCGGTAGCCTGATTACAGTTCTCCCGCCGGAGGACTTCCTGCGATCCACGGACCCCTTGGCCTCAGCATACGCGCAAGCCTTTGCGGAATCCGTCCCTACGGCAAATCGAGGCAGGTCATGAATTTCGTTCACTTCATTTTGCAGAACCACGAACAAGTTCTTGAATTGACCCTGGAACATCTCTGGCTGGTTGGCGTCTCTACCCTGCTCGCGGTGCTCATTGGAATACCGCTAGGAATTGTGAGCGCACATTGGCCGGCTTGGAATCGGCCAGTGCTGGGGGCGGCGAACATTATTCAGACGATTCCGAGTCTCGCTCTCTTTGGTTTTCTGTTGCCCGTACCATGGCTCGGTGATCGTGCGGATCGTCTGGCGATTCTTGCGCTCACTCTCTATGCACTGCTGCCAATAATTCGCAACACTTACACTGGAATTCGTGGAGTCGATTCTGCAGTGGTCGAGGCTGGGCGCGGCATGGGACTCACTGATTCTCAGTTATTGCTTCAAGTGGAATTGCCGCTGTCATTGAGTGTGATTCTTTCCGGCGTGCGAGTTGCCGTCGTGGTGTCGGTGGGGCTGGCCACGATCGCCGCCGCCATTGGCGCCGGCGGATTAGGCGAGTTCATCTTTCGCGGGCTTGCCATGGTGAACAATCAGCTCATTCTCGCAGGCGCAATTCCAGCAGCGATCCTGGCGTTGTCGGCGGATTTCGGCTTAGGCTGGATCGAGAGGCGTCTGCGGCCGCGATGAAACGGAATCGGCAAGGGTTGGGAACGTATCGTGCCATCGAATCATTTTTCGGAATGCGGCGGCGGAGTTCAATTCTCCTCGTTCTTCTCAGCCTCTTGTTATCCTCGTGCTCGCCCTCGCCGCGAAACGATCGCATTGTCGTTGGGTCCAAGAACTTTACCGAGTCTCTGATTCTCGGCGAACTGCTTGCTCAGGAGATTGAAGCGCATTCTCAACTAAAAGTGGAACGCCGCTTTTATCTCGCGGGAACCTATATCTGCCAACAGGCGATGCTTGCCGGACGCATCGATATCTATCCCGAATACACGGGCACGGCTCTAACCGCCATCCTCAAGCAGCAAGTTGGAGGGGATAAGCAGCAGGTTTACGAGCGCGTTAAGCGCGACTATGAAAATCATTTTGGCCTTACGCTCAGCCCGCCCTTCGGTTTCAACGACTCTTTTGCTCTTGAGATTCGCGGGGAGGATGCACGCCGCCTCGGGCTCAAGACTTTGTCGCAGGCGGCTGCTTACGCTCCACAGTGGCGGGCCGGATTCGGTTATGAGTTCATGGAACGCCCTGACGGATATGCCGGGCTGGCCGCAGCCTACGGTCTTCATTTTGCCGCACCACCTCGTGTGATGGACCTGGGTTTACTCGCGTCCGCGCTTAAAGCCCGTCAGATCGATATGGCCGCGGGCAATACGACGGATGGACTGGTTGCGGCGCTGGACTTGTTCGTCCTTGAAGATGACCGTCATTATTTTCCTCCATCCGAGGCGGTTGCGGTCATCCGGCAGCAGACGCTGCAGGAGCATCCCCAAGTGGCGCAGGCAGTCGCCAGCCTGGCTGGCAAGATTTCCGATCAGGAGGTGCAGAAGCTGAATTACGCTCTCGACGGCCAGCGTCGCGACGTGAAAGACGTAGCGCACGAATTTTTGCGGAGCAAGGGATTGCTCTGACGCAGGCGCTTCGTCTTTTCTTTGCCTACGGCACATACCGTATGGTATTCCTCCGCGAGTTTGTAAAACTGTAACCAACCTGCGCGCCGCTTAGGAGGTTGGCTATGCGATTCCGCGTTGGTGATCTCATCCGCAACAACCTTACGCAAGAAGAGGGACGAGTGGTGCGTCTCGTGGAAAAGAACGATATTGTCTCCTATGTCGTTGTCGTAGCGGCCGGTGCTCTACGCGGGGAAAGAGAAGCATTGTGGGGGCAACACGAAGTCAATCGGGAAGTCAATGACGAAGAGCCCAAACGCAAAGGAGATTGTGAAGCCGCTGCGAAATGAGATCACCAAGTTTATTCTCAGTGGTTAATTCTTGAAGGGATCAAATCAATAACTTTCCCCCTAACGTAAGCACCGCGCTTCCCTTGAGAATTACCCGGTTCGCAACGACTTCGCACCACAGTTCACCACCCCGCTCTGAAATCTGGCGAGCGTGCAGCTTGGTCTTGCCCAACCTCTGTGCCCAATACGGCGCGAGTGAGCAGTGCGTCGAGCCGGTTACCGGATCTTCGGGAACTCCATAGCTGGGGGCGAAGTAGCGGGAGACGAAATCGGCATCATCGCCAGGGGCCGTGATAGCGACTCCAGAGGGATGAAGTTTCTCGAGCAATCGAAAGTCAGGGCGGATATTCTTCACATCCGCCTCGCGCTCGTACACGGCGAAATAATTGTCTTCGATCTGCGTCACTGCCACGGGAGCCTTGCCCAAGCCCTCTCTTAGCGCCGCCGGCGGAATGGAGCAATCCCAGGGAGGCAGGGCAGGGAAATCCATCGCCAACAAGCTGCCGTCACGCGAAACCGTTAACGCCCCACTGAAACACGTTTCGAAGCGTACCAAGTCGAGTTCCCGTTGGAGAAACTCAAATACGACGAATGCGGAGGCTAGCGTGGCATGTCCGCACAGCTTCGCCTCGCAATGGGGGGTGAACCAGCGCAGTTCGTAATAATTGCCAAAAGGCACTAAAAATGCGGTTTCCGAGAAATTTATCTCGGCTGCGACCGCGCGCAACAAATCGTCATCTAAAGACCCTGCCAGAAGGCACACGGCGGCTGGGTTTCCAGCGAAAGCCCTGCTTGTGAACGCGTCGACGTAGTAGACCGGTAGGTGCATTACCCTATGGTACGCGGATGGCCCATAGGCATAGACTAACCGTCTGTTTTCGTCGCCCTTTTATGACTGCACTCGGAGGTAGGGAATGCTTGCCACGCAGAGCGATACCGTCACGAGTCGCGGGTTAATCGCCCGAATCGCCGGTGCACGCCAACAAACCGACGACCTATTCGGCATCGTCAAGCGAGATTCGCTTTATGAGCGGCCTATCGCGGAACGTCACCGCATCGTCTTCTACATCGGACACCTTGAAGCTTTTGATTGGAATTTGTCCCATGAGCGCATCCTGGGGCTCAAGAGCTTTAATCGCGGATTTGACCGGCTGTTTGCGTTTGGCATCGATCCCGTCGGCGGCGGGTTGCCTTCTGATCAACCCACGGATTGGCCTTCGATTGCTGAGGTGGAACAATACGTCCGGAAAATCCGCAGAGTTCTCGACGAGAAATTGGCGGAGGCAATTGCCGATTCTCAAGCGCCCGAGGCTGATGGATATCCACTGAGCACTCTGCTCGAAGTCGCGATTGAGCATCGACTGATGCATGCGGAAACACTGGCGTACATGTTCCATCAACTTCCGCTGGATCAGAAGCTGCCGCAAAAAGAGCTGTTAAACTTCCCCGCCTCGCCAGTCGATCATCGCAGCATCGAAATTCCAGCGGGCGCGGTCACTCTGGGCCTGCCATGCGATTCCTCTCATTTTGGCTGGGATAACGAATTCGAAGCTCATCGCGTACACGTCCCCGCATTTGCCATCGATCGGTATCAGGTGACGAACCGCCGGTATCTTGAGTTCATCGCCGCCGGAGGCTACGAAACGCAGACATTCTGGGGCAACGACGATTGGAATTGGAAATCGCAGCAGCGAATTATGCATCCAGCATTTTGGAAGCGTGAGGGAGATCGCTGGATCTATCGCACTATGTTCG
>JBAPOI010000997.1:0-1558 GCA_049279555.1 Candidatus Sulfotelmatobacter sp.
GCATCGCGCGCTCGGTGCTGTCGATCGCCGGCCCCAGCGTCCAGATCGAGCGCGACGTCGCAACCGCAACGCGCGTCGCCCGCGAGGCCAACGATTTTCTCGCGGGCGAAATCCAGAAACGCCCGAACCGCTATTCCGGCTTTGCGCATTTGGGAATGCAGGACCCGCGTGGCGCCGCCGACGAGCTCGAGCGCTGCATGCGCGAGCTGAAATTTTGCGGCGCCATGATCAACGGCCACACCCATGGCCAATATCTCGACCATCCGTCGCTCTATCCGTTCTGGGAGCGCGCCGAAGCGCTCGGCGCGCCGATCTATATTCATCCCACCGATCCGATCACCCCCTCCCCGGCGCTGGAAGGCGTCGCCGGCCTGCGCCGCGCCACCTGGGAATGGGGATTTGAGACCGGCTCGCACGCCTTGCGGCTGGTGTTCAGTGGCCTGTTCGACCGCTTCCCGCGCGCCAAGCTGATGCTCGGCCATCTCGGCGAGACGCTGCCGTTTTTGCTCTGGCGCTTCGACAGCCGAGCGAAACTCTATGGGGTGAAGCTGTCAAAAGCGCCGTCCGAGTACATCAAGCAGAATATCGTGGTGACGACGTCGGGCATGTGCTCGGCGGAGCCGCTCAACTGCACGCTCGCCGCGCTCGGCAAAGGCCGCGTTATGTTTGCTGCCGACTATCCTTTCGAGTCGGCGCAGGAGGCGGGCGAATTCCTCGATCATGTGTCGCTGGCGGAACCCCTGCGGCAGGACATCGCCTTCGGCAATGCGACGAAATATCTGGGCCTGACAAATTAACCGTCATTGCGAGGAGCGTAGCGACGAAGCAATCCAGCTCTGCAACGCCGCACTGGATTGCTTCGCTGAGCCTGTCATCGGGCCGGCCACTTCGGGCCGGACCCGTTGGCTCGCAATGACGACGGAATAACAATCCATGACTAAAATCCTCATCGTCGACGTTCATGCCGAAATGTATCGCGATGCGCTGCGCGAAAAATTTTCGGCGTTGCAATTTCAGCTCTTCCACAACAAAAGCGAAGTCACAGGCGATCTGAGCGATATCGATGTCATGATGATGTTCGGCATCGAGGTGCGAGACTTCATGCTCGCCGGCGCGCCGAAGCTTAAATGGATTCAATCGCTGGCGACCGGCGTCGATCATTTTTTGCGCTGCGCGTCGCTCAAGCCAAACGTGCTGATCACCTCTGGCCGCGGCATCCATGGCCCGCCGATGCGCGAGCAGGTCGTCTATATGATGATGGCAGTGAGCCGCGATGCGAAGCGCCAAGTCGAGGACCATCAGCATCGCATCTGGGCGCGGCGGCTGTGGAATACGCTGCATGGCAAGACTGCGGTGATCGTCGGCACCGGCATCGTCGGCGAAGCGATCGGAGAATTGCTCAAAGCCTTCGGCATGCGCACGATCGGCGTCACCCGCACGCCGCGCAAGATTGCCGGATTTGACGAGGTCATGTCGTCGGCGCAATTGCCCGAAGCAGCAGCCAAAGCCGACTACCTGATCAATGTGCTGCCGGCGAGCGCCGACACGATCGGACTGT
>JBAPOI010000998.1:0-3973 GCA_049279555.1 Candidatus Sulfotelmatobacter sp.
TCCGCCTGAAAAACGGCTACGCTCAGGATGACGCCGACGGGAGAAGTGCACGCTGCTTTTCAAACTGACCCACTACCGATTGCCCGACATTTGAAAGACGATGGGATCCGGCCCTAATATGCAGCTCAGCTCCAAGGGAGAGCGGTGACCATGGATGCATTCTTCACTTCTTCCGGTTTGCTCGCGCTCATTACGCTGACTTTCCTTGAGATCGTGCTTGGCGTCGACAACGTCATCTTCATTTCGATTCTGTCGAGCAAACTTCCCGGGTCGCAGCAAGGCCCGGCTCGGCGGATGGGACTCCTGGCGGCGATGGGGACGCGCATCCTGCTTTTGCTTTCCGTTGTCTGGATCATTAGGCTGACGGCTCCGCTTTTTTTCATCTTGGGGCGCCCCATCTCCGGACGCGATCTCATCCTGATCGGCGGTGGCCTGTTTCTACTCGCGAAGGCGACCATCGAAATTCACGAGTGCTTGGAGGGCGAAGAAGGCCATAGCTCGGCGCGAGTGCCGCCGTCGTTTGTCGCTGTCATTATTCAGATCGCTGTGCTGGATATCGTTTTTTCGCTAGATTCAGTCATTACCGCCGTCGGCATGGCCGATGAAATCACCATCATGGTTACAGCCGTGATCCTCGCCGTCGGCGTGATGATGTTGTCAGCGCGGCCCATCAGCTCCTTCGTTAATCGCCATCCGACGGTAAAAATCCTAGCGCTGTCATTTTTACTGCTGATTGGCGTTTCGCTGATCGGCGACGGCCTCGGCATGCACATACCGAAAGCCTATGTCTACTTTGCGATGGGTTTCTCAGTGTTTGTGGAAGTGATCAACCTGCGCGTCCGGAGACTTGCTGTGCCTGTTCACCTGCATAAGCCGTACGTTTGAGCACCGATACCAGGATGTTATGAGCGATAAATTTTGCTAGAGTAGGCTGTGAGACCCAAGTGGAACTTCCTATTCCCCTCTGCTTTCTTGTGCTGCTCTTGGGCTGGTAATCAGGCCACTGCACTCAGGAACCTCGATGGGTCAATTAGCGCAATGGCAATGTTTCACCACTGAGAAACAGCGCTAGCGTTCTGAATCTCAGGCCGCATGGATATCCCCTGCCACAATTGACAGTTCACAAGAACTTGCAAACCTAGTGAACTTGCGACCACCGAGAGCACCGAATTGATACAGGAGAGTGAAATGACGCTTTCGATCACAGAACTAGACGCCTCTACAGAGGAGAAACTACAGCAGGCGCTTGCTGGCTTGCTCGCGCGCGCGCAGGAAGAAGTGCTAAACGACACTGAAGTGCAAGAATTCTGGCGGATATGCCAGGAGATTGAACGACGTTGCGCGCGCTCTGGGGCTGCCGCTTAGTTGGCCCTCGCAGAGCCTCTGATAGGTGATGTAATGGGCGTTTATACTCAACCTGCCGCGTAAGGTCAATGAGGTAATCGCGATTTGCAACAGGAACGCGTCGAAACCTCAACGCGGATGCAAGGACTGAGAGAGTGCTAACAGGTTCTGCGGAACGACCCGAATGATACCCCTGCTCGGACTGTCGATATCGGCAATGAAGAAGAACGAGATGGAGATCACGAGCGGCAGAATGGATAACAGGCCCCGAGCCTTCCGATGCGCACCATAGCCGATCAGCAGGTTGCAGCAAATCGCGATGGTCATCATTAGAATCCACGCCGCAACGGGGATGGTATTCCACCAGGCAGCCTGCGTGTATCCTTGAGAATCCAAAACATCATTCATGCCTGAAACCGCCAGGGCAACGATGGGGTTGGGTTGGAGCGCAGCCCCATGTTGCACCGTGGACCATAGCTTATGCTGTACTTCTGCTGTATCGGCGTCGATCTTGCCAAGCTGCACGGTGTCGCGGACTGTATATGACTGCACACGCAGATCGGTGTACTTCTTCAGCAACTCTCGCACAAACTCGGCATCGTCCCCAGGCAACACGTCGGCCCGAACGTATTCTGTACTGATTGCGTTTGCCTCCGCCTCTTCGTAATCCTTGCGCTGATCGTAGCGGCTGATCGCCATCGAAAAACTGAATCCGATGATAAGGCCCAGCAGTGTCAGGGTAGCGGTTTCGACAGTGCCGAAATCGCTCCGATCCTGCTCTTGCATGGGGCCTCTTTTCTCGCGATAGAAATCGCCTATCTGGGCCGAGAACCATTGCACGAAGAAAGCCAACACAAACGTCAGTAATGGGAAGCGAAAAAGATTCATAAGTAGGGCGAGCCAGAACCGGGAGGCAGGCTCGATTAACACCCCACTGCCTAATTTGCTTTCGGAGGCTGTGGTAGATAGTTTTTCAAGATTTTCGCCACGGCCTTCGCCAGGTTCTTCTGTTGCTTGTCAGGCTTGGCCTTGGGGTCAATGGTTTTGCTTGCGAAACCACGCCAAACCAGAGTATGGCTCCCTGAGTCGTTCATGTCGACAGCTAACTGGCCCAAGTAAATCCCGTAGAAGTTTGGACCGGTGGTCATGCCGCCCTCACCTTGATACCAACCGCGGACCAACCTTGCCCGTATCCCCAGCCCGAATTGTAAGAACTGAATTGTATCTCGGTGCCGGTCCTCGCTAGATAGTCAACATAGAGATTGGCGGTGTCAGCATCGGTTCTGGTAAGACCTTTCTTGGCGAGTTCTGCGTCAATAGCATCCTTGATCTGTTTGTCCAGAAGGGCCACGGCCTTCGCCGCCTCTTGGTTCGCCGCCTCATTGATAGGGACCCATTTGTAGGTCTTAAATTTCGAAAAACTCGCGTTGTTGTCGAATATATAGCGTACGTCCTGGGCGACAGCAGGGCTCGCGGCCAGCAAGAACAAAGCCATTGAGACGAGCGCAACTTTCTTCATGGCTAAATTCATTTTCTTCACCTCCAGCGTTATATGAGCCGAAACTCTAGGCGAGGTCTCGCGGATTTCCGGAGTGGACTAACCGTTTGTCGCATTACACCCTCAGGCCCAAGCAAGCCCACGCTATCGCGAATCGCCGAGGGCTTCGAGGGAGGAAAGAAACGTAGTCGAGACTTTCCGACGTTAGACGGGTGGTTGGTGACTTGGCAACTGTCAAGGATTGCAGGAGCACTCATGCCGAGAGTTTCCTGCGGGGGGAGAGACGATTTGCTTGTCATTCTGCGACGGACTGAACCTGTGCAGTACCTTGGCCTTAGCCCTTCATGACGCGGCTAGGAGATTTGCTAGTTACTCAGGGAGCGCTACTCCTTTAAATTCATCGCGTAGAGGTGTTCAGGTTGTTTTTTTCAATCTCTGCACTGGGCAGGGATTCCGTCGATTGATTGCCCGCGAATGCTCCAAACTGACCTATGTTTGCGAGCTCATGAAGTCTGCCAGGAATCGCGTGAGAAAACGGGTGCAGAGCGTTGTTTCTGAGAGGCAAAAATGAACAGGCGATTGGACTTCCTCAAGACGACAATCGTAGGCGGATTCGTCTTCCTCATTCCTGCAGTAATCGTTGTCGTCGCGTTGGGTAAGGTGATTGGCATATTGAAAGTATTAGCGAACGCCCTCTCTACTTTCTTCGGAATAGAGTCCCTGATCGGCGGGTTCGCGCTCGAATTCCTCGCGATCATCGCGACCATCCTTCTCTGCTTTGTAGCGGGATTGCTCGCAAAACGTGCAAGCGCCAAACGCTTGCGAGAAAGACTAGACACCACTTTGTTGAACTCCTTCCCCGGATACGCCTTTATCAAGGGATTCGCTGAGAACCTGCGCCAAGCGGAACAGCTTGCTGAAAACTTCGTGCCTGTCCTGGTTCGGTTCGACGATTACGTTCAGATTGCCTTTGAGACCCACCGAGACTCCGCGGGTAAGGTTGCAATTTATCTTCCCGGAGCGCCGAATCCCTGGTCAGGCACGGTTGTCTACGTTTCTCAGGAAAGAGTTGAGCCCCTTGCGATGACGCTTACGGAGGCACTGCGTAACATTAGCACCCTTGGTAAGGGA
>JBAPOI010000999.1:0-2418 GCA_049279555.1 Candidatus Sulfotelmatobacter sp.
GGCTTGAGCACGCCCGAGGGCAGCGACCGCAAGGCCTATACGGCGCGCGCGTTCAGCCAGCCTTCGGCGGATTTCGTCAAGCGCCTGCAGGACCGGCCGGACTCGGTGGGCTCGCGGCACTACAGCCGCATCCTGGCGCTCGCCGGCGGGCTGCCGATCAAGGTCGGCAACGAAATCGTCGGCGCGGTCGGCGTCTCTGGCACGCCCGGCAAGGACGACGACTGCTCGCAAGCGGGGATCAACAAGGTGGCAGATCAGTTGAAGTGACAGCGTTGCTTCATCCGGCTCCGCGACTGCGGGGGCGGATGATGGAAGAGCAACTGTAGCCCGGATTGAGTGAAACGAAATCCGGGGCCAGCGTCACGGTGAATCTGGGCCCCGCCCATCTGCTGCGCAAAAGCCGCACAACGTTTCGTTTCCCGGGCGCGGCGCAGCATGTAGCGCAGCGAAGTGGTGCGCTGCTGACCCGGGATCGCAACAGACGCCGAGTCCAGAGCGATCCCGGATGCGGTGCACCGCTTCGCGCTGCACCGCATCAGGGAAACTCAGCTCAGACCGGCGATCACGCCTTGTATTTCTTTGAGCAAGCGTAGCCCGATTGAGTGAAACGAAATCCGGGGGCCAGCCTCACCGCCAATACCGCGATCTCGCGTTGCTCAATCCGGGCTACGCTCGCTCAGTTTGAATGCGGCTGGGGTTCGGGGCGCACTTTATCTCTCGCGCCCGCGATGAACTCCAGAAAGCGCAGACTTTCGGTATAGCTCGGATTCCAGTGGGCATGAGTAGTGCCGGCCGGGACGAACAGGCTATCGCCTGCCTTCAACGTGAGCGGAGCTTTACCGTCTTCCTGCCAAATGCCCGTGCCTGAGACGACATAGAATGTTATCGCCGCCGGATGGTAGTGCCGCGGATTGATGGCGCGTGGCGCGTACTGCGTATCCCAAACAATGACTTCCTGCCCGGAATTTCCAGGAATATCGCTCTTGAGCAAGCTTTTGTGGGTAATACCCACCTTGCCGTGGGTGGCATCGGGCATGTCCAGATCAGGCGGATGAATCGCGCCTTGTTGCGCTCGCGCCGGTGTTGCGGCGGCGAGAGTTAGGATCGCCAGCGCAGCGATAGTGACCAAATGAATCGCCGTCATAGGTTTCATCGAGTTTTCCGTAAACGCCGTTTGCGGATTCTTCAAGCCAGCTAGCGTAGCCCGGATTGAGTGAAACGAAATCCGGGGCCAGCCCACAGTCAATACCCGGATTTCGCGCTGCTCAATCCGGGCTACACTCACTATTTTAGGAGTTTTCAGGCAAACCCGTCTTGTGGGATGATCTGGCTAGTTCGAAGCGAGCAATAGGAGGCTGTTGTGGTTTCTATTGATCCTGATGCTCCCGCCCTCCTGATTTGGCTTCCAGAAGGCGTGACGGCGTCCGCCGAAGATTTCCACGTAACCCAATCGTGGACCTTAGAGCAGGCCGTGGAACAAGCGTATGAAGCCTCAAAGGACCACAACAAGAGGCCATGGATAATGACCAATGGACGCATTCTCGACGAAAACGGGATTACGCAAACCATGTCGGGTCTTAGAGCAATGAGACGATTTGATCGTTAATTCGAACCGAACAGCATCACAAATGACGATGGACCCAAAACTGAAAGCAAAGATTCGCGCTGAGCTTTTTCGCTGCGCTATCGAAGGAAAGTTTTTAAGCTATCAAGATTTTTACAAACGATTGCGTCCGAACGGTAAAATGGGCGTGTTTCCTTGGATTTCACACTTCGATGTAATTGCGAGAGAGGAGACATCCAATGGCTATCCAGACATCACGTTCATGGTACATCAATCTGGCCCCAAGCCCAATTATCCCGGTCAAGTAGACTTTAAACGGATGAATCCAAAAGACGCTCAGCAAGTAAACTTTCTTCGTCGCGGAACAGACAAGTTGATCGCGCTCTATTGCCCAGGCACACCAAATCCATACTAGGTTGACTTTCGCTTCTTCTTCGATTGTGCCGGGACGCCATTGGGAGCCGCAGATGTGGTTTTTAACGAATATATGGCCAGCGATTCTGGCGGCAGCTTGCGGAGCGATTGGCTGGATTGCCATCCAATTTGTTGGTAAGCCTGTCAGGCAATTTTATGACCTACGGACGGAAGCCAGCAAGCTAATAGCGTTGCATGGCTATGACATGTTTGGCTTGTTTTCAGAGACTGCAAAAAACGACTATAAACAAATTGGTGCCAAACTCGTTGCTTTCGATACTTCCGAGCCTCTAGCACCGCCAATTATTCGACGATTAGGGTATGATCCCAAATTAGCCGGTCGCGCGTTGCTGACTGTTTCGTCTAATTGGGGAAACATCATTAAGGGCGACGCGGTGCAAAGAGGCATTGAAGGCATTAAGCTGGCTTTGAAGCTGCCT
>JBAPOI010001000.1:0-4344 GCA_049279555.1 Candidatus Sulfotelmatobacter sp.
CCTCATAAGTTGCTCCTCACGGCCCGCGGAGTCGTGCGCCCATCGCATTGCGATCATATGGGGCACATGAACGTGATGTGGTATACCGCCAGATTCGACGAGGCGACGTGGCATTTGTTCAATGAGATCGGAATTACTCCTTCGTATATGCGCGAGAATCTGCGGGGGATGGCGGGCGTGCAGCAGGAGACAACATATAAGCAGGAGCTGTTCGCGGGGGATCTGATCACGATCCGGTCCAGGGTGCTGGAAGTACGCGAGAAGGTCATCCGGTTTTATCACGAGATGCGGAATGAAGAGACGCAGGCCGTCGCCGCGACTACCACCCTTACGGCGGTTCATCTCAACCGCAAGACGCGCAAGTCATGTTCCTTTCCGGAGGAGATTCTGGAACGCGGGCGTCTGATGATCGCCGCCGATAAAAAACCTTGAATCGTTCCGGTGTGCGCACGGGACGGCAAAGATCGGCCAGTCGCCCACCTAAGCGGCCTTCCCTTTTCCAGGAGACGATTTCGTGTACCCCCCTCCCCCCCCGTATCAAATTTTGCAAAATCCGCAGAACATTGAAGTTGCGGCTCTTTGATCTTGGCTGGTGTCTGCAAAATCCGCGATCTAAAGGACTTAATCTCAAAATCTGGGAAGCAAAGGACTTATTAGCCGCCAGTTATGTGATTTGTGTTGCGTTTATTATTGCGCTTTAGCGATGATAGGGGCTGATTTGGGATTGGTACAAGGTTGGATGTCACAGCATCAGAGTGTGGATTCTTATGAGTAGGTTCTGCCGGTGTTGCGGTTCGTGCCGCCCACCCTTCGAACCCCGCGAAGGATGGGGCAGCCTCTCCGTAGCAGCGCAGAAGAAACGCAAAGTTGGGCCAGCCCCCTATTCTTCTTCATAGAATCTTCTTGCGCGGGGAGTGGCTGTTTATTGTTTGGGCTGCAAAACCTCGGTCGCATGCGGCCCCTTGCCCATGATCGCTTCGATTCGGTACTTCAGGGCGGACTTTAGTTTTTCGAGTTCGTCGTCGGTATACGTGATCGTGTTGTACTGCCGTGTGTCGAAGTGGACATCCTTGAGGTCTTGATCTCTGCAAAGCCAAATTACGGGGCGTCCTAGGCCAAGCATAAGGCCCGCCTCAAAATAGGCCCCATTTCTGTGGCCGGTAAAATCGGCGACCAGGAATTTCGATTGGCGAATTCGCGCGATAATTTCGTCGTCAATCCTGTTCACGTGCTCTACTTTGTCTACGCGGATAGGTTTGTAGCCCGAAGTCGCTATGGCTGCTTGAATGGCGTCATGTACGTTGTCCCGTTCATGATCGAACCACATTGCGATGAAAGCATTCGAGGATTCTGCCCCCGATTGCTCCATCCGATCGAGTTCTTGCCATCCAGGCGAGGTTAATGCGCACGGCGCTTCCCCATCCAACAGCCACTCCACCGAAACCAAACCCTGTTCCTCGAGCGCTTTCAGATAGAAGCCCGCCTCATCCTTATTCTTGGCACACAACAAGGAATAGTCGTGCGTTTTGTCGAACCGAACCCTCTGGCCTGGATACTCGCTCAGGACAGCAAGGTGTTTGAGCAATTTTTGAAGTTTCTCGTTAACCGAAGAATCGCGGTTCTCAGCTATCTTTTCTAAATCTTTATAGGTGTACAAGGGAAAGAACGAGTTATCTTTCTTTCCAAGTGCTCTTTCGGAAAGGGATCGCAGATAAAATGAAAGTTTATAGGCGACTGGTTTTATCTGAGCTTCGTTATAGTGAAATCTCACATCTGTTGTAATGCGAAACCTTCCGCACGTCGGACAGACTATCCACGTTGGCTGGGTACGTCTTGTTCCGGGTGTAATCGGTTCGTCTTCCTTGTAGCATGAAGAACCGCAAATGCGGCACGAATCGTTCCCCTTATACCACTCCTCGCCGGTCTCTCTGTACATACGATGCTCACCTTCGCAGGGAAATTCAATTACAACAGCGGCCCTGAACAGAACCTGCCAGAATACGCTACTTTATTATTGTGGGCAGTAGGCTCTGTGCTGGCTCAACTAAATCGAGCTATGACCGAAACGATGCTGAAAGTTCCTCGCTTCTATCCCATCCTCGATGCCGGTTGTTTCCCAAACGCTTTTGCCCTGATTACCGCGGCTGAGGAACTCGCCTCTGCCGGTGTGACCCTGATTCAATATCGCAATAAATCCGGCCACGCACGAGTGATGTTGGAGCAGGCACGGGAATTGAAGCAGCGTCTCATGGGTATCGAGAGTCAGAACCCCCACGCCTCGCAAAAGCTGCGAGACATGGGGCACCCTAATGTTGATAATTTGATCCGGCTGATCATGAATGATCGCGCGGACTTGGCTGTGGCCGCCGGTTTCGACGGCGTCCACGTCGGCCAGGACGATCTCCTACCCGAGTCCGTCCGCAAAATCATCGGCCCTGATCGCTGGCTCGGAGTTTCCACGCACAATCCTGAGCAATTGCGCGAGGCCGATCTCACTTCGGCGGATTACCTTGCCATCGGACCAGTATTCTTAACATCAAGCAAAGACAAGCCCGATCCTGTTGTTGGCCTCGAAGGCGTGCGCCAGGCGCGGCAGTTGACCCGAAAGCCGCTTGTGGCCATTGGTGGGATTACCCGGGCCAATGCCGCTTACGTAATCGAAGCCGGGGCCGATTCCGTTGCCGTGATATCCGATCTGTTACGGGAGCCCCGCAAATCAGCAGAGGAATTTTTCCGCATATTGAGGTAGAGTCATGGGGCGTTAATTCGTCGTTAGTCGTTGGTCGTTAGTCGTTCGCCATCCAGTGCAGGCTCACCGGTTCGGAGGCCAACGACTAACGACCAACGACGCTTTGTGATCGCGCGGAGGAACCCTGAGCACACCGACTACGGCTGGCAGCGACTGGGAAACGCACAGCCATCAAGATAAGGAACTGGTCAAGGAGTTGGGCCTGACCAGCGCCACCATGCTGGTCATGGGGTCGATGATCGGCTCGGGCATTTTTATTGTTTCGGCGGAGATTGCCCGCGAAGTGGATTCGCCCGCGCTGCTCATCGGCGCGTGGGCTGTTACTGGGTTCATGACCATCGTCGCCGCGCTCAGCTACGGCGAGCTGGCCGCGATGATGCCGCGGGCGGGAGGACAATATGTTTACCTGCGTGAAGCGCTCGGGCCGCTCTGGGGTTTTCTTTATGGCTGGACGCTTTTTCTCGTAATTCAGACCGGTACGATCGCGGCTGTGGGCGTGGCTTTCGGCAAGTTCCTCGGCGTCTTCTTTCCCGCGGTTTCTTCCTCCAACTGGATTCTGCATCTCTGGAAAGTTCCGCCGATTCGTGTGGGGCCAATGGTTTTGGGCAACATGGATGTCGGCATCAACACCCAGAACCTTGTCGCCATCCTGCTGGTAATCTTTCTTTCGGTGGTCAATATCTTCGGCGTGAAAACCGGAGCGATGATTCAAAACGTTTTTACGGCGGCCAAGGTTGCGGCGCTTCTGGGATTGGCATTATTTGGGCTGGCGCTGGGGCGAAATGCTCAGGCCCTGGCGGCGAACTTTGGCGCGAATTTCTGGCGGAACGCTGGACTGGGCGCGGAGCACGCCGTGCAAGTGGGCGTAGGCGGGCCGGTGGTAATGGTGGGTGCGCTAACGATTCTCGCGGTTGCGCAGGTAGGTTCTCTGTTTTCCTCGGATGCGTGGAACAACGTTACGTTTACTGCGGGAGAAATCAAGAATCCCAGCCGCAACCTGCCGCTGTCCCTGGCGATGGGCACCGGCGTCGTGATCGCACTCTACATCGCGTGCAACTTTATTTACCTGATGGCGCTGCCGCTTGACGGAACTGCGAACGCGGCTACGATTCTCGGGCGCGGAATCAAGTTTGCCTCCGAGGAGCGTATCGGCACTGCCGTGATGACGCAGATGTTCGGCGCGGCGGGTGGCCTGCTAATGGCGGCAGCCATTTTGATTTCGGCATTCGGCTGCAACAACGGGCTGATTCTTTCCGGCGCTCGGGTTTACTATGCCATGGCGAAAGACGGTCTTTTCTTCCGCAGCGTTGCCAAGCTGCATCCCACGTACAAGACGCCGGCGGTTTCACTGATGGTGCAGATGGTCTGGACCTGCGTACTCTGCATCTCCGGCAGCTACGGGCAGTTGTTGGATTACATTATTTTCGCCGTGCTCGTCTTCTATATGCTGACGATCGTGGGGCTGTTTGTGCTGCGGCGGACGCGTCCGAATGCCGAGCGACCTTACCGCGCGATCGGCTATCCGGTATTACCCGCAATTTATATTGTGATGGCTTTATTCATTGATGTCGTACTATTGCGCTACAAACCGCAGT
>JBAPOI010001001.1:0-1574 GCA_049279555.1 Candidatus Sulfotelmatobacter sp.
GGCCAGCATTGTGCAAATTGGCGAGGGTGTCGAGCGTGTCGCTGAGGTTGCCGTTTGCGCCGTGCAGATAGAGGGCGGTGTAGCGGGCCGATGATGCGGTGATCCACCAGCCCTGAAGCTGGGGCGCGCCGGTGTCGGTGGGGTCGAATCCGAGGGGATTGAATGGAAGGCCGACGGCGGCGGGAGTACGGGTTACGGCTGAGGAGGGGTGGTAGAGGAGTTGCCAGCTTCCTTGCCAGAAGAGCAGACAGAGGACGGCCCAGGCGCAGAATGCTGCGGCGGGAATGGCGATGGCGATGGCGGTGAGGAGCCAACGAGCGGAGACGGTGGGGGGCTGGGTGGAATGCGGCCGGTGCGGGGCGAATTTGGATTGGGGTTTGCTGTGCGACATGGATGTTTGCGGTCTGGGTCTATGGTAATCGGACTGGACTGTTTGCGTTTCAGGCTTCTGTAAAGGGCGGAATCGAAATCGCGGCAGACCGGCTTCACGGGAACAGCGAGTCAACGGCACAACTGTAGGGGTCAGAATGGGCCTGGGAAGGTGTATATTGGATGTCGAACGATAACGTTAACGTAAATAAGGAGCAAGCGGTCATGGGAGCGGAGAAGAACGGGATTGCGAAGCCAGCGGAGAATGAAGTTCTGCTGATTACGAGCGGGGATTTGCGGCAATCGGCGAACCAGGTGTGCTGGCCGGCGCAGCGAGATATGGAAGAGAAACTGACGGCGGCGTTTGCGCAGAAGGGCTTCAAGCTGGTGCGCGCGCACGCTTACAGCGAGAAGGAGAAGCACGGGTTTATTTCGTCGCAGCGGCAGGGGATGGATGTGTTCATGAAGATTCATCCTGAGGCGAAGCTGGTTTTTGCGACGGCAGCGTGGCAGTACAGCCATCATGTCTTGCCGGGACTACGCAGCCACAAGGGGCCGATTCTGACGGTGGCGAACTGGTCGGGACAATGGCCGGGACTGGTGGGGCTGCTGAATCTGAATGGATCGCTGACCAAGGCGGGACGCGCACACTCATCGATCTGGAGTCTGGATTTCACAGATGAGTTTTTCCTGAAGGGACTGGATGAGTGGCTGCGCACAGGGAAGATCAGCCACGACTTGTCGCATGTGCACGATTTGGACAAGAGCAAATTGCCCGCAGAGAGCAAGGCGCTGGGCGCGAAGCTGGCCGAAGACCTGAGGTATCGCAAGGCGATCATGGGCATCTTCGACGAAGGCTGCATGGGTATGTATAACGCCATTATCGATGACGAGTTGTTGAATCCGGCGGGAATTTTCAAGGAGCGGCTGAGCCAGTCGGCGCTGTTTGCGGCGATGCAGATGGTGACGGATGAAGAGGCGGGTAAGGTGCGCGCGTGGCTGGACAGGGCAGGGATGACGTTTGCGACGGGGCCGAATGAGGAGACGGACCTGACCGATGCGCAGATTCTACTGCAGGCGAAGATGTACATTGCGGCGTTACGGATTGCGGATGAGTATGGCTGCGATGCGATTGGGATTCAGTATCAGCAGGGGCTGAAGGATTTGGCTCCGGCGTCGGATTTGGTGGAAGGGCTGCTGAATAA
>JBAPOI010001002.1:0-15737 GCA_049279555.1 Candidatus Sulfotelmatobacter sp.
GGATTGATGCTGGCATTGACTGTGACGCTCTGGCCGGGCTGGGCCGGGTTGGGCGTCACGGTGGCTGAGATGCCGGTGGACGTGCCCGCAATGGCGCCGAGATCGACCGGATTGTGCAAGGCGTTGCCGTAGTAATCCGTGCTGAAGAAAAGGCCCGAGCTATTGCCCCTGCCGAGCGTGCTTGAGGAGCTGGTGGGAGCAAAATCCTGGCTGGTGGCGAGGGTGCTCATGCTGCGCCAGCCACTCATCTGGTTAAGCGCGATGCCGCTGTACACGTCGGTCGTGCTGGCGAAGGCGCCGCCGACGGCAGCGGGTACGCCCTGGCTCCAGTAATTGGTGTTGAAGGAAATGCCGTTGTTGGTGCCGGTCTTGTCCAGCGTGCCCGAAGTGATGCTGAGGAAAATATTATTCTGTACGACGAAGTTCGTCGCCGCGCGCTGGTTGCCGAGACTGATCCCGTCGTCGTTATCGACCAGCGTGTTATTGAAGACCTGGACGTTGGGATAGGCGTCGAAATAGGAACTGCCCCATACGTCTATGCCACCGACGGTGTCCGCGACCAGATTGTCGTAGATATTTACGTTCTGCAGCACGTTCGGGCACAGCGTGTTGGTGCCGCTGCCGGTATAATTTCCGTAAACGCCGAGCGGGCAGAGCGAACCGGTTCCCGGCGCTCCGGGATTGCCGCAGCTCGACACGGTGCAGCCGTAAAATTCATATTGCTCATTATTAAGGGTAATACCTGGGCCTACGGCGTCCGAGAAGCGCCAGAAAGCCGAGTTCGGAGTGCCGAGGATCATGTTGCCGTAAACCTCGGCGCCGTTTGCGGTATCGAGATAAATGCCGACGGCCCAGTTGGCATAATAGATATTGTTGCGAATGATCGCATTGCTGCTGCCGTTAAAGACATCGGTGCCTTCACCCCAGCTTTGGTGAATATAATTATTTTGAATAAGGATAGTGTTGCCATGCTGGACGCCGATGCTTGAGCACCAGTTGCCCCCTTGATTGAAGGTCGCAGGATTTTTAAAATCCTCGGCGTTATAGATCTCGCTATTTTGAATGGTCAGGGTATTGACGTTTTCCGCCTCCATACCGCATTGAAAGGCGCCGTCGATAAACACATTTGAAATCGTGGTGTTTTGAACAGCAGTGCCATTGGTGCTCTGCGCCAGAATGCCGTAGCCAGATTGCTCCACTTCGATGTTCTCAATCGTAACGTAATTTCCCTGTACCCAAATGCCGGAGTTGCATCCCGTGCAGGAGGGCGAGTTGGCCATCGGCGACCCATCCCATTGGTAATTATCGTCGATAATGGGACGCGCGTTACCGGAGCCGGGCCCCAAAACCAGATTTCCGCTGGAATTTATATAATAGGCGCCGATAACCACCGGATTTACGGTCGTGCCGCTCCAGTTGACAGTCATGAACTGGTTCTGCCAGGTGTCACCCACAAGGAAATAAACGCTGTCGCTGGTATTGAATTTAAAGCCATTGACCTTGTTGATGGTCTGCCAGGGGGCCGAGGACGAAGTGCCCGCGTTGCTGTCGCTGCCCTTCGAGGCGCTGACGAAATAATTCGTGGCATCGGCTGCAGTACTTAAGACACAGGCCAATAAGGCTATGCCAAGTGCGCGGCTGATATTTCCCATAATCCCCACCCCAGGTATTTTGAATATATGATGACTGTCAGCAGTTAATAAAAAGCTACTTCGAGAGAAAATAGTTTTACCATCGCGCCTCAGATTGTTATTTTTATTAACATTTATTAACTATCTTATGAAAGATATACCAAATAGTTCGGGAACGCGGTCTTTGAATTCATCCACCGCTTGCTCGAAGCCTTCTACGTCGGGCTCGATGTAGGAGAAGAACTGCTGCAGAAGGCGAACGAGTTGGGCGCTGTCCGTCAGGTCAACCCGCAACACCTCCTCCTTTGACTGATACAGCACCGCAGTGCGTGTATCCTCGAAGATGATGTTTGTCAGTGGATAGCCTTTGGCTTTCTTCTTTTTGATTTCCTCGTCCAGATTATCATCGGTGTCTTTTGCCTCCAATAGCCGCGCGGTAGTCCGTTTCTGTCGCGGATTGTCCCGTCGGGCACTGCGCGCCACTTCGCGCCATTCGCTCAAGTACTGCTCGGCGGCGCTCATGCGGGCGGGAATATGGCTCCGGGTAGCTCTGGGCTACCGGGATCAGCCAATGCTTTCGCCATGACCGCTGGCGGTGGATTGGATATCAGCCTCACCCGGCGCATCGCTCTGCGAGCCTTTGAAGCCGACTACTATTTGACGCGCTTCGATAACGGGGTAAGCGATCAACAAAATAATCTTCGTATCGCGGCAGGCGTCATCGTTCGGTTTGGCGGAAGCAAGTAGTCGCGGCCAGTTCCGGACGGTAGACAGCGACGGCCAACGCCAACGGCTTCGCGATGATTGGCCGAGATAGTTTGGGTCGCCTGTCGCTGGCTCGGGATTTTCGTGGTGTCTGTGTGCCAAAATATTCGCTTAGAGCAAGCGCTAGGGCCGGCCGGTTTCGCTTCTGCACTTTATGATCGCCGTTTCATCTCGTCGGCGAGGGAAGATTGAAATCGGGTTTGGGCGGAGAGCAGACCGAATCGAACCACCGGCTGATGTACACCTCGGCGTGGGCCTCGCCGCAGAAGTGCCGGGCGCCGACTGTGTTCGCCGCCTCTGAACTCCAGCGATGAACTGACAGTTGCGAGTCGCCACACCGGATAACGAACCAGTGGAGGGACGAGTGTCCCCAATTCCGCAGACTTCACATCGGTATTCGCGCAGCGTTGTCATCGTTCAGTTGTCTCCGTGCTGCTACTCGCCACAGTCCAAACACCCTAGGCGACTTCTGTTCTAGGCGGCGATTTTACTGTTGCCAGCCTCCGCCGAGCGCTTTGTACAGTTGGACCAGGCTGCGATATTCATCTCCCCGCGCCGCTGCTAGCGTCAGTTCGGCACCGTAAAGCGACCGCTGTCCGTCGAGTACTTCGAGGTATGCCGTCGTGCCGCCCTTGTAGCGAAGCGTGGAAATGCGGACGGTTTCCTGCAGGTCGGCTACCGAATCCTGCTGACGTGTCCGGACCTGATGAAGTTTCTCGTAACCGATGAGCGCGTCCGACACTTCTCCAAAGGCGTGCTGGATCGCTTCGCGGTAGCCAATCAGAGCTTGTTGGTGTTGAGACTCAGCCAGATGCAAATTCCCCTTCAGCGCGCCGCCGGTAAATATTGGCTGGCTAACCTGTGCGCCATAGGACCAGATGCCCAGCTGCGTCGTCATGAAGCTTGAGAAGGCGGAGCTTCGACCGAATGAACCGCCGCCGCCTCCGGTCAGAGAGATTTGCGGGAAGAACTGAGCTTTGGCGACTCCGATGTCGGCGTTCGCGGCAACCAGAATCTGTTCCGCCTCTCGAATATCGGGCCGACGTTCGATGATCGTAGATGGAAGGCCAGCGGGGACCTCCGGGGGAAGTGTCTGCTCGACGAGAGCGGCACCGCGCGCGACGCCCTGCGGATAATTGCCGAGGAGGATGCTGATCGCATCCTCTTCCTGAGCGATCTGTCGCTCCAGGTCAGGAATCTGCGCGTTCGCGGTGTCCAGGACTTGTTGGGCCTGGAGCACATCCAATTTTGTGGCGACACCATGATCAAGCCGCAGTTTAGTGAGTTTGACTGAACCAGTTTGCGTGTTGACCGTATCGCGAGTGATCTGAAGCTGCAGATCTAATTGCAGCAGCGTGAAGTAGTCCGTTGCGACGTCGCTGACCAGTGTCAGTGCGACAACCTGGCGCGCATCTTCCGTGGCCAGAAGTTCGGCGCGGGCTGCTTGCGTTGCGCGGCGCAGCTTTCCGAAGAAGTCGAGTTGAAAAGCCGCATCAGCAGTGAGCGTCAGGATGTTGAACCGGGACTGTTGAAGGTTTTCCTTGCCGCCGCTGAAATTGCCGTTGCCGGAGACTTGAGGAAACAGGCTGGAACGCGTAACAGTCAGTTGAGCGCGAGATGCATTGATGCGTTCGAATGCGAGTTGCAGATCGTAGTTTTGTTTGAGTGCGGTACGAATGAGTTCCTGCAGCTTCGGGTCCTGGAATACCTGCCACCAGGGCAGATCGGCATACGAGGCAGTCTGCGACTGAAGCTGAGGATTCTCTGACAGGTCGCGATAGGCAGCGGGAGTCTGAACAGCGGGCCGGTGATACTTGGGCCCAACCGCGCAGTTCACAAGCAAGCCTGAGAGCAATATCGCGCTGAGCGTTTTGGCGATTTTCATGAACGCGAAACTCCCTTTGGAATCTGTACCGAACATCACTTGGATCATCGCTCCGCCAAACAATCTCAATCTCCCGGCGCCGGCGAAGGAGTCGCCCGCACGATGCCCGCTGCAGGCTCTTTGCCCGCACCCGACCATTTCTCGACCATATAAAAGATGCCGGGGATGAAGAAAATTCCAATCGCGCTGGCAGCAGCCATTCCGCCGATGACGGCCGTCCCCATAATCTGGCGCGCTACAGAACCAGCGCCGCTCGCCGTCCATAGTGGAACGCAGCCGAGAATAAATGCGAACGATGTCATCAGGATCGGGCGAAGCCGCAACTTCGCGCCTTCAAGAGCCGCATCTGCCAGCGGTTTTCCTTGTTCGTACTGGTCCTTCGCGAACTCGACGATCAAGATTGCGTTTTTGGCCGCTAAGCCAATCAGCATGATCAAGCCGATCTGCGAGTAGACGTCGCTTTCGATCTGCACGATGTAGGGCGGCAGAAAAACCCCGAGCAGTGTGCGGCGCAGCCAAAGCACCACGAAAGCTCCGAAGATCGCGACCGGCGTACTGAGCAGCACGCTGAAAGGAAGCGACCAGCTTTCGTAAAGAGCCGCGAGAATCAGGAAGACGAACAATAGCGAAAGTCCAAAGATCGCCGCAGGTGGCACTCCCTGCCGCGCCTTCTGCTCCAGATACGAAATGCCGGAGTAATCGAATCCCATCTCTCGCGGCATGGTTTGCTTGAAAACATCTTCGAGGGCTGCTGTCGCTTGATCGGCGCTGAATCCGGGTGCAGCGCTGCCGTTGATTTGCGCGCAGCGATATTCGTCAAAACGCTGGGTGAATTCGGGTCCGAACTGCGATTTAACCGTGGTGAGCGTAGAGAGCGGAACGTTCTCGCCCTTATTGTTGCGAACGTAGAATCGCCCCACGTTATCGGGGCTGGCGCGATCGTCGCTTTCGGCCTCGACGTAAACCTGCCATTGGCGGCCGAAGCGGTTGAAATAGTTGATGAAGTAACCGCCCATGAAGGCCTGGATGGTGCGGTAGACATCGGGAAGATTGACGCCCTGTTTCAAAACTTTGTCGCGGTCCACCTCGACAAATTTCTGGGGAACGCTGGGCAAAAAAGTCGTGCTCAGGCTGGCGATCTCGGGCCGCTTGCGCGCGGCATCAAGAAATGTGCTCACATTTTTGGCGAGAAATGGAATGCTGCCACCGGAGCGGTCTTCGAGGATGAAGGTGAATCCACCGGCGGTGCCGACACCCGGAATTGCTGGCGGCGAAAAACTGAAAGCAATTCCTGCCGGTAATTTACTCAACTGTTGGTTGAGATGCGCCTTAATGGCCTGGTACTGTTCGGCTCTGCTGGTGCGTTCATCCCACGGCTTGAGCGTGACTACGAAGAAAGCGTTGTAGCTGGTACGAACAAAACTGAGCAAACTGAACCCGATAACGCTGGTCGAGTATTTCACCCCTGACGTGTTCGCCAGAATGTTTTCGACCTGGGTCGCGGCTTGAGATGTCCGCTCGAGCGAAGCGCTGTTGGGCAATTGCATGTTTACATACAGGAAGCCTTGATCTTCATCGGGAAGGAAACTCGATGGCACGCGATTGGCAAAGAACCCGGCTGCAACGCCAAAAGCCAGCAGAAGCACAACCATCACCGCAGTCTTCCTGAGCAGCACGCCGCTCCAGCTGACGTAGCCGTCGGTGGCCCGCTCAAAAACGCGGTTGAACCAATCGAAGAATCTCCGCAGCAGGCCGTGGCTCTCTTCGCGCGGCTTAAGCAGCAGTGCGGCGAGCGCGGGGCTCAACGTGAGCGCATTGAACGCGGAGAGAATTACCGAAATGGCAATGGTGACTGCGAATTGTTGATACAGCCTGCCGGTGATTCCGGGAATGAAAGCGGTGGGCACAAACACGGCGGAGAGAACCAGCGCGATGCCTACAACCGGACCCGAGAGTTCCTCCATCGCTTTTAACGCGGCGGCTTTCGGAGTCATACCCTCTTCGATATGACGCTCGACGCCTTCCACAACCACGATTGCGTCATCCACGACCAGACCAATCGCTAGCACTAAGCCAAAGAGGGAAAGTGTATTGATGGAAAAGCCAAATAAGGGAAAAAGCACGAATGTGCCCACCAGAGAAACCGGCACGGCCAGTAGCGGAATCAGCGTTGAACGCCAGCCTTGAAGAAAAAGAAAGACGACAATGATGACCAAGACAAGAGCGATCACAAGGGTTTCAACAATTTCTTTGATGCCCTGAGTCACAGAAAGCGTCGTGTCGAGGGAGACGGCGAAATCCATATCCTCGGGGAAGCGCTCTTTCATTTGCGCCATCAGCTTCTTGACCCCGGCTGCGGCATCGACCGCATTCGATCCGGGCAATTGATACGCGGCAATAATGGCGCCGGGCTTGCCGTTAAAACGTCCCGAGATACTGTAGTCTTGCGCGCCCAGCTCCATGCGAGCAACGTCGCGTACTCGTACCGTTGCACCGTCTGGTGTTTCGCGGACAACAATGTTGCCGAATTCTTCTGGCGAAACCAGGCGTCCTTGCGAGAGAACGGTGTAGGTATATTCCTGACCTTTGGGAGCAGGCTCACCTCCGGCCTTGCCGGCGGGGTTCACGGTGTTTTGTGCCTGAATCGCGCTAACGATCTCCGGCACTGTAATACCAAGCTTCGCCAGCGTGTCCGGCTTTACCCAGAGGCGCATCGCGTATTGGCCGGCGCCGAATACCTGAACATTGCCAATGCCGGATGACCGAAGAATAGGATCGGTGATGTTGATGTATGCGTAGTTGGCCAGAAACTTGGCGTCATAGGTTCCGTACGGAGAATAAAGAGCAACCCACATCAGCGGAGCGGTGACTGATTTTCGAACCGTGATGCCGTAATTGTTGACGTCTGCGGGAAGCTGGGAGGCAGCCTGGGTTTCTCGAGATTGGGTGAGAATGAAATCGGTATTTGGATCGGTCTTAACGTCAAAATCCACGATCAGGCTGGTAGTGTTGTTTCCCGTGGCGTTCAGCGAATACATGTAATTCATGTTGTCCACTCCGTTCATCTGTTGCTCGATGGGAGTGGCCACCGCCTGTTCAAGAGTCTGAGCGTCGGCTCCGACGTAGGTGCCGATGACTTGAATTTCAGGTGGAGTGATGTTGGGAAACTGTGCGACGGGCAGGCTCAGAACCGTTAGTGAACCAACCAACACCATGACGATGGAAATCACCATGGCAACAATGGGACGGTTGATGAAGAATTTCGACATTGGGCGTCGTCCTTATCGATTTGCCGATCCCTGACTTGCCGTTCCTAGGTTTTCCGCAACGAATGGCTTGGGATTCACGTGCACACCGCTGCGCATTCTTTGAACTCCTTCAACCACGATGTTCTCTCCGGGATTGAGCCCATTCGTGATGATCCACCGGTTATCGACGCGGTCGCCCACGATGACGGTTCGAACGTCGACTTTGTTGTCGGCGCCAACGACAGCAATCTGATAGCCGCCCTGCAGCTCCGACACCGCCCGTTGCGGAACCAGCAACGCACCCGGCTGGGTCCGGATTACGGCGCGGACTTTTCCGTAGCCTCCGGGTCTCAGGATATTGTTCGGGTTGGGAAAGAGCCCGGCAATTCGAATTGCGCCGGTGGTTTCGTTGACTTGCCGGTCGGCAAAATAGAACTTGCCTTCCTGCGAATAGGTTGAGCCGTCCGCTAAGATCAGTTGCAGCCGCAGCTCCTTGTCAGCCTGCAGGCGGCTCTCTTCGGTCGGAAAACGTTTCCGCCATGAAAGATATTGAGGTTCGCTCACGGTGAAATAGACCTTGATCGGATCCACAGTGGAGACGGAAGTGACTATGCCGCTGCCCGGCGTCACCAGTGCCCCAACTTGCAGTTGGGCCTGTCCGGCAATGCCATCGATAGGCGCAACGAGGCGAGTGAAGTCAAGATTGATGTTCGCGGTTTCAACTGCAGCCTCATATGTCTTGATCTGAGCTTTGGCGGTTTCTACCGTGGCAATCGCCGCGAGATTGTTCTGCACCGAATTGTCGAGATCCTGCTGGCTCGCGGCCTGCTGCTCCGCTAGTGGCGTGTAACGCTGAACATCGAGTTCCGTGCGGCGCTGTACCGCCTGCGCGTTGGCGAGAGCGGCTCGAGCCTGGGCAAGCTGGCCCTGGGCCTGATCCAACGCCGCCTGAAAAGGCCGCGGATCGATCTGGAAAAGGAGCTGACCCTGCTTAACAGAAGCACCCTCTTGATAGCCTTGCTTCAGCAGATAGCCGGTGACCTGCGCTCTCACGTCGGCGTTCACCAGTCCATCGAGCGTACCAATCCATTCTGCATAAATCGGAACATCTTCCTTCTGGACCTGAACGACTTCGACATCAGGCGTGCCTGGCTGCGCTCCCAGAGCCTTCTTTGACGGGCGCACGGCTCCAACAATCAGCGCCAGCACGATCAAGCCAAGGACTCCTCCGATCAATACATATCGCTTCTGGACCTGGGTCATGTTGTCCCCCCCAATTTTGCCCCTCGCTTGGGACTGCGCCGCATTCCTGCCGCTGCAGTTCGAGAGAGAATACCCGGAACGGAGCAGGCTAGCAATCGTCGATTGCGAAAACAGCGTGCGAGGCAACCGCTGGCGCAATCAATTACGAATATGGATGCGCTTCCATCCCAGAGGTCGTAGAAAATCTACAATGATTTACCACACTTGATCACCTTCAGATGACCGGCCCGCCGAGATCAATTTCCAGCAATCGAATCGCCACAAGCAACTGCCCTGCGCACACACCTGATGGCATTGCTCGAATTGGCTGAGCCCCCCTGTAACCAGAATTTTCAAACCTGGATGCTCGCTTGCATTGGCCATGCCGCGGCGCCTTGAGCCGGCTCGCAGATATAAACATCGGGTGCGATACCAGTTGCCTTGTGGTACGTGTGTGCGAGATGGTCTTTGAAGGCCGACGCGCAGTCGGCACGAACCAGATTCACGGTACATCCGCCAAACCCGCCACCGGTCATGCGGGCGCCATAGACGCCCGAACTGGAGGAAGCCAGGTCAACCAGCAAATCGAGCTCCTTGCAGCTCACTGCATAGTCGTCGCGCAGGCTGGCATGCGAACGGTACATCAAGTGACCGAAACGCTCTGGTTGCTGGCATTGAAGCGCCTTGGCCGCCGCCAGAACCTGCTCATTTTCCGAAACCACATGACGACAACGACAGTAGACTTGCTCCGGTAATTCTTGCTTGTATCTTTCCAGATCCTCGATCGCAACGTCCCGCAGCGCGGTAATTCCCGGAAGAAACCGTTGTAGCAATTTCACGCCGGTCTCGCAGTCGATGCGGCGACGATTGTATTCTCCCGAGGCCAGTTCGTGCCTGACCATGCTGTTGCATATGACCAGACTAAGATTCCGTGGGATGGGAAGATACTGATACTCAAGGGAGCGGCAGTCGAGCATGAGTGCGTGCCCCGCAATGCCAAAGCTCACAACAAACTGATCCATGATTCCGCAGCGAGTGCCCGCATATTCGTGTTCAGCGGCCTGGCAAAGCTTTACCAGCTCAAGGCCAGGCAGAACGATCCTTGAGACGGAGGTCAGAGCGAGGGCGGTCGCGACCTCCAGCGAGGCCGAAGAACTAAGTCCGGCGCCGAGTGGAACCTCGCCGTGAATCGCAAGATTCGCTCCGGTAAGTTGGTGTCCGGCTTGTTGCAGAGTGGCGGCGACACCACGAACGTAATCGCTCCAATGCCGTCGCGGTGGGCCGGCCAGCGCGTCGAGTGACAAGCTGGTTTTCTCATCGAAGCGGTCTGAGTATGCGTTGATCGTCCGGTCTGTGCGGCCGGCAGCAGAACCAATCGCCGCCGGCATCACGAACCCGTCGTTGTAGTCTGTGTGTTCGCCGATGAGGTTGACGCGGCCCGGTGCTCGGAAAATCCGCATATCCGAGCCGAACATCTCGCGGAACTGTGCGGTCAGAAGGTCAACAATTGATTCGGGACTCAGACTTAAGAGACCAGAGGTCATAGCCGCCCATCTGCAAGGTGCGCCCCAATCACGCGGAACAGCAAGCCATTCGGTATGCGGAGATCCAGTCCCATGCGGCTTCCACCAGAAGATATTTTGAGTATTAATGCTAACCCAAGCTGGCAATTCCCAGGACCGTCGGTTTAGGACTCGCTACGGAACGGCGGCCGATGTAAGCGGCACGGATTCGAGTTGTAAAGTCACCGGACTGAGCCCGAATGCGTGCGCTCTCACCTCAATCTTGCCGGCGCGGTGCGTAGACCGAATGAGCACCGAAGCAACCCCCGCCTCTGCCCGCATTGGATTCGCGCCGACCGACTCGTCGCCGATGATTTCTCCTTCGCCGCTTACTTCAAATTTCACCAAGTCTTCCGCGAGCGGGGAAATCGTTCCTCGCTCGTCGCGTATGCTCGCCTGAACAACAACGAAGTCCGAAGCATCGGCCACAAGGGGACGGCCTGACTCCTCCACGCTGAGAGCAAGTTGCGTCTGCACACCCGACATTTGAAGAGTGTGAGTAGCGCGGACACTGCCACCAATCAGACACTCAGCCGTCAACTCTCCCGGAATCCAGCGACGGGTGGGCGCTTGCCCATTCTCGAAGCTAGCGGCTTTTTCATAATGGCCCATGCTTGGGCTCAATTCCCGAAAGGTAAACGGCGGGTGTGGCAGCTTGGGCGATTCATCGGGGCCTTGCTCGCCGATCTCTTTTCCATCCTGCGACAAGCGCACGCGCTCGCAATTGCTCAACACGGTCACGTCGGGGGCAGAGAACTGATTCCAATAACTGGCGATGAAAACTACTGGGCCGTCGTCGAGCCCGGGAACATGTACCTCCGGAGGACGCTGGCTGGCGAAAAGATAGTAACTAAATTTCGGAATGCGAAAGGAATCGAGAAACCCACCAAGAAACGGAAGGTGGTGATAGCCGCGCTGTGTGTCGATGGCCGCCCACAGCCCGAAGCCGCTGACGCCGTTTATCGCGTACTGCTGCGCCATAGCTCGCGCCATACTCTGAGTTTGCCGGAGCTGAACGGCTTCCCCCCAGGTCCTCGAGATTCGATTGGGGGCGTCTTGATCGGTCCAGTTGTCCACCTCGTCCCCCCACTCCCGAACCCAGGTAGGTTTTCCCTCAACTTTCTCGTGTGAGTACACCACGTCGAAGTTCTCCCCTCCCGCAAGATGGCGGTCAGCCGCCGCGTATGCTTGGTCGCCCGGATATTCTTCATGCACGATGCGGTAGACTGTCCGAGCAAATTCCTCAGGGTAGGGCGTCTCATTCAAAATCGGTTCCCATAGGATGACTGAGGGATGATTGCGTTGCCATCGCACCATGTCGCGGACGCCCTGATAAGCCCTATCGACAAAGACTCCCGGCCTGAACCACTGCCAACCAGGGTTCGATACGATCACCGTCATGCCCAGCTCATCGGCCGCGTCCATGGTCGCTTGCGCCATTGGGTAGTGAGTCCGTAGTGAGAGACAGCCGGCTTCTCGCAGCTTTTTGATATCGCGGTACTGCACTGAGTCTGGGATTGCATAGCCCACATACGGGAAGTCCTGATGCCGGTTGGCGCCGGTGGCGATCAACTTCTCTTCATTAATCCACAGACCGTCATTGTCGAAGCGAATGCTGCGAATTCCAATCCGCGTATCGACTTCGTCGACCACTCGATCCCCATCGCGCACTTCCGTTCTCAATAAGTAAAGATAAGGGTGGTAGGGATGCCACAAATGAGGACTCGGCACTTCCATCATGCCTTGGAAGGTTGCGTCATCGCCCGCTTTGACGACCTGGGATCGGGAAGATTGCGCAACAATCTTTCGGTCACCATCCAGAAGAAACGTGGCCACCTTCGCTTCCTTGGGCATACCAAATTCATTTCGTATTTCGACTTTGACCGCGACGGCCGCGGACTCCGATTTTACTTTGGGGTAGGTGACGAATACTCCGCCGCTGGCGACTTTGTTGGCGTAAACGGCGTTCGTAACATGCAAGCGGTCGGTAACGGTCAGATGCACGTCGCGGTAAAGGCCTCCGAAATAAACGAAGTCGAGATCGCGTTGTGGTTTCCCGGGCGGAACATCGGGATTGTCCGAGTTGTCGAGCCGCAACGTTAGTACGTTGTCATTGCCAGCGAACTTCAAACCGTCCGTCAGATCCAAAGTAAAAGGCTCGTAGCCGCCGTAATGCGTCAGCAGGTGTTTTCCGTTCAGCCACACCTCCGCCACCTGCATCGCTCCTTCGAATTCGACGAACACTTTTTTCGTTTTCCAGCCCTCCTCAGCTTTGAAGTGACGCCGATACCAACAAATGCCCTGAAAATTGCGCATGCCGCTAGCGTTCTCTGGCTCCAAGCGAACCGAATGCGGAACGTCGACCAGTTCCCACTGGCGATCGTCGAAGGACGAGTTGCTGAACTCCGCTTGCGCCTCTGGAGCATCAATGCGGTGGAAGCACCAGTGTTGATTGAAATTCAGCGAGAGACGTACCATAGCTGAAGCATCGCTGCCGGCATAGGCCGAACCGAACCGAAGAAGAACCACCGCAACGGCGATCGCAATCGTTCGCAATTTCATCCGGGTTCTCTGGGCGAAACACTGGCGCGCAAGAAAATGTGGCCAAGTATCGACATATCGTCGGAACGAGAAAATGGACCCGGGCAGCAAAGGGAAGTGACCTCAATTATCCGTGCGAATCGCGTTCGTTGCCAACCTCACCGTCAGCGGCCTAAGTAGCTCTACGGCGAGGCCAGCCCAAAGTTGGCACAAAGATCAAAGATAAGGATGGCCCGGGTTACGGTGCTACCCGGGCCATGAGAGGGCAATTATCAGAATGTAAACTTCAACCCAGCCTGCATGACCCGTGGAGCAATCGGACCCAAAGACGTGATCTTGCCGTAATTTCCGTCGGCAACATTGTTGTCGGGATTGCTAAAGCTCGGATGGTTGAGAGCGTTGAACATTTCCCAGCGGAACTGCAGGCGATAGCCCTCGACAATAGTCCAATTCTTCGCGAAGGCCAAATCCATCGTTTTAATTGGTGGACCTTGGAACAGATTCTTGCTGCTGTCACCGAAGGTTCCCAGAGCATTCGGAACGAACGCCGCGGTGTTGAAATATTCATTCAGCCAGTGGTCTTTGCTTCCCTGGCGAACGTCAAAGCTCTGACCAGGAACAACGTCTGCCCGGTCCCCGCCCTGAAAGCTTCCGGAGTTGTTCGAGTAGCCGCCCGCAATGCCGAACGGAAACCCGGACTGCAGGGTGATAATCCCGCTTAACTCCCAAGCGCCAAAAGCTTGCCTGAGGACTTGATTCATTCCCGACAGCCCCGGGCTTGTGTAAACCAGGTTGCTCACCCAAATAAAGGGAACGTTCTCTCCTGAAATACCGCGGTTGTATCCGAGGTTAAAGGGATTCGGGAGGGCGTTATTTCCGAAGGAAATGTTTCCCGAAGTTGCGGTATCGAGAGTTTTCGACCACGTAAAATTCGACTGGAACTGAAGCCCTTTGTGCAGGTGCTTTTCCACGCCTGCCTGCAGGGAGTTATAGCTGGCCGTGCCATTGCTGAAGTTCGTGAGGATCTGGAAGAAGTTGGGATTGCTGCGGGCATCGGTGTTCGCAAACACGCCGGGATTTTGGTCGATGATGTCCGACTGATGATAGGACTCGCTGCCCACGTAGGCGAGCCGCACCACCAGAGTCTGCCCGAATCCGTGCTCTACCGAGGCATTCCAACTCTGTGTGATGCCGAGATGGAAATTCTGTGCGAACACGGCAGGAATCGTGAACGGTGGCGAGAATGGCGCGTCCGATGGCGGCTTGAAAGGAGCGAACGGTGGAAACGGGCTCTGAAAGTTTGTGCCCGCGTTCTGGGACCATGGATCGCTCAAGGAAAGCGGCGTGTTGCTGCCTCCGAACAGTCCAAACGTTGGACTGAACGGACTGATGTCCGCCCGTGTGGTTGTACATAGAGTACTGCAGCGGCTGGGTAAACAGTCCGAAGCCTGCGCGGAATGAAGTGTTCGGCAAAGGTTGCGGCTGCCAAGCCACGCCCACTCGCGGCTCCCAATAGCCGTAAGTATTTGGCATCAAGCCCTTGCTTATACCTTTATCGCCGGGGAAGACCAGTCCCAAGGGAGCATTCGCGAACAGCGTGCTCTGCTGCCCCGGAACATAAGCTGCACCGCGTCCACCGGCTACTCCGGGAGCGAGATTCGGCTCCCAGCGCAGGCCTGCGGTTATGCTCAGGTTCGGTCGCATGCGGTATTGGTCCTGACCGTAGAAGCCCGGCTGCCAGCCCGAAACACTGGCGATCTCACCCGCTCCTTGCGTGTAGGACTGCATATAGCCCAGCAAGAAATCGGCCAGGCCGTTGCCCGTGTACTGGCCGTTGAATCCAACGATCGGCGTAGTGGGATATTGGGTCAGTTCTTCGGCGAACTGATGCTGCAGGTTCACGCCCGCTGAAATAATATGTTTGCCCACAGTCTTCGTCAGGTTGTCATATAAACCATAAGTGGTGCGGACCTCCTGAGATGGTTCAGTCCAGCCGCCGTTAAAGCCGCCACCGCCTACCGAGAATCCTTCCATGTAGCATTGGCCCGGTAACTCGTTCACGTTGATGTAGCGCGACCAGCACATATTCTGTCCGCTCTTGTCCTTTACCGCAGCATCGTTGTGCGCAGACATTTGCGTCCAGAAAACCGAGGCTGTATTCACCGTGGTTGGGTTGATCTCCCAGGTGTGGCTGAGCGCTTCACTATAGAATTCCATTCGCTCCGCGAACGTCTGCGACCAGGGATTGAGATTGAGTACCGACAGAATATTTCCCGGAACATCTCCCGAGGGTTCGATCAACCTGTTGACAAAGCTGCGCAGCGAAACACGCTGGCTGTTCGACACATTGAAATCGACCCTGGCGGTGTATTCGTTAAAGCTCTGAATTGTCGCTCCTCCTGGGTAGAAAACCGTGCCATCGGGCTGCTGCCCCAGGGGCAATCCGGTTGTAGCTATAGTGACTGCGGCAGGATTGAAAAGAACGGGATCCACTTGGTTCGGTTTGCCGTTCACCGTTGCAAATGGGCAGCCTGCCGGCGCGCCACTTCCCGTGCAGAGAGGAGTGCTTATGCCGCTAAAGTCGCCGTTGAGCATCGCGGCTGTAGGTGTCTGAGTTCGGTTGGAACCGGCAGCGCTATTCAATCGTGTTCCCTGATAGTTGAAAAAGAAGAAAACCTTGTTCTTGAGGATGGGGCCACCTACATAGCCGCCGAATTGATTACGCCGCAGCGGATCAACCACTGGAGTTCCCTGGGGATCGAAATAATTGCTGGCCGCGTTCAAAGCCTTGTTACGGAGAAACTCAAAAACACCACCATGATAGCTATTAGTCCCTGACTTGGTCTCGATGCTGACGACGGCG
>JBAPOI010001003.1:0-18208 GCA_049279555.1 Candidatus Sulfotelmatobacter sp.
GGATGATCTCGATCTGGTTTTTCATCGGCATTTCGCTGGCAGTGAATGGCGCGCTGATCCTGGCCGCTGGCGTCTATCAACTGGTGAACCCTCCCGCCAACCCCGGCATTGTGTTGTTCCATCTGCACGCCAACGTCTGGTGGGGCGCCGCGCTTTTGCTGATCGGGCTGGTTTATTGTCTCAAATTCGCGCCGCGACGAACGGCCTAGCCCGCGCGCTCGGAAAAAGCGAGCAGGTGGCTCTACTGCGGCAGCGGCGGAGGAGCAGGCGACATTTTCGAGGCAAGCGGGTCATCTTCTTTCTGGTGTAGTTCCCGAACCTTGGCAAGCTCTTTCTGCGACTCAGCTGTCTTGCCTAGAGCTTGATACGTCTGCCCCAGTCGATAGTGCGCGTCAGGCTGGGAAGGATCCAATGCCTCTGCTCGCTGAAGCGGCGCGACGGCATCGGCGAATTTCTTCTGCCGCATAAGAATGGCGCCCAGATCGATGTAAGCGAAGCGCAGATCGCTTTTCGCACCCACGGCCATTTTCAGTAGCCGAAGAGCCTCGTCCATGTTCATCTTTTTCATCTCGATATCACCTAGGTAGGCCAGAGCTTGCGGATGGTTCGGGTCGAGGGCTAGCGCAGCATCGAACTCGCGCTTCGCGTCGTCGTATTGATGCGACTTCCAGAAAAGATAGCCCAAGCCAAAATGCAGATTCGCATCCTTAGGTGAGGCATTCTCGGCAGTCTGGAATTCGGCGATCGCTTCGGAGGTTCTTCCCAGACCGTCCAACGCTTCTCCACTGAGCATGTGCGCGGCTGCCGAATCGGGTTGCTGTTGCAGAATCTGGCGAAACTCGTCCAGAGCGCAGGCGTATTTCTTAGCCCAAAGACAACTCTGCGCTAACACGTCGTGCAGTTCAGAGTTGCCGGGGTCCGCCGTTGCCGCCACTTCCAGATACTTAATGGCCTCCGGAAAGCGCTTTTCACCGTAATAGCTAAGGCCCAGCAGCGTCGCCGCTTGCTGGTCATGCGTGTCTGCAACTAGCGCAGCATGGAATGGGGCAATCGCCGCCTGAAAGTGCCCCTGCTTAAACTCTGCGAGGCCCAAGTTAAGCTGCACGCCAGGCAGCTTCGGATTCAAGGTGAGCGCCTTTTTATAGGCCGAAGCCGCTTCCTCGTATTTCTGCTGTTTCGAGAGGACGACTCCCAGACTGGCGAACGCCGCCGCATCCTTGGGGTCTTTCTGGATCACACTCCGCCAGACTTGCGCGGCCTCATCCCATTTTCCCTGTTGCTGGAGCGCGATGGCATCTTCGGGAGTGGATGATTGAGCAACCGCGCCGCTCGGGAAGAAAGCGAACAGCGTGGCCACGCCCCAAGCAAAAATCCTATTGTTCATACCGGGGAGACGCAGTGTCAGGAAATCTTCCCTAGCGCTTGCAAAACAGAATAGTCACTTCGGCGTGAGGCAGCAACCGGTCCGATTAGGCGGGATAACGAACCGTATAGATCCGAATCTAGAACGCAAAGCAATGACTTCACGCGATCGACGAATCCTAGTTAGGGTCATGCCCCGCCCGCGCGGGACGAACGGGGCATGACTTTGGTCCCGGGTTAGTAGATCAGCTTCAGTCCGAGTTGAAATTCCCTCGGGTCGAATGCTGCCGTTACGGTGCCGAAGTTGCTGGCGCCGAAATTGTTGCTGATGCCACCATTGTTGTAGTCACCCTTGAACTGAGTATGGTTCCAGGTGTTGAAGGTTTCGACGCGGAACTCGATCCTGCTCCCTCGCTCCTGGCTGATTACAAAACTCTTGAAGAGTGAGAGATTCCAGTCATCCCGGCCAGGACCTCGAATCGAGTCGTGTTCGAGATCGCCGAAGCAATCCGGACCTGTGGCGCAAGCCGGAGCCGAAAAGGCCCCCGGGTCAAACCATGCGTTGGCGGTCTTCGGATAAGCAACACTGCCGTTCACGTTCGGCCGATTTCCGCTCTGTGTAAGGAAACCTCCGTTGAAGAGGCTGGAGACGTTGGAACCGGTGACGCCAATTGGAAGCGGCGCACCCGACTCGGCCGTAATGATTCCCGAAAGCTGCCATCCGCCGAGCGTCCCTTTCAACAAGCGGCTCTGATTGCCGTTAAAGATAGGGAGCGAATAGACGAAGTTGACGAAAGCGACATTCGAGCGGTCGAAAGGGGAAGGGCCGACATCGTAGCGCCAACCGGCGTAGGGATTGGTGGTGTTATTGAGGTCGCCGCCGCTCCCATTGCTGGTAGCCGCATCGATGGCTTTGGAATAGGTATAACCAAATTGCAGTTGCAGATCCTGCTTCACGCTTGAGCGGAGGTCAACCTGCATCGAGTTGTAATGACCATTCGCCTCGTTTTGAGCTAGCCGGATATCTCCGAAACCCAGATAAGGCATGTCTTGATTAATTCCAGCTCCGTTGCTCGATAAGAGGCCCGGCAGCAAGTTCTCCGCGGGCAGGTTGATCTGTTGATAGTCGTTCTGATGGCGGTCCTGACTTCCGACGTAAGACACGGACAGCACCGACCTGGCACCTAATGCCTGCTGAACGCCGAGGCTAAACTGATAGCTCACCGGAAGCTTGTAGTCGTTGGCATTGATTCCGGTGACGACCAACGGGAGAACCGGCAGCGCCGACGCAGTGATGGTCTTCCCCGTGGTTATGTTCAATCCTGGATTCGAGAGAGAAACACTGCCGAGCTGAGGTTGCAAATCTCCCGGCGGGTTAACGGCACCGTTGTACATATCGTTGCCCTGGATGCGTTCGTACATGATGCCGAATCCGCCGCGGACAACCGTCTTGGCTTGGCCGGTGAGGTCGTAGGCAAACCCGATACGCGGCCCAAACGCAGCCCAGTGATTGTTCACCAACCCGTTTGGAATCCCATTCTTACCGCCGATACCGATGCCGTTCTCGTAAAACTGCACGCCCGCCAAGATCGGATTCGGACTGCTGCCCAGTCCCGGGCTGGCGCCGCCGGCGCACGCAGGAACGGAATTTACACTGCAAATGTTACCGTTCGAATCAAACGTAGCTGCGTTCGCTGGGTTGTAAAGATTGGGGTAGAAGTTCGAGGATTGGTGGTTGGCCTCGTAGGTGTGAGGCACACCATCCCAGCGCAATCCAAGGTTTAAGGTCAGGCGATGGGTGGCGCGCCAGTTGTCTTGGACATAAGCCGCATAGGAGACATTGTTCCACTGCCCGCTGATCTTGACCGCATCCTCGGTGTATTGCTGAGCGTAGCCGAGCAGGAAATCGGCAAAATCATTGCCCGTGAATCCGCCGTTAAAGTTGAAGTTTCCCTCGGTGTTGGCGAAGGCGTCCTGCGTTTTCTTGTAGATCGCCCAGCTTGCGCCCATTCTGATCTGGTGCGCGCCCTTGGTCCAGGAAATATCATCGCGGAACTGATAATCATCCGCCTTGTTATTCCATGGGGTCCAATTGGAGGTGTAATTGGTGCCAGTGCTTCCGTTGAGATTGATCGACGGAATGCGGTTGTCGACGTTGGGTCCACTGAACAGCCGGTTAAAGGTAAATCCGCTGGGTGCGGTAAAGACACCTTGAGGAATGATATGGATGCGGTTGCCGTTGTAGTTGAATGCCGCCTCATTGAGGAGGGTTGGGCTCACCACGTACGTGGTGTGGATCACGGCGCTGTAGGAAGGATTTCCGAAAACGTCACTGACCGTGGGAACGTTGTCACCACTCCACTGCGTAGTTCCGTAGGTTTGCGAGGTCTGTTCCGAAATCCAGTGGCCGAATATCGAGAACTTGTCGGTGAACTGATGGTCGATGCGAGCAATTTCCTCTTTCACGCTGGTCGGGGAATTGTTGCCGCCGATGAACTGCGCGCCGCTTGTAGGAGCGGGAAAGATCCCCGCGGTCAAAAGCGACTGAGCATTGGCGTTTAGTAAAGCCGCGGGAATCGCGCTGCCCGGGTATGCGGCGAAAATGGGATCCGTGACGCCCGTTACTGTGGGAACCGAACAAGAACCGCTTCCATTCGGCGTGCTGAACGTGGTGATACCAGCTGCGATAAAACTAGCTTGCTGCGCGGCTGAAAGTTGACTAGCGCAAGGAACGTGCAGGCCGGAATGCGGTACGACAACCCCGTTGGGGTCCTTCGAATCGGCCGGCAAGTTGGCGGTAAAGTTTCCACCATAGGTGTCGGCGAACGGCACTGTAGTATTCGTTAATCCTCCCTGCACCAGCCTGCGCCACTCCATGTTGTAAAAAAAGAACGTCGGATGGCTTTTGAAGAGAGGAACCTGGCCGCCGGCGTTGAAGCCGAAGGTGTTGAATCGAAGTTCGGCAACTTTCGCGGGCGCGGGATTGAAGTAATTGCGCGCATCCAAGGCGTCGTTACGGTCGAACTCCCAGGCGGAAGCGTGGAACTGTTTGGTCCCGGACTTGATGGCCGTCGTAATGGTTGCCGCCGAGGAGAGGCCGTACTCGGCGCTATAGTTCGAGGTCAGATTGCGGAATTCGGCGATCGCGTCGGTGGAAGGCATAACGCTGCCGCTGCTGCCGCCGCGGTCGAGGTTTTCGCCGCCGTCGAGAATTTGCAGGTTATGGCCGGGCCGTTGGCCGTTAATACTGACATTGCTATCGCCGCTGACCGCCGTTGGAGTAATAAAGTCGCCCTGGACGCTGGACGCCCCGGGCGTCAGCGCGAACAGCGTGTAGATGCTGCGCCCGTTCGTGGCAAGCTGGCTGACCTGCTGGCCAGTGATCACCGTGCTCACCTCGCCCGAATCCGATTGCACGGCGACGGCTGCGGCTTCTACCGTGACTTGCTCCTGGATCGCGCCGACGGTCATGGTGAAGTCGATGCGGGTCCGGTCGCCCACGTTCAGAACGATGCCCTTTTTCTCTTCGACTTTGAATCCAGTCGCCTTAGCCGTGACGTTGTAATGGCCGATACCCAGACCAGGCGCAACATATTGACCGGTATCATTCGTGACGCTGTTGCGCGCTTCGCCGGTTTCGACGCGGGTGATGGTAATCGCCACATTTGGGACGACCGACCCGGACGGATCAGTGACCGTTCCAACGATGGTTGCTTCCTGGCCAAATGCCGGGAGGGATATGGCAAGACAGAACAGAAGACAAAGTCCCAGACCGAGGCTGCGATTTTGCACTGCGAGAGCCCAAGTCCTGATGGGTTGAGACAAGCGAGAATTCATACCATACCTCCCGAGAGAGCTAAAGTTCACTCCGTTAACGTTAACGACCCCGTGCAGCTGTTTATCGCCTTTCGATAAGCGTTGTCAAGAAAAATCTCGAATGACTCGAATCCAAACCTTTAATTACGGAAATTGTGCCGAAAAGGGAGGGTTATCTCTCGAGTTTCCTGGTTACTTTGGGTTGATTGGGGGTGGATAACGCGGAATCGTCAAATCTCACCTGCGCCAGTCTAATCTCTCGGAATAGGTGCAGGTTCGACGACATCACAACTCCTGGGCTGAGGTAAACGGTGGGTGGGAACAAGGTCTTGCTGCTGAGGTGGTCTGCCATAAGCCGGACGGCCAACTGACCTTGGCGATGCGGTTGCTGATAGATTGAGGCTGTGATCGTCCCTTTTTCGAAGTAAGGGGACATTTCCGCGAAAAGGTCGGTGGTGATCAGCTTTGTCTTTCCGGCTAGGCCTCGTGCGCCGAGGGCGCGGCAAACCGGCAGACAATTGACGGTATTTACGTAAAGTCCCGCCAAAGTGGGAACGCGACCCAGAAGGTCGAAAGTCTTCTGAAAACTCTCGTCTTCGTCTTCATGCCCTTCAATGACACTGGCAATCTGGCCTCCGGGGCAGTGCGATGGAAATGCCTCCGAAAACCCTGCCGTTTTCTGGCGATGATCTTCCGCGCTCAACATGCCAGCGACTACCGCTACTTTGGATCCGGGCGGGACGAACTTGCCCATCAATTCACCTGCCAGCCGCCCATTCAGCCACGGTTCCACGCAAACGATACTCGAACGCCGGCTTTCGGGAGCGTCGGTGGAAACGCAAACGACGCGGATTCCTTTTTCTTCCGCATCGTCAATCAGGGGCTTGAGGCCTTTGGGATTTCCCGCGGTGAGAACAATTCCGTTGACGCCGCTTTCGACGAGTTCTTTGAACGCTTCTGTATCGGCTTCTCCCAAAGCATGAACCGGCTGGTTTACAAACTGGATGCCGAGCGGCGCAACACTGCGAGCTTCGTCCAGCACGCCGCTCCAAAGTTGATCGTAAAAAAAATGAATTTCCCGGGGAATGCAAACTCCAATGCGGGCCGTAGCTTTGGAAACGGACAAAGCGCGCGCGGCCAGATTCGGCGTGTAGGAGATTTGTTCTGCAATTCTTAGGATTCGCTGCCGGGTAGCTTCATTGATTCCAGGCCGGCCGTGCAACGCACGATCCACCGTTCCGATGGAGACATCAGCCAGTTCTGCGATGAGGTGGATCCCACGCCTGTGTTTTTTCATCCGCCTGCAACTCGCTGCGACATCATTCTAGCGTGACAAGCAAATTAGTCCTGCGAAGTCTCTCCCCCGGCTCACGTTTACGCTGCAATCGCCCCTCGCGGTTAACTCCACGGACAAATTCGACGCCCAGCAAAATCGAATTTGCACATTCCGTGTACGGTGACGGTGCTATACTGCGTCCCGCCTTGGACCTAGCTCTACGTTGGAAGAATGCGTCCGAAGGAAGCTGCCGCAATTTAGGAGATCGTCTTATGCCTGGACGCCGCATCCGGATGTCCGCCCTGCTCGTTGTCGTCTTGTTTGTAGCAGTATTCCCCTCGGTTGCGCAAACCACAGAGTCAGAAGCGAGCGCGCCCTACTTGAATCCCTCGCTGCCTATCGAGCAACGCGTGAATGATTTGGTGTCGCGCATGACGCTTGAGGAGAAGGCGTCTCAGCTGGTGAATCAGGCACGGGCCATCCCCCGCTTGCACGTTGCCGCATACGACTGGTGGAGTGAGGCGTTGCACGGCGTAGCCAGAGCGGGTACTGCCACGGTGTTTCCAGAGCCCGTTGGGCTCGCGGCAACTTTTGATGCGCCTTTGATTCATGAAATGGCGGTCGTGATCGGAACCGAGGGGCGAGCGAAGCATAATCAGGCGGTCCGGGCGGGCCATAGCGATGTAATGGAAGGTCTCGACTTCTGGTCGCCCAATATTAATATTTTCCGCGATCCACGGTGGGGACGGGGTCAGGAAACCTACGGCGAAGATCCGTTTCTCACCGGACGAATGGGTATCGCCTTCATTACTGGGATGCAGGGCGATGACCCGAAATATTTTCGAGTGATCGCTACGGCGAAACATTTTGCCGTGCACAGCGGGCCGGAAACGACTCGGCACATGGTTGATGTAGTTGTATCGAAGCACGATATGGAGGATACCTACCTGCCGGCATTCCGCGCCGCTGTGATCGAGGGCAAGGTGGATTCGGTTATGTGCGCCTACAACCGCATCAACGGCCAGCCAGCATGCGCGAATGATTTTCTGATGAAGAATCAGTTGCGAGGGGCGTGGGGATTTAACGGGTATGTCGTCTCCGACTGCGATGCCATCGTGGATATTTTCAGCGGCCACCATTTCACCAAGAGCATGCCGGAGGCGGCCGCGGTTGCACTGAAAACCGGAATGGACAGTGAGTGCGCGGACTTCTTCACCAAGGCGAAGACCAACTCTGACTACATCCCGTATGTCGATGCGGTGAAGCAAGGCATACTCAGCGAAAAAGAGATCGATGTCGCGGTGAAACGACTGTTCACAGCTCGCTTCCGCCTAGGAATGTTTGATCCTCCTGCAATGGTGCCTTACGCTTTGACGCCCGACTCGGAGATCGACAGCGAGCCGCATCGCGCGCTCGCGTTGAAGGCAGCGCGCGAGTCGATGGTGTTGCTCAAGAACGATGGCGTGCTTCCGTTGAATTCGGACGTTCAGAAAATTGCTGTGTTCGGTCCGCTTGCCGAATCCGTCGAAGTGCTGCATGGCAACTACAGTGGCACCGCCTCCCACGCCACCACAGCGCTGGAAGGTATTACCAAACAGTTTGGTGGCGCTCAGGTGACTTTCACGCCCGGCATGAATTTTCTGCGGCCGCAAACCGTGGTTCCCTCCGCTGCTCTCTCCACCGCAGACGGACAAACCGGTCTCAAGGCTGAGTATTTCGCCGGCGACAAATTTGAGAGAACTCCTGCAGTGGTTCGCGTCGACAATACGATCGATCTGCAACTTTTTCATCCCGACAAATCTGCTCTGGAATTACCCTCGGGCATGAAGGAGTTCTCAGTACGCTGGACGGGCTTCCTAACACCCGCCGAGTCCGGCACCTACGAGATTGGGCTCATCGGATCGATGAATCAACTGTGGCTCGATGGTCGATTGTTGGTAGACGACCTAGGACTGCACGATCCTAACCCCACAACGAAAACGGTCCAATTCGAGAAAGGCCATCGTTACGCTCTACGGGTTGAGTTCATCCGCGGCGGCTTCGGCACGAAACTAGTGTGGTTGAAAGTGATCCCGGATCCGATTGGAGAAGCTGTGGCAGCGGCGAAGCAGGCCGATGTAGCAGTCGCAGTGGTGGGCATCACTTCACAACTCGAAGGCGAGGAGATGAAAGTTGAAGTTCCCGGCTTTAAAGGCGGGGACCGCACCAGCCTCGATCTGCCAAAAGAAGAGGAAGACTTGATAAAAGCGCTGAAAGGCACGGGCAAGCCGCTCGTCGTTGTCTTGATGAATGGCAGCGCGCTCGCCGTGAATTGGGCGAATGAAAACGCGAATGCAATTCTCGACGCCTGGTACTCCGGCGAGGAAGGCGGAACTGCGATTGCGCAAACGCTGGCGGGCACGAACAATCCGGCCGGCCGCCTGCCTGTAACGTTCTACAAAAGCGTCGAGCAACTGCCTCCATTTGAAGACTACGCGATGAAGAACCGCACCTATCGCTATTTCGCCGGTCAGCCTTTGTATCCATTCGGGTATGGGCTCAGCTATTCGAAATTTGAGTTCGGCAATTTGAAACTGTCTACAAACAAGCTGAAAGCCGGCGATCCGCTTACAATCGAGGCCGATGTGCATAACGTCAGCCAGCGCGAGGGCGACGAAGTAGTTGAACTTTACCTAAGTTTTCCAAACTCGACAGCCGCTCCGATTCGCGCTCTGCGAGGATTTATGCGAGCGAGGGTAGGGGTGGGCGCAACCCAGCACGTTCGTTTTACACTCGACGAGCGTGATCTCAGCGAAGTCGATGAGAAAGGCGATCGAATTCTGGCGGAGGGCGTCCACCACATCAGCATAGGTGGGGGACAGCCGGGAACGGGTGCTTCACAAGTGGAGGCGGAATTTATGATCAACGGCAGTCGGAAGTTGCCGGACTAAAGGCTACAGGCTGAATTGTTTTCAAAAACGGCGCTGAGCAGACAAGAAAGCTAGCCTTGCGCGCTGGCTTCTCTCGTATTTCTGACGGGCGCAACGCGACTGTCATGGGTAACGTCATAATTAAGTTCCTGACGCAAGTGCCTGCGCCTCACGTGAAGGGCAAAGGCATCGAGCAATCCGCGGGTGAGGCCTTCGCGCCCGAATTCCTCTCCACATACCGAGCACTGGGGATTTCCCCGTTTATGGATGTCGATGCGCAGAGTGGGTCCGGATTTCGCCATCCGTTTCATGTTGTCACCAAATATCACATCGTGTACGTTAACGTCAACCAAATTGCGCGGCCGGCGCTTGAGTCAGCCGGAACGTGAAGCCGATCATTCATGTTGTCTTTGTTTTGTTGCTTGTCTATGCCTTTATCGGATCGACAAGCGCTCAGGCGGAGGACGGCTCGGCCGCATGGCTTCGCTACGCAGCATTGGATGGTGAAGCGGCACGTGCTTACACCTCACTCCCCGCGGCTGCAGTGTTGCTCGGGAACACAATCGTTCTGACGACGGCCCAATCTGAACTGGTGCGCGGTGTAAAGAGCATGCTAGGCCGGACGCTTCGCGTGAGTTTGGACATTCCTCGCGAAGATGCAATTTTGATCGGGACCTTTGAGCAGTTTCGAAAAGTCGCACCGCACCTCAAACTGCGGCAAAACCTAAGCGGTGATGGCTATTGGCTGACCTCTGCACAAGTCCGCGGCCACAATTGCATCGTGATCCTCGGCGCCAGCGATCGCGGCGCTCTCTATGGTGTCTTCGCCTTCCTGAGCAAAATCGCCAGGCACCTTCGCGTATCCGGTTTGGACGAAGTTCAGCAACCTTCCGCCCAAGTGCGCTGGGCTACTCAGTGGGATAACCTCGATGGCACAATCGAACGCGGTTACGCCGGCCGCTCCATATTTTTCGAGAGCGGTCGAGTCCGAACAGATCTCGCGCGAGTCTCTGAATATGGGCGCCTGCTGGCTTCGGTCGGCATCAACGGTTGCACCGTAAACAATGTGAACGCTGATCTGCGCGTTCTGGATGCGGACTTCATCCCGCAGCTCGCTCGCCTTGCCGAAGCGTTTCGTCCCTGGGGCATTCAGCTAGGCATGTCAGTTGACGTAAGTATGCCAAAAACGCTGGGCGGTCTGGATACCTTTGATCCACTCGATGCCCGCGTCGCAGAGTGGTGGCAGAAGAAGTTCGATGACGTCTATCGCGCGATTCCAGATATTGGCGGCGTAGTCGTCAAAGCCGATTCCGAAGGACGCCTCGGTCCCTCGTTTTACGGCCGCACTCCTGCGGGTGCGGCCAACGTCATCGCACGGTCACTCAAGCCCCACCATGGAATCGTCTTCTACCGTGCATTTGTCTATAACCACCATCTGGATTGGACCAACTTGAAGAACGACCGCGCGAAAGCGGCTTACGACATCTTTCACCCGCTGGATGGCAAGTTTGATGACAATGTCATTGTGCAAATTAAATACGGACCGATTGACTTTCAAGTCCGTGAGCCAGTCTCGCCTCTGTTCGGCGGACTTCAGAAAACGAATGCAGCAATCGAATTGCAAATTACGCAGGAATACACCGGTCAACAGCGGCATACTTGCTTCCTCGTTCCCATGTGGAAGCAAATCCTTGATTTTGATATGCGCGTAGATGGCCGGTCGACGCCCGTAAAAGAGATCGTTGCCGGCAACGGCTTCCATCGTCCAATCGGTGGATACGTCGGCGTCGTCAACGTTGGTCTCGATCACAACTGGTTGGGCAATCACCTTGCAATGGCCAACCTATACGGATTCGGAAGACTTGCGTGGAATCCGAACCTCACGTCGGAGGCGATTATCGAGGAATGGACGCGAATGACTTTCGGCAACGATCCCATCGTGGTCCGGATAATTTATGAGATACAACTCGCGTCGTGGAGTACTTATGAAAGCTACACCGGGGTTCTGGGATTACAGACGCTGACGAATATCCTGGGCAGTCATTACGGTCCGGGGCCGGAGTCTCAAGAGAAAAACGGCTGGGGCCAATGGATTCGCGCCGACTCACAAGCAGTCGGCATGGACCGCAGCATCGCCACTGGGACGGGGTTTGCTGGTCAGTACTCTAAAGATGTCCAGAAGATATATGAATCGCTGGCCAGCACACCGGACGCCTTGGTCTTGTTCTTTCATCATGTGCCGTACACCTACAAGCTTCATTCCGGGAAGACCGTGATTCAAACTATTTACGATTCACATTACGACGGCGTCGAGTCAACCAATCGATTCGTCGCGGAATGGAAATCGTTGCGCGGTCTTATCGATGATGCTCGTTATCAGGATGTGCTCGCGCAACTAATTTATCAGTCCGGGCACGCCATCGTATGGCGCGATGCGATCAATGACTGGTTTCATCGGATCTCCGGCATAGCCGACGTCAAGGGACGTGTTGGAAAACATCCCGAGCGCATCGAAGCGGAATCGATGTTACTCGAAGGTTATACCCCGATAGACGTAAATCCATGGGAGGGTGCATCTGGTGAAAAAGCGATTCAATGCCCGGACACGAAACAATCCTGTACCGCCCTATTCCGTTTTGCTGGCTCATCTGGCTGGTACGCCCTCGATATTCAATACTTCGACCAAAACAACGGTGAGTCGAAGTACCAGGTGTTTGTTGGGGACCAGCTAGTCGACGAATGGATTGCTGATTTGCACCTTCCCGCGACCGAGCCGAACGGGGATTCGTCCACTCGGCGGCATATCTCCGGCCTGGCCTTGCGTCCGGGAGACGAAATACGGATCGAAGGCTTCCCGGATGGAGGCGAATTAGCGCCGCTCGACTACGTGGAAATTCACAAGATGGAACGTACTTCGCCCAGCCCCGCAGCCAGATAAAGCCGGTGGAATAAGCAAAAAACGCCCAGGATTACCCTCCAGCCGAGATAAAGCGCGACTTCGCGGGGAAGACGAACATCTAAAGTCGAAAGCGCAAGCGGACGGGCAATAAAACGAGGACTCCGAACCAGACATACCGATCATGGCGAAACCAATATTGCTGAGTGTGGATGACGACTCCGATGTTTTGCGGGCGATTGAACGTGACCTGCGGTCGCAGTACGGCGCCGAATATCGGGTGATCGGCAGCGATTCTCCGGCGCGCGCGCTCGATCTGCTGAAACAACTGAAAGTTCGGAATGACAATGTCGCGTTGCTGCTGGCGGACCAGCGCATGCCCGGTATGGACGGTGTGGAATTTCTGCAGGAGGGAATGCGAATCTTCCCGGGAGCGAAGCGGGCGCTACTGACCGCATACGCCGATACCAGCGCCGCGATCGGCGCCATCAACCAGGCCAACATCAATTACTTTTTTCTGAAGCCGTGGGATCCTCCGACGGAACATCTGTATCCGCAGTTGGATGATTTGCTGGACGATTGGCAAGCCTCGTATCGCCCCACATTCGAGGGCATCCGCGTGCTGGGCACACGTTGGTCGCCGCGGTCGTATGAGTTGCGGGACTTTCTGGCGCGCAACCATGTTCCTTATCAATGGATCGATGTCGAGGCTACCGCCAATGACCCTGAGACCAAGCGCCTGGTGGAGGCTTTGGGGCCGGAGGCAACTCAGCTCCCAGTGGTGCTCTTTCCCGATGGAACAAAGCTCCTGGAAAGCATTCCGGCGGATGTTGCACAAAAAGTTGGTTTGCGAACGCGAGCTCAAACCGACTTTTACGATTTGGCGATCGTGGGCGGAGGACCGGCAGGTCTCGCGGCTGCAGTTTATGGCGCCTCAGAAGGTTTGCACACGGTGATGATTGAGCGGGAAGCTCCGGGCGGGCAAGCTGGAATGAGTTCACGGATTGAGAACTACCTGGGATTCCCGATGGGGCTTAGTGGCGGTGATCTGGCGCGGCGCGCGGTGGTGCAGGCACAACGATTTGGAGTGGAGATTCTGTCGCCGCAGGAAGCCGTCGCGGTGCGAACCGAGGCCTCTTACCGGATCATCAAGCTCGCGGACGGGAATGAGCTATCCTGCCACGCGTTGATGATTGCGAGCGGCGTGCAATGGCGGCGGCTTGAGGCACCGGGAGTCGACCGGTTGCAAGGAGCGGGAATCTACTACGGCGGCGGGGCCACCGAGGCGCTGTCCTGCAAGGGTGAAACCGTATATGTTGTGGGCGGAGCGAATTCAGCGGGCCAGGCGGCCATGAATTTTGCCCGCTACGCGAAGCGAGTGGTGATCCTGGTACGCGGAGAATCTCTTGCCAGCACCATGTCGCAATACCTGATTGACCAGATTAAGGAGACGCCGAACATCGAGATATGGGCGCACGGCAGCGTGGCCGAGGCGCACGGCGAAACCCATTTGGAAGAAATTTCAGTGCTGTGTTCGGACACCAATAAGATCGAGCGGGTTCCCGCGACTTCGATGTTCATCTTTATTGGAGCTATGCCACGAACGGACTGGCTGGCGGGCATGGTGGAGCGGGACGATCGCGGATTCATTTTGACCGGTCCCGATCTCTTGCATGATGGGCAACGTCCCAAGGGGTGGACGCTCGATCGCGATCCCTATCTGCTTGAGACCAATGTTCCCGGTCTTTTCGCAGTAGGCGACGTCCGGCATGGTTCGGTGAAACGTGTGGCTTCCGGAGTCGGCGAAGGATCGGTGGCGGTGCAGTTCATTCATCAGTATTTGAGCAAGGTCTAAATGGTCGATAAATCGGAATTACTTCGCTTCCCCATATTCGCAGATCTGCCAGGCGACCAGATCGAGTGGTTCATCAGCCAAACGCAGGAGCTTCGCGTCAAGGCGGGGGATGTGTACATACGCCAGGGCGATCCGGCCGATGCGATGTTCGTGGTGATCGAGGGCCACCTTCAGGGCCGTGGAGAATTCTCCGGCGAGGCAATCACCTTTGTCATAGAGCCCGGCGACGTTACCGGGCTGCTGCCGTTTTCCAGGATGAAGCAGTTCAAGGTGAGCCTTCGGGCCGAAACGGATAGCCGCGCTCTGCGATTCCCCGCCACGTTGTTTCCAGTTCTCGTACAAGAAATGCCGGAGCTCACCCAGCGTCTCGTGGGCTTGATGGCCGACCGGATTCGTGAGACAACGCGGATCGAACAGCAACGAGATCGCCTGGCAGGTTTAGGGAAACTTTCGGCTGGATTGGCGCATGAGCTCAACAATCCGGCGTCCGCGGCCAAGCGTGCGGCAACTCAACTGCGCGACACTATTAAGAAGATCAGGAACGCCAGCCTTGAGTTGGGCAGGCGTGATCTGACGCCAGCGCAGAAAGCGGAAATCGAGAAGCTGGAGAATTTCTTCATTCAACGAGACGAAACCCCTCCCGACCCGCTGACCATGAGCGACCTGGAAGAGCAGCTTGACTCTTTGTTGCGCAGTCACGGGCAGAATGATTTGTGGCAACTCGCGGCCGATCTGGCGCACAGAAGTGTCAAACCGGAAATGCTGGAATCGTTGTTCGCCATGGTGGATGCGGGCACAGCACGCGCCGCCCTGGTGAGGATCGCCGCATCGGTAGAGATCGCGAATCTATTGAACGAAATCGAGAGCAGCGCAACGCGAATCTCTGATCTCGTGCGCGCGATCAAGGAATACACCTACATGGATCAGGCGCCGGTGCAGAACGTCGACATCGTGAAAGGCCTGGAAACCACGCTCACCATCATGGGCCACAAGCTCAAGCGTGGGGTAGCGGTTCAGCGGGATTATCAGAAGGTTCCGCTCATGGTGAACTCCTTCGGCAGCGAACTGAATCAGATCTGGACGAACCTGATCGACAACGCGATCGACGCCATGGGGGGAAAGGGTGAGCTTTGGATTCGAACCTATCGCGAGGATGGTTGCGTAGTAGTGGAGATCGCCGACAACGGTCCGGGGATTTCACCCGAGATTAAGGCACATATCTTTGAACCTTTCTTTACCACGAAAGCAGTGGGGGAAGGGACCGGCCTTGGGCTCGACACCGTGCAACGAATAGTCAAGAAGCACAGGGGAAGTATTCAGGTCACTTCGAAACCGGGGGAGACGCGTTTTCAGGTGTGGCTCCCATTGGCGGAGGTTCCGGCAGCCGTCAGCAACCCCGCGTAACTAGGATCGATCCAGCGCGAGGCGCAGGTTCAGAACATCTTCCTCTATTACCTGGCGGCGCTGATATTCGCGTCCGGGAGCTGATCCCATCGAGACTCGCGGATTGCAATGGAGCATGGGGCTCGCAACCGAGCTTCCCAAGCCCACATGAATTTCTCTGACGCCCGTTCGCTCGACGATGCTTGCGGCGTTGTCGCGGTTAATTCCGCCGCAGGCGATCATTGAAATCCGGCCACGCACGGCCTTTACGAGCCGCGAAATAGTCTCGATCCCTTGCCACGCGGTTGGTTCCCCGCCGGATGTCAGAATCCGATTTGCGCCGGCTTGGCATACGTCTTCCGCCGCACGAAGAAGATCTACAGACATGTCGATGGCGCGATGGAAAGTTACATTCAGCGGGCGCGCAAGATCGACTAACTGGCGCGTTCGCTCGATATCGACGTTCCCCTTCGTATCGAGAACGCCCATGACGATCCCGTCGGCGCCTAACTTTTTGGCAACAAGAATATCTCGGCGCATGATCTCGAATTCGTCCGCCGTATAGCAAAAGTCGCCTCCTCGCGGTCGAATCATCACCTGCAGGCCGATGGAGATTTGTTGCCGCACCAATTCGATCATTCCCGCGCTGGGTGTGACGCCCCCTTCGAGTAGGTTGCCGCACAACTCTACGCGCGTTCCGCCACCACGCTCGGCGGCGATTGCCGATGCAACCGAATCGACGCACACCTCGATTGAGATCGGAGCACTCATCGTTCATCCGCAGCACATCGGCCAATGCGCATCGTCAACCATGCGTAGGATAATTGATATTCAACCTGCGCCAGGATCGCCGCCTCAATTGAACCCGCCGGCGTTTTAGTTGGACGAGAGAATGTTCGCATTGTATCCACGATCCTCGATGGTGATACTTCTCGAGGATCAGATTTCCCTTGAAGTAGCGAGGCGGAATCATTCAGGATCGAAGGCACAGCCGGAGATCAATGTGCTCAAGAGTATGAAGTTCGCAATTCCTGGAGTTGTGTTCGCATTTGCGATGTGTACCTGGGCCGCTTCACAAAGTGCGCATCAGAGCTCTCCTGTAGATGCGCCGAGAAATTCTTCGCAGGTCACGTTTCTGGTTCACCGCCTCGGCACGGATCATGCCGAGGGCATCACCACGCTCGACATGAACGGCGACGGCCGGCCCGATCTGGTGAGTGGCGCTTATTGGTATGAGAATCCGGGGCCGGCGGGTGGCGAATGGAAGCGGCACCAATACCGCGCCGTCGGCATTCTCGGGGAGTTTGTCTCCGATTGCGGTGAATGGACATTCGACGTAAACCACGATGGCGCACCCGATGTTGTAACCGCGGGATGGATGCAAAACGGGTTGTGGTGGTATGAGAATCCGAAAACACCCGGTGCCATGTGGAAGCGCCACTTCATCACCGACAGCTATGACACGGAAGGCGGGGCGACCGGCGACATCAACGGCGATGGCAACCCGGATCTCGTCCTGGCTCACTACAACCACTCGGGAATTTTGTGGATCGATTTCTCGGGCCCTGAACCCAAGGTTCATCATGTCGGAGAGAAGGAGCGGGACGGGCATGGCATTGGCATCGCAGAGGTGGATGGCGATGGGAAAGCCGACATACTCACTCCTTATGGTTGGTTCAGGAATATCGACGCCGACAACGATAAGTGGGAGTGGCATGGAGATTGGCAACTGGGCGACGCGGGCTTTCCCATCATCGGCTACGACGTAAATAACGATGGAAAGATGGACATTATTTATGGCGAGGGACACAACTACGGCCTTTATTGGCTGGAACAGCAGGGCGACGGGGCAAACCGGCATTGGCTGAAGCATGTGATCGATGAGTCCTACTCTCAGGTTCACGCGCTCAAACTTACCGACATCGACGGCGATGGAGTTCCCGAATTGCTGGCGGGCAAGCGCTATCGTGGACACTCCGGTCGCGATCCGGGTTCCTACGATCCGTTGGTGGTGTATTACTACAAGATTGACCGTAAAACCGGGCAGTTCACGCGCTATCCGATATCAGTCAATGGAACGGCTGGCGCCGGAACTCAGTTCGTTGTGGAAGACTTGGATGGCGATGGCGACCTGGATATTGCGACGGCAGGAAAGACAGGTGTGCACTTTTTCGAGAATCTCAAGATCGATAAAGTTTCCAAAGAAACGCGTGAGCAAGAACTTTTGCTCGATAAAAACTGGCCTTTCGAAGGTGAGGGCGAAATTGTGCAGCAGGAGGACGGGCGACCCAAACAATAAGATTTCGTAACGCTTGAGAGTCCCGAGTTCCCGTACTTCGAATAAGTTCGCGCCTGGGCGCCGACGGCGAGCGTCCTATGTTACCGTTATCGTTCCGACGATTTGCGGCAATGGAGGGCGTCTCACGTCTTCAAAGTTGCACGTACAAGTTGCTCTGCGAAGCAGTATCACGAAAGAAATCTCTTCGGAGGAGATCGCTTGCGCCATACTCGAATTGCTCTATTCTTCTTTTTCTTGCCGCTGATTCTCAGAGGCTTTGCAAGCGCACAGGATCAACCAGCCGTGGATCCTTCGGTCGCTCCGCCGCCGCACGCGAAGCAAATCCATCTCAAACATATTTTGGTGATCGGCCAGACCAAAGGGTACGAGCATGATTCGGTCTCAAATGCGATGGCCGCGATCTACAACATGG
>JBAPOI010001004.1:0-4851 GCA_049279555.1 Candidatus Sulfotelmatobacter sp.
GCACTGAACGACGTGGTCTCTTATAGCCAGAAGCACAACGAAGAAAACGACGAGGGCAACCGCGACGGATGTGCGGAGAACCGCAGCTGGAACTGCGGCGTCGAGGGTCCGACTGACGATCCCGTCATCGAGAAACTTCGCAACCGCCAGGTGAAGAACTTCTTCACGGCCGTCCTCTTCTCCGGTGGTGTGCCCATGTTTCTTATGGGCGATGAGGTGAGGCGTAGTCAACGCGGCAACAACAACGCCTACTGCCAGGACAACGATACGAGTTGGTTCGACTGGAGCCTGCTGTCCAAACACGCCGATGTTTTCCGGTTCGTGAAGTTGCTGATCGCGCGTCGTTTGATCCGAGACGTCGAACATGAACGCCGGCGAGCGAGTTTATGCCAGGTGCTGCACGAGGAGAAACTCGCCTGGCACGGCGTGAAACTCAATCAGCCAGACTGGTCACCTTTCTCGCACAGCATCGTAATCGGCGGGGAACTAAAGGACGAAGCGGTTTTGGCGCACATCATTCTGAATGCGTATTGGGAGCCTCTCGATTTCGAACTCCCGATATTGAGGGGCGGTAGAGAGAACTGGCGGCGGTGGATCGATACTGCACTGGATCCTCCGCATGAGATTTGCGAATGGAACGCGGAACAGCCGGTTCTGGGGACAACATATCGTGCCGGCGCTCGGTCGGTGGTGGTACTCATCGCCGGCGACAGTCGGATGCCGGGCATTTCAACTGGAGTTCAATCGTGGCCACCTCCTTACAATTGACCTATAGCGGAGTTTTCCTTGCGGTCTTTGCCAACCAAGTCGGCCTACCTGTTCCCTCAGTCGCTTTTCTTATGGCCGCCGGAGCTCTTTCGGTTCATGGAGAGATGCGCACGAGCATCATTGTTTTTTTGGGTGTTTTGGGTTGCCTGGCAGGGGATGGGATATGGTTCTGGCTCGGACGCAAGTGGGGTTCGAATGCAACAAGATTGCTCTGCCGGTTGACTGCCGACCCGCGAGGCTGCTCCAAGAATGCGCACGAAAAGTTCCGCCGCTATGGTCTCCCGGTATTGTGCGTGGCCAAGTTTCTCCCTGGACTGGACGCTGTCATGCCGCCCCTTGGCGGCGCCGAAGGAGTGTCGGTCGCGGCTTTCCTTGGCCTCGATACGGTAGGCAGCCTCCTCTGGTCAGGCGTCTATGTAGGGCTGGGGTGTCTCTTGTGGAAAGAAGTGGATGTTGCCATTGGTTGGGTTCAACATTTTGGTACCGCTCTCGGTGCTGCGATCGTGGTTCCGATCGTTCTGTATGCCGGTTGGCGGGGGCTGACTTTGTTGCGAATGATCCGTCAACTACGGCTGCGCCATATCAGTCCCCCCCTGCTCTCACGCAAACTGAAATCCAACAGTAAGGTCGCGGTGCTCGATCTGTTGGACTTCGAAGAGGAAACCGACAGTCAAAGCGTGGGCGCTATTCCGGGCGCTTTCAGGGTAGATCCCTCTCTGTTGCGGAAGTCTCCAGATATCACTGTGCCGGGTGATGTCAAGATCATTCTCTATTCTTCTTCAGGCAGCGATATGGTAAGCGCGCGAGCAGCCCTGGACTTGAAACGCATAGGTGTTAACAAAGTATGGGTGCTGGAAGGCGGACTCAAGGCGTGGCGTGAACATGGATTTCCTACCGCCAAATCCCTGGATGCACCGGAAGTCGTGGCAAAGCGCTATGGAGTTAAACTGCCGGCGCCCGCTTCGACTCGAATTAGAGACGGAGTTGCACTGGGCGACGAACGGTGCAGGGACCTTGGACCTCGGTTACGAACGCACACTCTCCCGGCCGGTGATCCGTCTGTCAACGCCGCCTACGATGTGAACATTTAGTGTGTTTCAAGTGTTTAACATCAGTCCCAGTACCAGAAAAGGAACGTTAGATGACAACAACAGACCTTCGCGATACCACAATAGCGAAATTGCCCAAGCATAAAAACAGATCATTACAGCTTTCGGAATTGCTCCGCCAATACGGATGCGGACCGATACCCTTCGTCGGAACGGAGAACGCCTTCTATGAGCGGCATCTGATATTCGACAGAGTGATCGACCCGGCGGTGGCTACTCCACGGGAACGCTTCGATGCATTCGCCCGTTCCGTCCGCGACATCCTCGCTCAGCGATGGGTGCTGACGAAAAAGACATACGAGAGAGAAAACCCCAAACGGATTTATTATCTTTCGATGGAGTTTCTGATCGGACGTTCCGCAGCGAACAATGTGACTAACTTGGTACTTGATCCTCTGGTGCAGCAAGCCGCGGATGAAGAGGGGATCGACTGGCTCAGTCTGATCGAGGAGGAACCGGATGCCGGTCTGGGAAATGGAGGATTGGGCCGTCTGGCTGCGTGCTTCCTCGACTCAATGGCCACCATGCAGCTACCTGCCACCGGTTACGGCCTGCGATACGAGTACGGCATGTTCAGGCAGTCGATTGTGGACGGCTGGCAGAGGGAGAACGCTGACAATTGGCTTCGCGAGTCCGATCCCTGGGAGATCGCACGCCCGTTCGAAAGGGTCGAAGTCAAGCTGAATTGCTCGGTCCAGGTTAGGGGTGGTCGATTTGAGGTGACACCTGGCCGGCCATCAAGCCTGTACGGCATCCCCTTCGATCGTCCGGTGGTGGGTTACGGGGGAAAAACGATCAACACTTTGCGTCTGTGGGCCGCGGCAGCGCCCGACTATTTCGATTTTCAGGAATTCGGGAGCGGGGACTTTATCGGAGCTCTTGGAGAGACCCTGGAAGCGGAATCGCTTACCCGCGTATTGTACCCGGATGACTCGACTACCATGGGGCGCCAACTGCGGTTCTTGCAGGAATACTTCCTGGTTGCCTGTTCGTTGGCAGATATCGTACGCCGGTTCCGGCGGCTGCACAACGATTGGGACAAGTTGCCCGAGAAGGCAGCGATCCAGATGAATGACACACATCCTGCCATCGCGGTCGCCGAGCTGATGCGAGTTTTGCTGGATGACGCTCATTTGGGCTGGGACGACGCATGGAGCCTGACCAGGAGGACACTGGCATATACCAATCACACGCTGCTGCCGGAAGCTTTGGAGAAGTGGCCGGTGGAAGGGTTTGAGGTCCTGGCGCCCAGGCAACTGGAGATCATTTACGAAATTAACCGGAGACTCCTGGAGGACGTCCGCAAGCGTTTCCCCGGGGACGAGGGCCGCGTGGAACGCATGAGCCTGGTTGAGGATAGCGCGGGACGGAAGATCCGAATGGCCAACCTGGCCATTGTCGGTTCGCACAGCACCAACGGCGTTGCGGCAGTCCATTCGAAGCTGTTGCGGACATCCACCGTGAAGGATTTCGCGGAGATGTTCCCGGAGCGCTTCAACAACAAAACCAATGGAGTAACACCGCGGCGGTGGCTGCTTCAGGCCAATCCAGGGCTGGCAAGCGTAATCACGGGAGCGATCGGCGAAGGCTGGATTACCGACCTCCGGGAGCTTTCGAAGCTGAAGCCGCTTGCCGACGATCCCGGCTTCCGGGATGCGTTTCTGGCGTCAAAAGCACAGGCCAAGGCGCGGTTTGCGAACTGGCTCAAGGCTACATCGGGGCAAATCGTGGACCCGCAAACGGTGTTCGACTGCCAGGTAAAGCGGATTCACGAATATAAGAGACAATTGCTGAACGCGCTGCGGATTGTCGTCGAGTACAACCGGCTGCGCAACAACCCGAACCTGGAGGCGGTTCCACGCACATACTTCTTTGCCGGCAAAGCGGCCCCAGCGTATCATTTGGCGAAGCTGATCATCAAGTTCATCAACAACCTGGCAGAGACGATCGACTCCGATCCAGTTACTCGCGGCCGCATCAACATCATCTTCCTCCCCGAATACAACGTTTCGCTGGCGGAGAAGTTGATTCCCGCGAGCGATGTCTCCAACCAGATTTCGACGGCGGGCTTTGAGGCGAGCGGCACCAGCAACATGAAATTCATGATGAACGGGGCGCTCACGGTCGGAACGCGGGACGGCGCGACGATCGAGATGGCGGAGGAAGCCGGAGAAGACAACCTGTTTCTGTTCGGTCTGACTGTGGAACAGGTGGAGGTCAGCAGAGGCTGGTACAGCCCGTATTGGCACTATGAGAATGAGCCGGAAACCAAGGCAGCACTCGATCTTATCTTTTCTGGGCACTTCAATTGCAGCGAGCCTGGGATTTTCGACCCGCTGCGAGATGTGCTTCTAACAGGTGGCGACTATTACATGCACCTGGCCGATCTGACATCTTATTGCCAGGCGCAGGACCGGCTTGGCGCGCTGTATTCGGATTCCGGCGTATGGGCGCACAAAGCGATCTTGAACGTTGCCAGCAGCGGCAAGTTTTCGAGCGACCGCACCATCGCCCAGTATGCGGCTGAGATTTGGAAGGCGGAACCATGTCCCGTGCTGTAGAACTGCGCACGAGGCTTCTCAAGGCGCCGCCTTTTCCGTCCGAGTACCGGGCATCGGGCTTGTTGCTCCATGTCACGTCGCTACCCTCGCCTTACGGTATCGGTGACCTGGGACCGGAGGCGTTTACTTGGATCGACCGGCTTCATGATGCCGGCCAAAGATGGTGGCAGGCACTTCCCTTGGGGCCGACTGGATATGGAAACTCGCCTTATCAGCCGTTGTCCTCATTTGCTGGGAATGCCCTGATGATCAGTCCGCGGGCGCTGAACGCGGCGGGTTTGCTGGATCCAAAAGACTGCCAGGTTCAATTCGCTCCCGGGGCTATTGATTACGACTCAGTAATCCCGTTTAAGGAAGGGCTGCTCGAAACAGCATGGAACCGCTTCCAACGAGTGAGGCGCGGCGAGCAGCTG
>JBAPOI010001005.1:0-19570 GCA_049279555.1 Candidatus Sulfotelmatobacter sp.
GCCTTGCAGTTTGAGCGCTAACTTTGCGGAGGAACTATGATTCGGCGTTCTCTCGCAGTCGCTGTTCTTGTTGTCGGAGTTGCCTTCGCTCAAGCTCATCCTTCCCTGCCCGCGAGTTTCCAGTCAAAGACCATTCACAGCCCGGAGGGCGCTGACATTTTCGTGCGCTGGGGAGGAACAGGACCCGTGGCTCTTCTTCTTCATGGCTACGCGGAAAACAGCGACTCTTGGGCGCCGCTCGCCGCCGATCTCATGAAAGATCACACGGTCGTCGTGCCCGACCTTCGCGGAATCGGCAAGTCCTCCAAGCCCGATGCCGGCTATGACAAGAAAACCGAAGCCAAAGACATTCGCGCCGTCGTGACTGCGCTTGGATATGACAAGACTTTCGTGGTCGCTCACGACATCGGCAACATGGTCGCTTACGCTTATGCTGCCATGTACCCGGATAAAGTCGAGCGCCTGGTTGTAATGGACGCGCCAATTCCCGGCATCGAACCGTGGTCTGAGATTCTGCTGACGCCCGGCGTCTGGCACTTCAACTTTCACGGTCCGGATGCCGAACGCCTCGTCGCCGGCCGCGAGCGCATCTACCTCGATCGCATCTGGAACGACTTCACCGCCGATCCCTCCAAGCCCGACGATTCCACCAGAAATTTCTTTGCCGCTACCTACGCGCAGCCCGGAGGAATGCGCGCCGGCTTCGCGCAATTCACCGCGTTTTCTCAAGATGTCGCGGACAACAAGATTTTCGAGCAGACAAAGCTGACCATGCCGGTTCTCGCGGTCGGCGGGGAGAAATCATTTGGGGCGTTACAAGCTGTCATCATGCGCCACGTAGCCAACCACGTTCGAGAGGCCGTCGTCGTCGGCTCCGGCCATTGGCTGATGGAAGAGAAGCCCGAGTACACGGTAGCGCTGATTCGCAACTTCCTCGACTCTCAACTCGGCGAAGAGCGCTTCACTCCCGCGGAATACAAGTTCCCGCAACAAGGCAATCCCGGCACCGGAAGTTCCGGTATGGCCGGAATTCAAACCGTGGTACTCAAAGGCAATCCGGATCAGGCGGGAGTCTACACAATCATGCTGCGCGTCCCCGCGCACGCAAAAATCGAAGCCCATTCCCATCGCGATGACCGCGTGGCGACCGTCATCTCCGGCACATGGCACTTCGGCTACGGAAACAAGTTCGACGAAGCCCAACTCAAATCTCTTCCTCCCGGCAGCTTCTACACTGAGCCTCCCGGCCAGCCGCATTTCGCCGAAACCGGCGACGAACCTGTCACCGTCCAGATCACCGGCTTCGGTCCGTCATCCACCGACTATGTCGATCCGGCACAAGATCCGCGCGAACACAAAACCGAATAAAAACTCGCAGCGCGTCTGCAACAGAGGCATCTCCATATGTTCATTCCGCGTCCCATCGGCTTCGTGAGTAGCCAATACAAAGACACCAGCCAGATTCCCAAAGGTCTCGGTGCAAAACACGAGGTCGATGGCGTGCTTAGGATCCTGCCCGAGTTTGAGGCAGGCCTCACCGACATCGAAGGCTTCTCGCACCTCATGGTTCTCTGGGAGTTTGACCGCGCCGACGGCTTCGCCCTACTCGGCACGCCGCCCTCCGACAATCGCGCTCATGGCGTTTTTGCGACACGCTCTCCACGGCGTCTGAATCCGATTGGCCTTACCGTCGTCGAACTGCTTCGCCGCGAAGCTCTCGACCTGCACGTTCGCGGCGTCGACATGCTCCGACGGCACTCCTATCCTCGATATCAAACCCTATTTATCCAGCGTCCCGGCCGAGAAACTGCGCCGTGGCTAGCTCGCCGAAGCCGAAGCGGGACAGAAGAAATAGGTATTCGCTAATGGATTGTCATTCTGAGCGCAGCCGCTTTTCAGGCGTAGCGAAGGATCTCGGACTTAACCAGCGTTGAGCGCCAGCCAAACTGCGCACACGTCCGAACGGACCCGGCGGACCATTTCAGTGCGGCGCGTTCTGCGTATTATCCGGCGGCTTGGGCGGAGGGGCAGCCGACTTGTCGTCCTTAAATATCCCGGCGATCTTTCCAAAGAACCCCTTCTTCTTTTGCCCGGAGTTCTGCGGATCTCCATTCTGCGCATCTTGCCCATTCACAGAGTTAGGCGGCGGCAACGGTTTCTCGCCTCCTCCACCGAAGAATCGTGAGAACAATCCCGCGACTCCACTCTGCTGGTCGCAGGTTTCGCGCGGCTCGGTGCCGGCGATGAATGCCGCTGTGTAATCGTTTGGACACGTCGGCGTCGCCAGCCGGTTCGTCACCTTATCCAGCTGCACATCGACCACGCCCGTCGGCTGCGAAAACTCCTTCATGTCCGAATACTGCAGAATCAACGCAGCCTTCTTCATGAATTCAGTCCAGATCGGCGCAGCCGTCATCGCGCCACTCAGCCGCAAGTCGCTGTAATCGTCGTAACCCACCCACACAATACACAACAAATTCGAGGTATACCCGGCAAACCAGCCGTCGTGCGAACTGCCGGTCTTGCCCGCCGCCGGCAGCGTAAACCCGCGCAAACGAACCGCCGTATAACCTAGCCCATTGTTGATCACGCCTTCCATCATGTTCGTCATGACGTAAGCGATCCGCGGATCGAGCACCTGCCGCTGATCCGTCTTGAAGTTCGCAACCACGTCACCCTTGGCGTTGCGCACTGAATTCACCAAGATGGGAGAAAGCCTCTCGCCATTATTCGAAAACGACGTGTAAGCCCCGGCCATATCCAAAGGCGTGGCATCGTAGGAACCCAGCGCCATCGCGGGTGTCGCCTTCACCGAAGCGATGCCCGCCGACTTCGCCAGGTCCGCCACCTTGTCGTAACCAACTTCCTCGGCCAGCTTCACGGTCGCGTTGTTCAGCGACATCGCCAGCGCATAACGCAGCGTCACATCGCCGTGATACTCCTCTTTATAGTTGCGCGGCTCGTAAATCTGGTCACCATACGCGAAGCTCGAGGGCGCATCGGTCACCAACGACGCCGGTGTAATCACGGTCTGCGACCCATCGAGCGCGGTATTCATCGCCGCCGCATAAACGAACGGCTTAAAGATTGATCCCGTCGGCCTCTTCGACAGCACATGGTTCAACTGGCTCCAGCCATAGTCGCGCCCACCCACCAATGCCAGGATCGCGCCGGTATGCGGATCGAGAACCACCATCGCCGCCTGCGCCTGCGGACCCGGCAACACCTGCGTCTCAAACTTCTTGCCCACCTTCACTTTCTTGGTGCGCAACTTCGTGACTTGCTCATCCACCAGCTTGATGCCCGTCTCCACCGCCTGCGCCGCCGCCTTCTGCAGGTCCGGATCGAGCGTGGTGTAAATGCGATAAGACTGATCGTTCAGCTCGTGTTCGCTGAACTTGTTGATCAGCGTGTCGCGCACCATATCGACAAAATAAGGAGCGTCGCTGGCTTCCACATTCGGCGGCGCCAGCTTCAGCGGCATCGCTTTGGCTTTGTCGGCCTGCTCGCGCGTGATGGCGTGCGTATCCACCATCGAATCCAGCACCAGGTTTCGCCGCTCCAGCGCGCGCTCGGGATGCCGGTACGGTGAAAGTCGGCTCGGCCCCTGAATAATTCCCGCCAGTAGCGCGGCCTCCGGCAGCGTGATGTCTTTGAAATCCTTGTTGAAATAAGCTCGCGAAGCCTCGGCAAATCCGCTGATGGCGAACGATCCCCGCTGCCCCAGGTTTACCCAGTTCCCGTAAAACTCGAAAATCTGCTGCTTGCTGAACTTCTGCTCCAGCTCTTCGGCAATCAGCATCTCCGTTAACTTGCGCCTCACGGTTTTTTCCGGCGTCAGAAAAAATCCGCGCGAGAGCTGCATCGTAATCGTCGATCCGCCTTGCTCATGCCGCTGCCGCAGCACGTCGATCCACAAGGCCTCGACCATGCGCGTAAAGTTCACCCCGCTGTGCTCGAAGAATCTCCGGTCTTCGATCGCCAGCACCGCATCGACCATCACCTTCGGAATGTCGGAATACTTCACCACCTGGCGCTTGGAACGCTGTTCATAGTCGAACAGCGCAGTCACCAGCTGCGGTTCCAGCTCGTAGGCGGAAAGCTCGTTACCCCTGCTGGTGATTCGATCGACCTTCCCATCTTCAATCGCGATTCGCGCCGGCTCCGGACTGTGATAGCTCTCTGGCCCCGGCGTGATCTCAATTCCGCCGCTCACCAGCCGGAAGCTACCCAGTTCCGACTGCCCGCCTTTGTCGGAATATCCCGCGCGCCGCAGAAGACCGGCGATTTCCTTAGCGTCAGCTTTGTCGCCGTCGCGCAGCGTTCGAGGCAAGGCATAAATCTTCGCGGAATTGCTGAACACCGGCGAACGGAAGCGCTGCTGAATGATGCGGTCGTACTTGATGTAGAAATAGCAAAAAGATCCGCCCAGGACAACCGATACCACGAGGAAAACCACCAGCGCAGCTCGCACCACCGGATCGCGCCACAGCCCGCGTCCGCCCTTGCCGCCGCTTTTTGGGATCTTGATCTTAATCGCCACGTCTATACTCGATCGCCCGTCGCACGAACCACCCGCTGGTCAGACGGTGCAAACCCCCAAAAGGTTTGTCCGGCGGCCTGTGTCCTTTGCCGGCCATAGCTTTCCGGACCGCCGCAATATCAGTCGCCGCAGTTTCGGTAACGCAATCGATAATCGCAGTTGATAATCTGAGATGCGTCTTTTCATTGTACCGCTGTGCCGGCAGACAAAAAGAGACCCGCAGTTCATGCGGGCCTCTGAACGGTAAATACCCATGACGCACGGTGAAAGTCAGCTTCTTACTGCGGGCCGTTCATTGCGGATCGGTCACCGCGAAGAATCCCGGACTCGTCAGCGTCAAAGTAGTCGTCGGTTCCGTAAGAGCGCCGCCAGACGCTACCGAAAATGCTCCCATCTGGGGCACAATCGTATTGGTGCTAAGGTTATCGACCACGCCATAAACAAACAGGAAATCTCCGCTTTGATCGAGCGCTCCCTGGTCGCCGACAGCCGCATTCGCAAAGGGTGAGCCCGTTACGGCGCTTAACGCCCCGCTAGAGTTGATCGAGTAACCTTCCACCGAGTTAAACGCCGAACGGTCATCGGTCAAGCCAAACGTGTAGATCAGACTTCCATTGGCATCCGACTGCACTGCAATGCTCAAAGGCGAGGACTGCGTGACAAACGGCGAACCACTGACCCCGGTGAGCGCCCCATTCGTACCAATGCTAAATACGTAGAGTGCGTCGTTATCGACTCCGTTGATGGCGACGCTCTGTCCGGTCGTGCCAATCATGAATTTTCCAGTGGGCTCGCCCTGTACCTGCCACATAGGGAAGGCAAATGTGCCGACTTCCGTCAGCGCCCCCGTGCTGGCAATGCTGTAGGCGGCGATCTCAGAACCGGTATGGGTTGTTGGCGAAGCTGCCGTGATGTAGAGATATTTTCCCAGTCCGTCTGTCGCTAGGTTCCCCGTGAAAGGAACGGAGAACGGAGATCCGCCAGCCGCAGTCAAAGTTCCGTCACTGCCGATCTGATACACGAAGACTTGCGGTCCATTTGTTCCCGTGCCCGTAGCAGCAGCCGAGAAAAACAGCAAACTCCCTGCGGGGTTGGTGATAATGCTCTGCGTACCAAATCCAACCGGCACGAAAGGCATGAACGACGCAGCATAAGGACTACCGCTCAGCGCCGTCAAAGTGCCAGCGGATCCAATCGACCAGCCATAAATTTTGCTGGTCGTCCCGAATCCAGTGTAGAGATATTTCGCCTGCGCCACCACCATGCCCACTCCGCCGTCATTTAGAGGAGTCGCAGGAGCCGTATAAGTGGAAGTAGGCCCAAACGTCGATGCGCTTGTATTCAGCGTGTAGCCATCGATGGTGCCGTTTGCAGCCGCTCCGGTTGCATCCGCGACAAAAACAAACGCCGCCGTCGCGCTGCCCGGGGTCGTGGTCCCTAACCCCGGCGTCCCCGCCGTGCACGACCCGCCAAGGATGGGGCCAGTGCTGCAATTGTAATGATCGCAACCGGCCAGGCCCATCATCGCCAACGCCACAATCATTATGAAACCTGCTCGAACTCGCATCGTCATGAACCGCCTCCACCTGAGCTTCGCTTGTCTTCGCGCTTCCGGAAACGCCGCAAAATTTGTTGTTCGCTGAATTCTCGTTCGGTGAACTCTTGTTCGGTGAAAATCCGGTGCCGGACTCTTGGACCCAGACCTTAGAAATCGGCCAATAGCCGCGCGCATTCCCGCGCGACCTATGAGAAGACTCTCACCTATCGGCGATCTTAGGAGGAAGGTAATACGTTGGCAACGTTACGAATGTCACTAGCAGAATCGTCCGGGGAACAGTGGCTGGTGGTCGGTAGTCAGCGTGGAAGAGCGGCCCTTCAGGGCCGCGCAAAGTTCCCGACTAGTAGCGGGCTTCACCATTGTCATCCTGAGCGAAGCCGTTTTTCAGGCGTAGCGAAGGATCTCAAGCTTAACCGGCGCAGAGCGTCAGCCCAATTTGTTAATGCCCCGCCCCTACTTATTCCCGCTGGTCGGATTGAAATGCATATCGAAGGAATAACCGGGCAGCTTAACCGGGACCGTATAATCCGCCTCAATGTACACCGCCGATATACCCGGTGTGCTGATGCGCTGCACCGTCAGCTGCTTGGCCTCGATCGGCAGATCGTGCTCTCTGGCTTTGCGCAGGATGGCGTTGCGGACCTCGTCGTCCGTTCGGTTAAAATTCGCTCCCGCGATCATGGCCTCCGTCTTCAAGTCGTCCTGAAAACTGTAGTTGGCCATCAACGGAGGAGCCACCTGGAAAAGGCACACAAACACCGCGATAATCGCGAGAAATCCCACCAGTGCTTTTATTGTTCCCATAGTCTGAATTGCGCCGCCGAGCCGGCGCAAACTTCAGGCCTTGGCTCGCAGCGCCCCTTGAAAATATTCCACTACCGCCGCGATCCTAACATCGCGTACTTCCCGAGTCGAGCGTAGAACCACTTCCACAGTATCTTCGGTAACCTTGTTTCCGACCGTGATTCTAAAGGGGATTCCGACCAAATCGGCATCCTTGAACTTCACCCCCGGCCGCTCATTCCGGTCATCGAGGATCACGTCAAATCCGGCCGTTTCCAGTTTCGTCGCAATGTCGACCGCAGCCTTCAACAAAGTCTCGTCCTTCACATTCGTCGGCGTAACCACGACCTCAAACGGAGCGATCGTCGAGGGCAGCCAGAACCCATTCTCATCGTTACTCTGCTCCACCGCCGCCGTCAGAATGCGCTCGATCCCGATGCCGTAGCTGCCCATGATCGGCGTAACTTCTTTGCCGTTCTTGTCGAGCACCCGCGCCCCCATCGACTCCGTGTACCGGTACCCGAGCTTGAAGATGTGCCCAATCTCCACCGCGGTATCGATGCGCAACGCCTTCCCGCAACTCGGACACGCCTCGCCCGCCGTCACCGCGCGCAAATCGGCATACGCGGTGGGATGAAACTCTTTCCCCGGCGTCAGATTCTTCACGTGATAATCTTCGCGATTCGCTCCCGCGATCAGATTCGTGCGCCCCTCCAGCGCCTTATCAACAAGAAGAACGGGCAGCGCCGTATCCTTCTTCAAATCCTTCGCCCACTCAATTCCCAACGGCCCCAAATATCCCGCAGGAGACTTGAACAGCGCCTTGATCTCCCCCTCCTCCATCGGCCGCGTCGCGACCCCGACCGCGCCGTTCAGCTTCGCCTCGTTCAACTGATGGTCGCCACGCATCAACACCACAATCGCCCGCGACCGGGTCTTGCCCGCCTTTGCATCTTTTTTATCCGATACAAGCTCATCCGCCATCAAAGCCAGCGTCTTGATCTTGTTCTTCGGCGAGACTCCAAGAAACCTCGCAACATCTTCAATCGTCTTCTGTCCTGGAGTGTGCACCTCCAGCGGCTTTCCGTCGCCCTCAGCCTTCAGATCCTCCACGGCCTCCAGCTTCGAAGTAGCCTTCTCCATGTTCGCCGCATAATTACACCCGTCGCAGCTCACAATCTGATCTTCCCCGGCTGGCGTTCGCACCATGAACTCGTGCGATTCCTTCCCGCCCATCGCCCCCGAATCCGCCTCCACCACCATGTACTTCAACCCGCATCTGTCAAAGATTCGGCAGTAAGTCTCGTAATGCTTCTTGTAAGAAACATCCAGCCCCGCCGCATCGATGTCGAACGAGTACGCGTCCTTCATCATGAACTGGCGCACCCGCAGCAGCCCCGACTTCGGCCGCGGCTCATCGCGAAACTTCGGCGCAATCTGGTACCAGATCTGCGGCAACTGCTTGTAGCTGCGCAGCTCCTTCAGCGCGATCGACGTCATCACCTCTTCTTCGGTCATTCCCAGCGCCAGGTCCGCGCCCTTGCGGTCCTTCAGCCGAAACAGGTTCTCGCCCATCAGGCTCCAACGCCCGCTCGCCTCCCAAACCTCCCGCGGATGCAGCGCCGGCAGCAAAAACTCCTGCCCAATCTTGTCCATCTCCTCGCGCACGATCCCTATGATCTTGTTGAACGACCGGTTGCCAAGAAAAAGATACGAGTAAAGCCCCGCCGCCAGTTGCCGGATGTACCCAGCCCGCACCAGAAACTTGTGCGAAGCCACCTCGGCATCCGCCGGAGCCTCGCGAAGAGTAGGAATAAACAATTCTGACCATCGATGCATAAGTAATCTTCCCGATGAAAGTGGAATTGATGATTGTAAATGATGACGTGGGGAGCCCTATTGCAGCGGAGGGTTTAGTAGGGACAGCCGCCCTCGGCTGTCCGCCGAGCGCAGCTCGGCAGCGGAGCTAGCGCTCACACCGTCTTCAGCTGCTCAGCCTTCAGATCGCGAAGCAAGTTTCTAAGCCCCTCCGAATACGCATCGTGGTTTTTCCAGTCGCTGAAATCTGGGATGTGGTATTCGCGAATCTCGACCGCCAAATCCTTCCCTTCGTCGGCGTCGAAAAGCTCCCAGTCCCGAATCGCCTCAAAGGAAACCATGCGGACAGGAAACAGCACACGCTTCTTCTCCGTACGCTCGCGCTTGCGAGCTTTCCTGATTTCGGTCTTCACCCATTCGCTGTTCATGCTGTTCGACGAGAAAATCAGAAGTAGCTTTTCATGCATTCGTATCGCGTCGTCAATCTGCTCATGTATCTTCTTTCCCGCTTGTATATCGTGCGGCGCGAACCAGCAGCGGACGCCTTTATTCTGCAAATCCGCGTACAGGCGGTCGGCGAATGCCTGATCTTTAGTGGAATAGCTGATGAAGCAGGAATAAAACTGGATTGCCCCAGGCGCGACGAGAGACGGGATATACTCGATGAAGTTTTCGGGGACCCCAGCCCGACGCAGGAACGCCAGCGGAATCTTTCCGTGAGAGCGGTAGATGGTGTCGATGCCAATCGTCGACGGACCCGTATGCCGCACGGTCTCGAGGCCCTTCACGTCGCTCAGGTCGTTGTCTCCGAAAGTCGTACCGCCAATGTCTGAGTTGGTGAGGTCCGCCCCGACGAGAATCGCCCCTCTGAAGTCGGCCCTCCCGAGGACGGTCCGGTCGCTGATGTCTGTCCCCCTGAGGTCTGCCCCGGTGAGATCCGCCCTGAGGAGGTTGGCCCCGCGGAGGTCCGCGCCATTAAGGTGCGCGCCGCTAAGATCCGCCCCGTAGAGATTCGCCCTCCTCAGGTCCGCGCCGGTCAGGTCTGCCCTGTAGAGGCACGCTCTGCCGAGGCTCGCGTCTCTGAGTTGCGCCCCACTGAGTCGCGCTCGGGTGAAGTCCGCCCCGGGAAGGTCCGCCCATCTCAGGTCCGCTTCTTGGAGGCTCGGGACTATGCTGGGGTGTACCTTTCTCCACTCATTCCAGCCCCCCACATCTTCCTTGAGTTTTGCGAGATGTTTACGATTCGCCACGACGCCAGCCTTTCATTGGCGCTCATCATACCCCGCCGTGGCAAGGCCCGGGGTCTGCCACACGAGAAGATGCTAAAATTTCCTAGGGTAAAGGAGGCCCGCACTTTGAACCAAACTTTTGCTCCGACCCCAAACACCCCATAAACAGCGGGGATAACCACAGGCCAGGTGCTAGAGAAGCTAGCTGGCGACTGGTCCGCCAAAGGCCGGAATCGATGTGGGACGGCATGGCATGGATGGGGAGCAGAGACTAGGTCTGCTCCTCACACTGATAGAATCGGTCTACGTCATGGCCAAGGTTCACCAACACTACGAAATCAAGCTTTGTCCCGAACCGGAAGGCGGATTCACTGCCATTGTGTCCGCTCTGCCTGGCTATGTCACATACGGCCGTACGCTGACTGAAGCCAAGGGGATGGTCAAGGACGCGATCGATTGCTACATCGAAAGCCTCAAGAAGCACAAGGAGCTGGCTCCAATTTCTAGATCCTAGCTCGATACTAGGTACTCGGTACTAAGCAGTCAGCCGCCCGAGAATCTCTTTCCCGAGCTTCTGCGTCTCGGCGAAAAGCTTCCGATACTCCACAAACGGCCGGTTCAGCTCCAGAGCCTTGCCGTAGGATGCTTGCGCAAGATTGTGTCACGCAAGAGCGCAACTCGGCAGGATAAACACATTGTCTCCATTGACGATTCATGATTACTATGTAACAATGAATTTAGGTAAAAAGCCATGACTGTCGCTCTAGGAACCACGCCTCTAGCCGCCGTCAAAGTTGCTGACGAGGTATGGATGGCGATGGCAATGCTTCACTGTAAGCGTCCCGAACAATCTGATTTCAGCATCGCAGAAATTTTGGAGTTCGCGAGAACCTGCCAGGAGCTGCGGCGCCTCGGTCCACTTCGAAAGGGATTCTACGTTCACGTCGTCCAACATTCCGTGGCCAATCGTCCCCCGAATCCCGCCCGTTACCGGATGCTTTTCGAAACCGCGCCCGGCCGGCGACGCCTCTTCCGACCGGGCGACGCTTACCATCCCGAGCGAGAAGGGGGCAAAGTTTGTCCCGCGAAGGACGATCTAATCGAGAATTGGTTCAGCGGTCTACTTACGTGGTATCGCGATGTGTGGTGTGCTGCCGGAATGAAGAAGACTTTGGAGCAAGACCCGCTGCTTGCTCTTCGTGGTTCAGGCAAGCATATTTGGGCCGATGAGCACGCGGATGAGTACGTGAGAAACCTCCGCGAGGGCTGGGAGTGAGTCGCATATTCTGGGATACCAACCTATTCGTGTACCTGTTCGAGGACTATGGGAGACTGTCGCAGATGACCGTCGAACTGCGCGAGAAGATGCTTCTGCGCGGCGATCAATTGCTCACTTCCACGATCACTTTAGGAGAAATCCTGGTGAAACCGCTCCGCTTGGGCGATCTCGATTTATGCAAGAAGTACGAGGACGCCATCAACAGCGTTGCGATCATACTGCCATTTGACCTGAAAGCTGCTCGACTCTACGCCGCCATTCGGATCGACAAAACATTGCGAGCGCCAGATGTAGTACAACTCTCCTGCGCCGGCAGTTCGAACACAGATCTTTTCGTAACAAACGACAACCGACTGCACGGCAAGCACGTGAAGGGGATACAGTTCATCGTCCCTTTGGATCGTGCACCGGTCTAAACCTACCCCGCCAGCTGCCGCAATATCTCTTTCCCCAGCTCTGCGTCTCGCCAAAGAGCTTCTGATACTCCACAAACAGCCGGTTCAGTTCCAGTGCCTTATCCGTCGAAGGATGCTTGCGCAAAATCATGTCACGCACATGCACCGGGTTCGGCAGCCAGTTTCTCGAAAGTCAGCACAGCGGTCACCATATGACGCAGGACGTTCAACGAATAGGTCGCGCCGTTTCCTGAGGATACGCTAGGTTTCTCGAACTCAACCTGCGTCGCCCGAAGCGCTCTACCCCCCCGCCGCCCCCACTCTCTTCGCCGCCTGCAAGAAGACCTGATTCTGCTCCGCGGTCCCAATCGCCACCCGCACGCAATTCGGCGCGCCCCACGCTGCCATCGGACGCACCGCCACGCCTTCCTCCCGCAATCGGCTGGAAAACGCGGCCGCATCTTCCCCCAAATCGCAAAACACAAAATTCGCCGAAGTCGGCGCGATGCCATATCCCAGCGCGATCAATCCCTCGGTGAGCACTCGCGATTGCGCGGTATTATTTTCCACCACCCGCTGAACGTAGTTGGCATCGTCGAGCGCCGCCAGTGCACCCGCTTCCGCCACCGACGAAACCGAGTATGTGTTCCGCATGCGCGCACAATAACCCAGCAACTCCGCCGGCCCCAGGCCGTAACCCACGCGCAAACCGGCAAGCCCGTAAGCCTTCGAAAATGTTCGCAGCACCACCACTCTCGCCCCTCGCCGAACATAATCCAATGAGTTCGAATAGCTGACTCGCCGCAGTTCCGCGAAATGCCGCGCGTATTCGTGGTAAGCCTCATCCAGAACCACAATCACGTGCGCGGGCACCTGCGCCACAAAGCGCTCGACCAAAGCCGATTCGAGCATCGTCCCCGTGGGATTGTTGGGGTTGGCCAGAAACACGATGCGCGTATTCGCGTCGATCGCCGCCAGCATCGCGTCCAGATCAAAAATATTTCCCTCGCGATGCATGCGCGCTTCAATCAACCGCCCGCCCGCCGCCTGCACCACCATCGAATACACGATGAACGAGAGCTCGCTGGTCACCGCATTCAGCCCCGGCCCCAGCAGCGTTTGACACAGCAGGCTGAGCACCCCGGTCGAGCCTGCGGCAATGAACACCTGTTCTGCCGGCAGTTCGTGATGTGCCGCAAGCTTCCGTCGCAGTAGCGTGCAATCGTCGTTCGGATAGAGATTCCCCGTGCTCAGAACTTCCTTCATCGCTGCGATCACGCCCGGCGAAGGCCCGAATGGACTCTCATTGGAATCGAGCTTGATCAATCGCTTGAGGTTTGACTGTTTCTCTGCGGCGGCGTGAGAGAAATCGCCTGCGCCCATGTCGCGCGCCGGCTGGGTAACCATGTCGAAAAAACGGCTCATGCCTGCGGCTCGTCCTGATTTGGCGGCTCGTCCTGGTTTGATCGATGACTGGAAAGCTTTGTTCCCGCTGTTGGTTTGTTGCAGGCGGTTCGCAGGCGATCGACTTCGCGCAACGTCAGCGCGCGAAATTGCCCCGGCGGAACATCAAGCGTAAGCGGCCCGTAGCGCACGCGCTTGATCTTCTCCACGTGGTGCCCGACCTTCTCAAACATGCGCCGAATCTCGCGATTCCGCCCCTCGATCAGCGTGATTTCGTACCACGGATTGTTCGCTTCCTTCACCAAACGGATCGTCGCAGGCGCAGTGCGCACGCGCCGTCCATCTTCGGTGGCAATCGAGACGCCGCCGCGCAATTTCTCCAGCGCGTCGTTGCTCGGCACTCCCGCAACTTTCACCACGTAAGTCTTCGGTACCTGCGACGCCGCTTTCATCAACTTGTTCGCCAGAGCGCCATCGTTCGTCAAAAGCAGCAAGCCTTCGCTCGCATAGTCGAGCCGTCCCACAGGATAAACCCGCTTCTTCACGCCGCGAATCAACTGCATCACCGTTGGCCGGTTCTCTGGATCGCTGACCGTGGTGACGTATCCCTTGGGCTTGTTCAGCAGCAGGTAGACATGCAGTTGCGCACCCTGCAACAATTTTCCGTCCACGCGAATGTGATCGATGTCCGGATCGGCCTTGCTGCCCAGTTCCGTTACCACCGTCCCGTTCACCTTCACGTGCCCCGCACTGATCAATTCCTCGGCTTTGCGTCGCGAAGCGATCCCGGCAGCGGCGATAATTTTTTGCAGGCGTTCTGCAGGCATGTGTGTGATTTTCCAATCCTAAAACGAGGAGCGAACCATCAAGGAATTGCGCTCAAAGCGGCGTTCTTTCAACCGCCCCATTGACCGTTCGTCGCGCCTTGACTTACTGTCCGCGCGGCCAACACAACCGTGGAAGAGCGGCCCTTCAGGGCCGCGTAAGCCGTTCACAAAATCGAGCGGGCTTCTGCCCCAGCCGTCATTCGTTCTGCGCCGCCGGTTCCGCAATCTCTTCCGCCGCCGAATCGCTCGCCGGCGCCGGCGCAGCCTCGTCCGCCGGAATCAACTCGCTCCCAAACGATTCCGCCACCAACTTCTCGAACTCTTCCATGCTGGGCAGCTCGTTGACATCCTTCAACCCAAACCGCATCAGAAATTCCTTCGTCGTCTTATAGAGGATCGGCCGGCCAATCACCTGTTTGCGGCCCGCCGTTGTGATCAGCTTGCGATCAAGCAAAGTCGCAATCACACCGCCGGAATCCACCCCGCGAATCTCGCTGATTTCCGGCACCGTAACCGGCTGCTTATAAGCGATAACGGCCAAGGTCTCCAGTGCCGGCAGCGATAACCGGATTGGCGGCTTCAAACTCTTGGCGAAATTTCGCACCACCTCGTGCTGCTCCGGCTTGGTCGACATGCGGTAGCCGCCCGCCACCTGGCGAATCTCGATGCCATGATCCGGCCCGCCAAATTCCGCAACCAGTTCCTCCAGCGACAAACGCACCCGCGACTTCACATCCGTGTCGTCGGCCGCCCCGCCCGCAATCACGCTTTCTCTCACGAGCTGCACTATCTGCTCCAGCGTGATCGGCGTCTCCGCCGCATAAATAATTGCTTCGAGTTGAGCTCTTAAACTCATAGGAAATCAGTTGCCAGTACCTAGTAAATTCAAAAGCAAATTGGGAGATGCAAACTCCCAGCCATCTACGAAACTTGCATTGCCTCCACAGACAGTCACCAAACCAGAGCCGGTTCTACTGGGTACTAGGTACTGGCTACTGCTACCTCCAATCATCCCGTACCGCAGCCCGCTCCGTCATGATCGCTTCAAATCCAACATGCTTTCGCACCGCAATCTCGCCGAACATCCGATCCTGCCGCACTTGAATTGCCTGCAGCCGCACCATTTCGAGCAGCGCCAGAAACATGCAAACCAGCGCTTGCCGCGACTCAACCCGCATCAGCAACTGCTTTAACCGGATCGGCCGCGACTCCAGTTCCAGCCGCCGTCGCAGATAATCAATCATCTGCCCCACTGTGACCGTCTCCTCATCGACGTTCAGCATGGGCCGGGTGCGCACTCGTTCCAGAATCTGCTGGAACGTCTTCACCAGATCGATCACGTCCGCGGCCATCTCCGGCTCGGTGCCTTCCGCGTCCATGAATTCTTTCAGGGCCGGATTCGTCAGCACGGCGTCTTCAATCTGCTGCTTCTGCAAAAGCATCTGCGCCGCCGACTTGAACTTCTCGTGCTCCAGCAGCCGGTTGACCAGCTCTGTGCGCGGATCCTCCAATTCCTCCGCCTTCACCGACGGATCCCGCGGCAGCAGCATCTTCGACTTGATATGGATCAACACCGCCGCCATATAAATAAAGTCAGCGGCAACATTCACATCCAGCTCTCGAATCTTTTCCACGTAAGCCAGGTATTGCGCCGTAATGCGCGCAATCGGAATGTCATAGATGTCGATGTCCTGCTTGCGAATCAGGTCGAGCAGCAAGTCCAGCGGCCCTTCGTAAACATCGGTGACCGAAACCGCGAACGGCGAATCGCTCTCTTCTTTTTCTTCCCGCTTCGCCGCGGTCCCTTCAAATTCTTTTCTCGCTTTAACGGCAGTCCGATCCGCGACCAGGAATGGCAAAGGCTCCCGCCCCGTGTCCGTGGCGTCAACGATTTTGTTTTCCATGCTACTTCCCATCATTCACCTCCGGAGCCTCATACGCGAGCGACATCCCCATCGCGTTGCGCACGTCATCCATAGTCTCAGCCGCCGCCTTGCGCGCCCGTTGCGTGCCTGCCTCAAGAATATCCCAAGCCAGCCGCGGATTCTCCTCGAATTTCTTGCGCCGCTCCTGCATTGGGTTCAGCAGTTGCACCAGCGCGTCGGCAGCCCAGCTCTTGCACTCAATGCATCCAATGCCCGCCGACCGGCAACCTGTGTTTACTTTTTCCATGGTCGCCGCATCGCTGAAAATCTTGTGCAGATCGCCCACCGGGCAAACATCCGGATTTCCCGGATCGCTGCGCCGCACCCGCGCCGGATCGGTCACCATCGTCTTCAACTTCTGCCGCACTACCGGCTCCGGATCGGTCAGCAAAATCGCATTGCCATACGACTTCGACATCTTGCGGCCATCGGTTCCCGGCAGCTTGGGCGCGCGCGTGAGCAACACCTGCGGCTCAGGAAATACATCGCCCTGCTTCCCATAAAATCCGTTAAACCTCCGCGCAATCTCCCGCGTGAGTTCAATGTGCGCCACCTGGTCTTCGCCCACCGGAACCACATCCGCCTTGTACATTAAAATATCCGCCGCCTGCAGCACCGGATAACCCAGAAATCCGTACGTGCCCAGGTCTTTATCTTTAATGTTCTCTCGTTGCTCCTTATAAGTCGGAACCCGCTCCAGCCAGCCCAGCGGCGTGATCATCGAAAGCAGCAGGTGCAACTCCGCATGTGCCGGAACGTGCGATTGAATGAAAATCACCGACTTCTCCGGATCAAGCCCGGCCGCCAGCCAGTCGAGCGCCACCTCCACCGAATTCCGCTTCACCTGCGAAGTATCGGCGTAGTCGGTCGTCAGTGCGTGCCAATCGACCACGCAGAAAAAGCACTCATACTCATCCTGCATGCGCACCCAGTTATCGAGCGCGCCGACGTAATTTCCAAGATGTAATTTTCCAGTCGAGCGCATGCCGCTGAGCACGCGCTTACGCAAATTGGTCGAAGATTTCATCGGTTGTTTAACGAGTCGTAGCAAGGCTCAACGGAACCACGATGTCCAATTCTCAAAGCCAGCAGCACTCAGCGAGGGTACTGTCGATACTACCACGCCCCTGTAGGGACAGCCGCCCCCGGTCGAGCGGCAGCTCGACGGGGTTTTGCGTGCTTCGCCTGTGAAGGATGACGAATCTCGGCATTCGCAACTAGAGCGTTTTATTAAGGACTTGCGTCAGGTTGTGCGACTGGTTGGAAAGAGCATTTAAGGTTTTTAATTTTTCTGTAACAGTGCTCTTCCGTAAGAAATCTCGCATTCCATCCGCTGAGAACCTGCATCCAACTACCAATTGCAAACTAGAAGAAGTCGATCCTCTGACCATAATATGCAAATTTTCGATCACTACTTTCCTTCGTCCTAGCAGCCCGGCTGTTTCGTGCTCCCCAAATTCTTCACGGTCACAGTCACGTTCGCGCCGTTGACAGTCACAAGCAGATAGTTGTTGAACCCGCCGCTGTCAGGTTTGGCGCTTCCGGCCAGGCATGCGCCCGCTCCGCCGGAGATCAGGAAGATCGGAGCGGCTGATGCCGGGTCGGTTCGCGTGAATGACATGCCGTAAGCTGAAGCCGGCGGAGCTGCATAAAAAAGATGCTGGTGTCCGGCGATAACGAAAGAAAGGTTGGGATATTTTGCGTAGTTCGTCAGCAAGGCCTGGACTGCCGGACCGCTCGGCGGCCCGAGCGCGTCGGCTGACTTTCCGGGCGTTGAGAAAATAGGCCGGTGCATGAACACAAAAATGTGCGCGATCGAAGAATCGGCGGCCAGGGTGGCGAGGATAGAGGTGAGTCCGGCGAGCTGATCGGCGCCAACATTCCCTGCGTAGCTGTCGGCCGACGGTTTCGCGTCGATACTCGCGACCGTGTCGTCGGTGTTCAAGCCGATGAATGCGGAATCTCCGTAGGTAAAATAACCATACTGCGGACCCACATATTTTTCGAAATACTTCACAAGCGATCCCGTAGGATCGGGCACGTTGCCCTTCATTAGCATCTCGTGATTACCTGGAACATTGAAGACGGGCAAATTGGCCTGGCCAATGATGGATTCGAAGGTCTCATATTCCTTCTTTATTTTTTCTTTATCCTTATCCTTCTCAGGATCTTTCAACTTTCCGTACACCGAGTCGCCCGACCAGATGACGAACGCGGCGCCCGTCCCGCTCAACTGCTTTGTGATCGTCTGGAAGATAGGCGGCTGATCGTCTTTATCGCTTGGCGGACGATTGTCGCCACCGGCCACGAAGGTGAAGCTGCTCGCATTCTTGGGCGTGCCCAACGCCGGCGTGCCGCGAATTGGGGTGAGAGTCGGGAACTGTCCCGTAACGATCGGCGAGGCCGCGCTCGAACGGTAAACGCTGTAGGACAACATTAGAACGAAGAGGAGGGCTCCCAGGACGCGAAGCTTCATGACAAACTCCTTCGGCCTGCAAGTTCTTGCGGCCATCGGATCGATCTCAATCCGAAGAGGTTTGATAACGCTGCCCGGTAACTTATGCCCTCAGCGAAATCGTGTCAAGAACGAATTCGGTGAGTCAAGAGTACCTCCCACTGGCCCATGTACCACGTTCGGGCCATGCTTCCCCGAATAGTGCCATTGTCATCGCGAACCAGCGGCTTCAGTATGTTTGTGCCCGACAATTAGCATTCTTAAGTGAAGGCTATTTTGCACAGGGCGAGCGGAGCGATCATGTTGGAAGTCGAAAAGAACGAAAAGCAGGAATCGAAGTCGCGAAAGTCGCGGAATCTGCCGCAGTCGAGCGAGTCAACCACGCAGCCAGTTGCCGCGCAGGCCATCCGCCGCGAGAAGCAACCTCGCCAACTGCTGGTCGCGCTCGTGCTTTTGCTGATCGCCCTCGTCGTTGTTCTTGGCAAGGAACGTGATTTCTGGTTTGGATCGGATGACGCAATCGAATCCGATGCGACGATCCCAGACAACGCTCCGAAAACATCTGCGACCGCGGCAACGCCGGCTAAAGTGAATCCAGCGCCTGCGCCAGCCAAAGTGAATCTGGCACCCGTAGCGCCCGTCGCCACTGCGAAGATCGTCGCGCCCGAAAAAAACAATGTTGCTCCGAAAGTTTCCGCTCCGGCTGTCGCGCAATCGCACAAAGCTGAGCCGGCGCATAAGCAAGCGGCTCAACCCGAAGCGCCCAAAGTAGCCGCCAAGCGCGCTGTTCTACCTCCGCTGGATGTCAACGTGGTTGCCGCCAACTCGCACGATGCCGCCCATTCCGCAAACGACTCCGCGAAAGTCGACATCTCGAGCGCTTCCAAGCGGACTGCAACCGTCGCTTCCAATTTGCCTTCGAATGCCGCAGAGCGCGAGAACATCGCACCATCAACCGCGCCGGAATTGCACCAGGCACTCAACGCACCCTATCCGCTACTCGGCCAGAATGTGGCCGTGAAAGGATCCGTCGTGTTGCAGGCCGTGGTCGGAGCCGATGGCATGATCGAAAATCTGCGTGTGATCAACGGTCCGTCCATCCTCGCTGCCGCCGCGAAACAGGCTGTGCGCCAATGGCATTTCAAGCCGTACATGCAAAACGGCCAGGCCGTCGAAACCAAGGCCATCATCACAGTCAACTTCTCGATTCACGTAGGCGATAATCCCGCGCAGTCCAGCTAGGCGAAACGCAAACGGAAGTCCGCCACCCAGATCATCTTCTCCTTAGCGCTCGAAAAGCCGGTCGGGAAATTTCACGAATCCTAGTTCACCGTCTGTGTCAGCGTCGCGGAAC
>JBAPOI010001006.1:0-2274 GCA_049279555.1 Candidatus Sulfotelmatobacter sp.
GTTGAGCGGAACCGAGACCCTGTGCTGACATAATCCGCTCGTTCCAGCGGCCATTTTGTTTTCGTTAGCTCCGCCACCTTGATGCCTGCGCAAGCAATGAATGAGTCCGACCCGGTGCTCTTACGAGAGTCAAGGTCACGGTGCCAGTCTGCCAGTACTTTCTCACACGCTACGACCAATCGAACTGGTGCCATTCTTTTGTGCTCCTTCGCCCATCCGTCAGCTCGTTTGTGCGCATGTGCAGCAGATAATCGGACTGCGGCGTGGTGGTCTCCATTGAATTTTGACTTGGCGGTTTCGGCAAGCAGCAGGAGTAAGTGACGGGAAAGCCACGAGACAACTGGAACGGCTACACCATCGCCCATTGCTTTGTAGGCGTCGTTGTATTTCTCTGGAAGCTTGAAGGAATCTGGCACTCCCATCAGTCTCGCAGCTTCACGAGGCGATAGCAGTCGGCTTCGCACCTTCCTGCCCTCAACAACGACCACTGTTTGACGACTCGATCCCCCTTGGGGAGTTCTGAGGCACCCTGCGATCCCATCGAAGCGCACTTCCGCTCTCTGCACTCCATCTCGAATCCGTTTGTACACAAAGCCAATTCTTCGTGTCCCTGCCCTCTTCGCTTCTGCGACTCGCCCAAGGTGCAGCTCATTCATCATCCCGAGCAGCCGAGTTGTCTCCTGTTGCGTATGCCACGCAACGCCAGTTGGTTCATCCTCGATAAAAGCCTCAACTGCATATAAGGGCGGAGTCGGTGTGGGGAGATTCCACCATCGCCATAGGGCAGAGACTTTGGGCGACAACCTCGCATGAGCATTGACCAATGCCTGTGGAGTCCACGTCGGACAACCCTCGCCGCACACAAATGCGGAGCAATCCACATGGGAATCTACCCCCACAACGAACACACGAGGGCGAGACTGCGGCAGAAACAATCGTGCGTCCATCACAAGCGCACCGAACTGCATTCCCAGGTCAGCAAAAGCTTCACACAGCCCGGAGAAACTGTCTCCATGCAAGAGCCCAAGCACGTTCTCCAGGACGATGATCGGCGGTCTGCCGCCAGCCTCGAACTGCTTCCGCATGATCTTCCAGAAGGGCCAGAATGTGCCGCTGCGGTTTGCGCTTAAACCTCGTTGCCAACCAGCAAGTGAGAGGTCTTGGCAAGGAAACGACGCCCATGCTAACTGTGCATGATTCGGAAGGTCGGCTGCCGTGAAGTTTGCTACGTCGCCTAAATGGAAGTGATTATCCCCGCAGTTACGGCGGTAAACCGAGGCTTTCTTGGGGTCGATATCGTTGGCCCAGATACACTCCCATTCCGGCGCAAGCCCTGTAGCCGCCAGTCCCGCCCCGGCAAAGAAGTCGTAAAAACGCAGCAATGAGGTCATATGATGGTGGACGGACACTTCGGATTATAACCAGCAATTCCCGCCTTGGGCAGGGCGAAAACGGCATGGAGACGGCCAGCGCCGAGCATGAGGATGTGGACGGCTTCCAAAGTGAAGAAATCCAGAACCAGAGAATCTGGACGGCGTCGTTTCCTGGGTGTGAAATTGGAAGTGGATTGGGATAGAACGAGCCCCTCCTGACGACCGCCAGCGTTCCCCAGCCGTGGTGCCCGCCGAGGATTCAATCCATCACCGCTCCCGCAGGTTCTCCACCGCCATCTGTAGCAAATGCTCCACGCCATCCTTGTCCGTGCCCTCCAGCGTCTGCACCGAGCGCAGGAGGGCGAGAACTTTTTCAATGGCTTCCCGGGCGGCTTGGTGATTCGATTTGGGTGTGGGCATAGTGACGATTGTAGCGGAAGATCGCTGCGCACTCGAAGAACTGGGTGACAAGGTTGAGAACTCCCGGCACCTGCTGGCTTGCGAAATTGAAGCGCTGCCATACGGCTTCGAGTGAAACCGCCGCCCATTCCCCCAATGTGCTCAATACGGTTCCTGATTCAGTGCAGTCGGCTCAGATGAATAGCAGAAGACTCAGAAATAAATGAACTCTGGACAGGAGGAATTCACAGTTCGATAATCCTTCCAGAGTAGAAGGTTCTGCTTGCGTGAATCGGCAGGTTCAAACCAGAGACCGAGCCTTGGAGTCCATGATGGCGCATTGCAGGACGTGCGGCAGACCGATTGGAAGATACGAGCGATACTGTCCCATCTGTCTCAACGATCCCACGCCTTTGAAGAAGAAATCGAAATTACGGTATGCGAGAGCAGTGGTGGTTTCGAAGACCGATAATGCGATGGGCAGATTAGGACTGTCTTCGAA
>JBAPOI010001007.1:0-2367 GCA_049279555.1 Candidatus Sulfotelmatobacter sp.
GTTCCGCCTCATAGTGAGCGCGTTCCACCTGCTGTTTCCGTAGCCGGTCCGCCTCTTCCAGTCGGGCTTGCAGTTCTTGCTGAACCGACAGCGTAATATCGATGGTGACCGGCGTCAAGATTTCCAGAAGCAGGTCTCCCACAGCCTGGTCTACGAGGATGCCCGGAACCCATTGGCAGACGGGCTGCGGACTATCCATGCTGCGTCCTTGGCAAAAGTAGTGAGGCACCGCGCGGCCGGGACGGAGAGCGCGGACGTGATAGGCGACGTTCATGCGCCCGCCGCAGACACCACAAACGGCCAAGCCCTGAAGCAGCGCAGGGCCTTCTCGTGGTGGGCCCTCGCGGCGCTCTGGACCAAGTGCGTGTGCGTTTTCCCGAAGCCGGCGCTGATTCTCCTGGTATTGCTCCCACGTTATGTAACCGGGATGGGCACCCGTGAGCAGGGTGTGCCATTGCTCTTGCGGCAGTTTTCTTTGGTGGACTCCGTCCACTGTTTTGCGCCTGCGGGTTCGTCCATACGCGAAGGCTCCCGCGTAGCGGGGGTTATGCAACACGAGCAGCGTTTGGCTGAAGTCCAGTGCCTGCCACAGCAGCTCACCCTGTCGCGGTCCCCCTCTCAGCCTGCGGGGAAATAGGAGCTTTGCCTCGCGGAAGGCTCTCACCACCGCACACGCGGAACTAAGACGCTGAAAGGATTGAAACAAAAACCGGATGCTTTGTTGGACCTGCTGATCGGGATCCAGAACCACCGGGCCCTGCGCCTCATAGAGGAAGCCGATCGGGAGCGACACACGCAACTCCCCGCGCCGGGCCTTGCTCAACAGGGCGCCGCGCATCCGCGCCTGCATCACATGCAACTCGGCTTCGCTCATCGCGCCCTTGAGTCCCAGCAGGAGCCGATCGTTAAAGCTGGTCGGATCGTAGAGACCCTCTTCATCGAGGATCAGGGTGTCGGTGAGCGCACAGATTTCCAGCAGCCGATGCCAATCGCTGGAGTTGCGAGCCAGGCGAGAGACTTCCAGCCCGATCACGAGGCCGGCACGCCCCAGGCCCACCTCGCTCACGAGTTTCTGGAACCCCTCGCGATCCGCGGCCAAGGCGGCGGAGTGCCCCAGGTCGGTGTCGATAAGCACGATGTGATCGGCATGCCAGCCAAGTGCGATGGCGCGCTGCCGGAGAGCGTACTGGCGCTTGGTGCTCTCGGTGTTTTCCAGGACCTGACGCGGCGTGGATTGACGGATATAGAGATAGGCACTCCGTTTCAAGTGTCCGGCGTTTAGCTTGTGCATGTCGCCTTGCATAGAATCGCCTCCGTTGAGTGATGGAGTAGCATTCCCGCCAGGATCACGGCGGCTTGGGAGCGCACCTCGCCGGGCAGGGGGCCAACGGCGTCCCAGGGTTGAGTAGATCTTCCGGTCACCGCTGGTACCGGGGTGCGCGCAGAGATCCGTATCCAGCCGGTCATTCCTTGCTGGAGGAACAGAACGAGGCCGAAACCGCCGCCGGCGGCCTGACTCAGCACGTCGTTTCGCAATTGCTCGTAACGAGCCGCCCAATCCTCCCCGGCCGCGGCCGGGGATAAGGCTTGGTTCACCGCGGTTTTTTTTGACTGCGCGCCAAAGCGCGCTCGATGCTGCGTGGATGAACCGCGATGCCGTAACGGTGTTGAATGCGCGAAGCCAAAGCCGCCGACCGTAAAGCGGGATCTTCCTGACGGGCTTGATGGATAAATGCGAGCACGTCGGCGGTGAGTTTGTGTGCCTGTTTGGGTCCCCGCTTCTGCGGCAGGAGCGCCGGCAGGCCGCCCTGTTGGAAACTCGCCTGCGCCTGGTAAAAGGAGGGCCGGGAGAACCCGAAGGCGGCGGCCGATCGGTTTACCGGTAGTCCCTCGGCCTCGACCCGGCGCAGCATTTCGTACTTGACCTGAACCAGGTCGCGGGGATCGAAAAACTCGCGGGTCTGAAACAGTTCGTCTGTGATCCGCTCGGGATGAGGATTCCAGCAGCCCTGTTGCCGAAGGGCCAAAGACTTGGGGTCGGGAGGCGGTTTCTTGGGCATGGGAGCTCTTGTGTGTAATACTAATTATGCTCCACAAGCTCCCTCGTGTCAATCCCCGATGCATGTATAGATTCGAGATATTAGCGACTAATGACACTAATAAGCCCAGAGTGTGCCTGGCAACGCCGGGGTCAGGCGGCATTATTTCTTTTACACTAGCGGCGTAGTTTACTTTACACAAATCATGCGCCCGCTTGCCGCCGTGCCTCGCATCGCTCGACCCCGACCAGCCAGGGGCACAGGGCGTCGATGCACTGGATGGCCTCAGCGGCTGTTTCCTGGTCCGGTTGACCGGGCTCGTGGATAA
>JBAPOI010001008.1:0-17290 GCA_049279555.1 Candidatus Sulfotelmatobacter sp.
TCGCTCTCCAGCCCCAGCAGCGAACGGATGGAACTCCCCCGAAACGTGTGCAACAGCATCTTCCATCCCTTGAACAAAACGAACCCCGGATCATGCTTCAGCGCCACCGGAATATGCTGAACCTTCATCCAGCGTTCCGCCTTCCAGCGCATAAACTCCACTTCCTCCGCCTGCAGATGCTCCGTTCGCACCACCGCCGTCGTTCCGTCGTATTCCTCCAACCGCTCGTTTATGATCAAGCCCTGATCGCGGAAGTCCTTCGTCATCGGCGTGCGCGGATACGGCGTCGGATGCTGAATATAAGGCCAATCCACATAGCGCCGCGCAAACTCCAGATTCGCTTCAATCGATTCGCGCGTGTCCCCCGGGCTGCCAACAATTAACCCACCCACGACATACATCTGGTTGCGGTGCAGATAATCGATAGCCTTTAACGTGGCATTCCCCGCCTCGTGGCCGTTCTCTCTCTCTGTATTCTTGGCGGAAGCTTTCAGGAATTCCAGGTCGCCTTCCAGAATATTTTCGATGCCGAGAAAAACGTAACGGAATCCCGCCCGACGCATCAGCGGCGCGAGAGTTTCCCCGTGATTCGCGATCGCCGAGGTCATGCCCTGCACGAAGTAGTCAAGATCGTTCAATCCCGCAGCAATAATGGCTTCGCACAGCGCCTCAAACCGCTTCACATTCAACGTGATGTTGTCATCGACCAGAAAAATGGTTCGCGCACCGTGATCGCGCGCATCGCGAATATCGTCCAGGACGCGGTCGAAAGAATAAGCGAAAAAATTGCGCCCACGCATCTCGATGATCGAACAGAAGCTGCAATCGTAAGTGCAGCCGCGTGAGGTCTCGATGACATCCACTTGCCGCCCCAACATCGTGTATCCCTTCAGCACCCGCGAATCACGCTTCGGCGGCCGGATTTCTCTATCTTCCAGCCGGTGCGGCGGCCGGCCAGGATTGTGTATCCATTTCTCGCCGTTGTAATACGAGAGCCCGCAGATCCCTTCTACCCCGCTGCCCTTTTCCAGCGCGCGGAGCAATTCACGAAACGTAACCTCTCCCTCGCTGCGCACCAGGTAGTCGACACCCATGTCCTCATACGCCTCGGGCGCAAGGCTCGGATCGTACCCGCCCACCACAATCTTTACTCCCGGCCGCAACCCGCGCACCAGGTCGACAATGCGCGCCGCGCTGCGCCGCTGAAACGTCATGATGGAAAGTCCCACAACCTCGGGATCAAGCTCGCGCACCAGCCGCGTCACCGTTTCACGAACCCGGCGCTGCACCAGGATCAAGTCCGCAACCGCCACGCGGTGATGCGGATCGACGTTGCCCGCAAGCGAAGTAAGCGCCCCGTTCGGCATGCGAATCGCCGCAGGCGGCATGTGTTCGAAGGAATCCGGCATGGAAAGCAACAGGACGTTCATGAATGACCAGCCCTCACTCATCGAAGAAATCCCGCAGGCGCGGGTGTAACCCTAGTTGTCAAAAGCGGATTGTCGATTGTACCCCAGCCAGCCGCGACTATGCTTCTGGAACCGGTTAACTTCTCAAAGCGCTTCCGTTTCTGGTTTCCGGTTACATGGGTCCCCTAACTGGAAACTTCACTGGTGTTCTTCACTCACGCCCGGGCTCGCTACAACTCTCACAACAATTCCCGAAGCCTCACCCTTGGAGTGATATACACGCTCGCTAGCTTTCACGAAGTCCGAAGGCCTCGCGTCTGGAATGTTGACGAAAGTCTGCGGGTTGCGGTCGGTAAGCGGGAACCATGAACTCTGAACCTGCACCATGATCCGGTGGCCTCGCCGGAAGGTATGGTTGACGTCCGGCATATTGAAGTTGATCTCTTCAACCTTGCCCGGCGTGAATGGCTCTGGTTTTTCGAAACTGTGGCGGAACTTCCCGCGGAATGGCTCGCCGCGCACCAGTTGCTCATACCCGCCCATCGCAAATGAGGGCGCAAGCACATCAGTACGCGGCTTGTCTTTGTCTTCAGGCTTCACTTCGTCAAGCTTGCTGTCTGGGTAGTCGGGCGGATAGACGTCAATCAGTTTCACGTCCCAATCGGAATCGGTGCCGCTGGTCGAAACGAAAAGCCGCGGCGAAATCGGCCCCGCAATCGTCACATCGTCCTGCAACAGAGGCGTCTGATACACCAGCACGTCCGTTCTGTTCGAAGCGAACCGCTGGTCAGACACCATGTATTCCTGCGGCACGTCCGTAGCAGCATAGCTCACGAACGGCACAGGCTTCGCGGGATCGCTCACGTACTCATCGTACGCCGCTGGCTCCGATCCAGGCGGGTCGAATGAAAGTCCGCCACCAGAGCGGAAATACAGAGTTTTGGCCTGCACCTCTTTCGGGGGCCATTCCGAATAGCGTCTCCAAACATTTGTTCCCGTTTCGAAAACATAGGCCTTGGGAAGTTTCGCATCGCCGTTTCCCTTGAGGTACTGCTCGAAAAACGGAAACAAAATATTCTTCCGGTAGAACTCGCCGGTGTCGGACCAGAACTCGACGCGTCCCAGACGCTCACCGTCATACCGCTTCCACCCGCCGTGCACCCACGGTCCAATCACCAACCCATTAAAGTTGCTGGAATTGTTCTTGTCGATCGAATGGAAGGTGCTGAACGGCCCCTGCAAGTCTTCGGCATCGAACCATCCTCCGACCGTAAGCACTGCGCAGTGAATGTTCTTCATGTGCGGCGCCAGATTCCGCACCTTCCAATAGTCATCGTAAGTATCGTGCTTTACCTGATCCTCCCAGAGCGCGCTTTTGCCCTCCAGATATTTTGCAAGATTCGATAGCGGCCCCGCATTCAAATAAAACTCGTAACTATCCTTCGTTCCAAAATCGAAAGTCTCCGGAGTCTTGGCCGGCAACTGTGGATTTTCCTGAGGTTTGAAGGAGCTATAAAAATCGAAATTCGCGTCCAACATGAAAGCTCCGCCGTGATATGCATCATCTCCCATGAAAAGATCGGTCATCGGCGCTTGCGGCGATGCCGCCTTCAGCGCCGGGTGCGAGTCGATAATGCTCGCCGAGGTAAAAAACCCGGGATACGAAATCCCCCAGATTCCGGCATTCCCGTTGTTGTTCGGCACGTTTTTGAGCAGCCAGTCGATCGTGTCGTATAAATCGCTGGCGTCGTCCACGTCTTGTTTCGATTTTTTGACGTCGATGTGCGGCCGCATCTCAACGAACGTTCCCTCCGACATGTATCGCCCCCGCACATCCTGGAAGACGAAAATGTAGCCAGCTTTATCGAACTCGATGGACGGCCCCAATTGCTTGATGTACGAATCCACTCCGTAGGCGCCCACGCTGTATGGAGTTCGATCGATCAGAAACGGATAGGCTCGTGAGGTGTCCTTTGGAACGTACACCGAAGTGAATAAATGCACGCCATCGCGCATCGGGATCCTGTATTCATATTTCGTGTAGTGCCCCTTGAGGTCATTCTCCTGTGTATCCGGCTTGCTCTGGGCGGCCAGTCTGGTAATTACAGCTAAGGCAAGGAGAATCAGAACGGGTAAATTTCGAGGCATGGGTGCTCCATAAATTCAGCGAAGAACGAATAGGCAAGCTACATTTCGGTCGGTGAAGTCGTCAAGCGCATTCGCATCCTATCCTCAATTCTGGGCCGGTCTCAGCGCACTCCGCGATTAGGTATTTCATTGCCGGTGGCCGATTTACGATCTTAACCGCCAGGATCGCAAAAACGGCCGGCCGGTAGTGGGTCAGTTTGAAAAGCAGCGTGTACTTCTCCCATCGGCGTCATCCTGAGCGTAGCCGCTTTTCAGGCGGAGCGAAGGACCTCCCGCTTGACCGGCCCGGCGCGTAAGCCAAATTGCACCACCGAAATTCAAAACCCTAGGAAATTCAAAACCCTAGGAAACCCGACCTAGATGGCTTCTCGACGAAAACATCGGACCATGAAGCATACAAAAGAACATCAGAAAGAAAAACCGCGGTGGCTCAGCTTGGCTTACGCGCTGGGCCGGTTGCGCGGACCACTGACCACTGACTACTGGGAGATCCCTCGCCCCGCTGGAGAAAACGCGGGACCGGCCGGTCTGCGCACTACGTGACGGCCCTGGACAAGCGTTACAATAGGTATTTCGCACAAACTGCGATTCGGGCTGTAAGACGCCGAACCGCTGAGGAATCCATGTTCGAAGTGACGGTTGACGATACCTTCGCCGCGGGCCATTACCTGCGCAACTACAAGGGTAAGTGCGAGAATCCGCACGGCCACAACTATAAGATACGCGTAACCCTGGCCGGAGCTGAACTGGATAAGGCCGGCCTGCTGCTCGATTTCAAAGACCTCCGCGACGTGATGAAGCACGTCATCGAACGGCTCGATCATCAGATGATCAACGAGATTGAACCCTTTACCGTCATCAATCCGTCGGCCGAAAATTTAGCCAAGTATTTTTATGACGAATCGAACACTCGGCTGCAGCGCGTCACCAACGGTCGCGTTCGGATTAAGAATGTAACGGTGTACGAAACCGACACAACGACGGCGACCTATTCAGAATCGTAGCGCCGCCCTCCCCCGGCAGTTGTCGATCAGTCATCGCCCGCGACCTTGGCGGCGATGCGCCGGCGCCACTAACGAAATGCAGATCACCGAAATCTATAAATCGCTGCAAGGTGAATCGACTTACGCCGGATTGCCATGCGTCTTCGTTCGCTTGACCGGCTGCAATCTGCGCTGTTCCTGGTGCGACAGTGAATACACCTTTCAGGGCGGCAGTAAGATGACTTCCCAGGCGATCCTCGAGGAAGTGCAGCGCCTCAGCCCACACGGCGGCTTGGTCGAGATCACCGGCGGCGAGCCCATGCTACAGGAGCGCGACTTGGTCCCTTTTATGCAGCAGTTGCTGGAAGAGGGTTATCAAGTTCTTCTCGAGACCAGCGGGGAGCGCCCACTTGAGCGGGTTCCCGCTGGGGTCATCAAAATCGTCGACGTGAAATGCCCCAACTCCGGCGAGCCCAATACATTTCGCATTGAGAATCTCGAAACCCTCACCAAACAAGACGAAGTCAAATTTGTGCTCACCGGAAGAGCGGACTACGAATTTTCCCGCGATTTTACCCAGCGCCATCGACTGCCCGATCGTGTGAATGCTGTATTGTTTTCCCCCGCGTTCCGCAAAGACGCCACTGGCGCACGTGACAGCTCCCACTGTCTTCTCGACCCGCAAGAGCTTGCTGAGTGGATACTCTCTGATAACCTTCCCGTACGTCTTGGACTGCAATTGCACAAGTTCATCTGGGACCCAGCGGTAAAGGGAGTGTAAAAAATTACTGATTGCTGATTTTTGATTGCTGATTGAAAAACCCTGCCTCCACCGTTTTCAATCAGAAATCAATAAATCAACAATCTGCTGTCACCCTAATCATGTCCGCCTCAAACCCACGCGCCATCGTTCTACTCAGCGGAGGAATGGATTCCTGCGTTTGCGCGGCCCTTGCAGCCCGCGACTATGCCGCGGCCGCATTGCATGTAAGTTACGGCCAGCGCACCGAAGACCGCGAGCGGCAATCGTTTCTCGCGATTTGCGAGCGCTTGAAGATCGAAGACAAGCTCCTCTTGCGCAACGAATCTTTCCGCGCCATCGGCGGTTCCGCACTTACCGACGGGAAAATTGCCGTGCCAGTCAGCGATCCAGCCAGCCACTCTCCCGGCCACGACATCCCGGTCACATACGTGCCCTTTCGCAACGCGCATTTCTTGGCCGCCGCCGTAAGCTGGGCGGAAGTGCTGGGAGCCGAAAAAATCTATATCGGCGCGGTCGAACAGGATAGCTCCGGCTATCCCGATTGCCGTCCGGAGTATTATGAAGCGTTCAACCGGGTGGTCAAGCTCGGCACGAAGGAGGGCCGCATCGAAATCGTCACGCCCCTTATCGCCATGCGCAAAGTCGAAATTGTCCGCCTTGGCCTTGAATTAGGCGCGCCCTTCGATTTAACTTGGTCATGCTACAGCCAGCAGGATCGAGCCTGCGGCGTATGCGATAGTTGCGTGCTGCGTCTGCGGGCCTTCGCCGCAGCGGGAATGAAGGACCCTATTCCCTACGCCACGAAGCAGTGATACAAGGGACTTTGATTTGCGATTGTTGAATGAAAAACCCATGCGCCTCATGTGCGAATGTTTTCATTCAACAATCAGAAATCAACATTCAACAATTGAGCAGGCCGGGAGACCACAATGAAGAAGCATCTCGCAATATTCTCTTTCATTCTTTTAATGCTGGCGCTCTCTGCGCCTTCGCTCTTCGCGCAGGCCGCTGGAACCATCAAGGGGGTCTGCAAAGACATCCAGGGCAATCCCATCGCTGACGGCGTCGTACAGTTGGTCAACATCGACAACGGTCAGAAATACACTCTCAAGACCAATAAAAAAGGTGAGTACTTCTCCCTGGGCATCACTGCTGGCAAATACAAAGTCACGCTTTATCAAACTGCCGACGATCTTAAGGCGAATAAAGAGCTGTTTCATGTCGCCGGCTTTCAGATCCAGTTGGACGAAAATACTCTGGATTTCGATCTAAAGAAGGAACAGGAAAAGACTGCCAAGGGTGAGGGCCTGACTCCGGAACAACTCAAGCAGCAACAGGAGGCGAAAGAGAAGAACGCGAAAGAAGTGAACACCGTGAAGTCGCTCAACGACAAGTTGTCGGCGGCAAAAGCTGCCTCCGACTCCGGCGACTTCGAGACGGCCATTGCCGATTTGAACGCGGCCAACCAAATGGACGCCACCCGCGACCTCATCTGGTTCAAGCTGGGTGACGCGTACCGCATGTCCGCCAACAAGCAGACCGATAAAGACGAGAAGCAGAAGCGCCTGGATTCAGCAGTGCAGTCCTATCAGAAGGCAGTAGATTTAAAACAGGCCGCGAATAACACGAAAGACCCCAACGCCACCAAGACTCTTGCCGCGTACTACAACAATCTTGCCGAAGCCTACGCTAAGGCTGGGAAAACAGAAGATGCGGTAAAAACTTACAACCTGGCGGCTCAGACCGATCCCACCGCCGCCGCGCAATATTACTACAATGCCGGCGCTGTCCTGACCAACATCGGCAAGGTTGACGACGCGATCGCTGCTTTCGATAAATGCATCGCGGCCGATCCCAACAAGGCCGACGCCTATTACCAGAAGGGCGTCAACCTCATCGGCAAAGCTACATTGCAAGGCGAAAAAATGGTCGCTCCCGCCGGCACCGCTGAAGCCTTTCAGAAATACCTGGAACTCCAGCCCACTGGCCAATACGCCGACGTAGCCAAGCAAATGCTGGCGAGCATCGGCGCATCCGTTGAAACCGGCTTCGGAACGAAAAAGAAGGCTCCTCCCAAGAAAGGCAACTGACTTTCCCCACTCAATCGATTTCGCACGAAGGGGCGGCTCGAAACAGCCGCCTTCTCTTTTGCCCAATTTTGCAGGTAACAAACCCCTCGACGTTACCAAGGACTATGTACTTTACTGTCCTTACACTTCGCCTGCTGGCGCGGTAGAGTGTAATCACTGAGCCTGTTCTGTTTAGCTCCCAAACTTCCCTAATCTGTGTTCTGGCAAATCCCTAATTACTTAGTTTGTGTGAGGATCAATGGCAGCACCAGGCATCGCGGCAATTTCGGTTTCTCTGGAAGGTTACTCCGGCAGCGGTAAAGTGGCTACGCCGGCATTGCTGGGCGCCATGTTGCGCGCCACCGAAAAAGTCAGCGATCTTATTTTTTCTCCGGGAAGGCCTCCGCAAGTTCAGGTCTACGGCCAGCTCATTCCAGTGCAAGTCCCCGGACTCGCAACCCTCACTGCCGACGACACTCGCTACCTCGCAGCCGATCTCATCGGCGATAACAAACAAGCCCTCGCCACCCTCCGCGAACAAGGCTCCTGCGACATTTCCTACGGCTTGGCCGGAGTCGCTCGCTTTCGTGTCAATCTCTTCATCCAGCGCGGAAGTTGCGCCGTCGTCATGCGCGTCATTTCCACTTCCATTCCCACGCTCGCCTCGCTCCGTTTGCCCGCTCATCTTGCCGATGTCGCCAAACTGCGCGATGGCATCGTCCTCGTCACCGGCCCGGCTGGGTCCGGCAAGTCATCCACGCTCGCGGTTCTGCTCGACTGCATCAATCGCGAAAAGTACTATCACATCATCACCATCGAAGATCCCATCGAATTTCTGCACAGCCACAAATGTTCCACCATCCATCAGCGCGAATTGCATAGTGACACTCCCAGCTTCGCTCACGCGTTGCGCTCCGCGCTGCGCCAGGCTCCCAAGGTCATCATGGTCGGCGAGATGCGCGACCGCGAAACCATCGAGATGGTGCTCGAGGCCGCCGAAACCGGTCACCTGGTTCTTTCCAGCCTCAATACCATGGATGCGCCCAAAACCATCGAGCGCATCGTAAGTTCGTTTTCTCCCGGCGAGCAGCAAAATATCCGCGAGCGTTTTGCTAAGTCTTTCCGCTACGTCGTATGCCAGCGCCTTTTGCCGAAGCCCGATCGCAGCGGCCGCGTCCCCGTTATCGAAATTCTCAAAGCCAACCCACGCACCAAGGAATGCATTGAGAAAGGCGAGCGCGAAGGCAAGACATTGCTCGATGCCATCAAGGCCGGCGCGACCGAAGGTATGCAGCACTTCGACGGCGAAATCGCGGCCCTGGTCCGCGACCGCGTCGTCGACCTCGAAACCGGAATCTCGTTTGCCAGCAATCCCACCGTACTCGGCCAGGAACTCGCGCGCTAAGCCAGGCTGCTAAGACGGCCATGTGGGACGGACACTCATGTCCGTCAAGCTTGTCTTTCAAACATGTCCGACGACTCTGCACCGCGCTCACTACATCCCTCTGCTATACTTCTCCCCGTCCACCGGCCCGGGCGAACATCCATGTATCGGAGACTTGCTCTATGCCTCCTCCTCCCGAGCGACGCGAGAATCAACGCTTCAAGATGAATGCGCCCCTCGAAATTTACCTCGAGGGCAAGGACACACCCTATCGCACCGCTACCTCCGACCTCAGCCTGCACGGCTGTTATATCGAAACAATTTTTCCGTTCCCTGTCGGCACCGTGCTCGAACTCAAGCTGCAACTGACCGGCACTCTGCTGGTGTTAGCCACCGTCGCCACCAGCGATCCTCAAGTCGGCAACGGCATCAAGTTCACGCGAATGCTCCCCGAAGATGTCGACGAACTGCGCGCCTTCCTCGACGCGGCGGAAAAAGACGCTGCAGAAAAAGAGGCTGCGAACAAAGAAGCCTCTGGAGAAAGATTCACCTGAGAAAGCTGGATGATGAGCCAGCGCTGGCTCCACGCCACAGCGTCATCCTGAGCGTAGCCGCTCTTCAGGCGAAGCGAAGGACCTCCAGTTCCACCGACTTAGCGCGTGAGCTAAACACCCCCACAAATGTCCTTCCGTGTCGAAGCCCAATCCCACCCTCCCGCATCCAATCCTCTTATATGGAGGTGCCTATGTATGTAGTTCTCGGAGCAAGCGGCAATACCGGACATGTGGTCGCTAGAAATCTTCTCGCCGCCGGAAAGAAAGTGCGTGTCGTCGGCCGAAGTGCAACTCACCTGCAGCCGCTCGCCGCATCGGGCGCGGAAATTTCGTCGGCGACGTCACCGACGTGGCCGCCCTTACCAAAGCGTTCCAACAAGCAGACTCAGCCTATGTAATGATCCCACCCAACCCCACCAGCAATGCCATCCGCGGTTTTCAGGAGCGTGTCAGCGACGCCATCTCCTCCGCTGTAAAAATCGCCGGCGTAAAAAATATCGTTTCGCTCAGCAGCATCGGAGCCGACAAAGCGAGCGGCACCGGTCCCGTCATCGGCCTTCACAATCTCGAACAGAAACTCAATCAGGTCGATGCCGCAAACGTACTCCACCTGCGCGCCGCATATTTTATGGAGAACACCCTTCCTCAAGCCGGAGTCATCCATCAATCAGGCTCAGCTATCGGACCGCTTCGTCCAGATTTGAAACTTTCTATGATTGACACTCGCGACATCGGCGCCGCAGCCGCCGACGCTCTCCTGCAACTCGCTTTTCGCGGCAAGCAAGCTCAGGAACTGCTCGGGCAGCGCGACCTCACCTACACCGAAGTTGCCACCATCATCGGCAAGGCCATCGGCAAACCTGCTCTGGGCTATATCCACGCCCCCGATGACCAGGTCAAAGCTACCTTGGTTCATATGGGCATGTCCGACAATTTGGCCGGACTTCTCATCGAAATGTGCGGCGCTCTCAACTCCGGTCACATGCGTCCTCTCGAGCCTCGCACCTCTCGCAACACGACTCCAACTTCTTACGAAACTTTCGTCGCCGGAGCCTTCGTCCCGGCCTATCAACAGGCAGCCGCAGCCTGATCCTCAACCAACGCCGCCTCAGACAAAAGGCCACGCTCTTTTCAGAACGTGGCCTTTCCTATCCTCCTCGGTTGAAATGCCGTTTCTAACCCGTGCTCCCGGAATTCCCCAGATAGCCATTCACAGCGCTCACCGTCAGGCTGAGATTCGATGCGATCTGAGACACCGCCTGCCCCTGGTTATAGAGTTGATACACCTGTTGCGCCTCGGTCAGTCTCACCGTGTCCGCCGAGCTCGCCGTTTGCTGGTTGGTAGGTTGCTGGATTCTTTCAGTCGCCGAAGTCGAGGGAGAGTTCGCGGCAACCGATGCAGTCGCAAGCGCACTGGAAACAGAAATACTCATAAAACACTCCCTTTCCTCTTACACGGACATAGATCGGCAACCTTCACCAAAACATGAGCCCTCCCGACATTCATTTCAAAAATCTAACCTCGCCAGCACCAGCCCCCATCCTCAGGAATGTCATTCGGATCCTCTTGGATGTCATTCCTGCTTTTCTCGCATCTGACTGCGCCTGCCGCCTGGGGCGAGATCGGGAAGGGCACGACTTCAGTCGTGCCGTAAAAGCCCCAAAAATATCACCGCGCTTCAGCGCCTGAGGTATGCCGTCTGCCCCGCCCACTCCGCGAAGGAATGGGAAGACCTCGTCACCTATGTGGGGACAGCCGCCCTCGGCTGTCCGGCGGCCCAGCCTTATCGGGCCGCGAGACCTGACCACAAGCAAAGACGCTCAAGCAGTATCGCCGCCCCGCCCTCCAGACCGCTAAGGCTATGCAGGCATCAGTTATGGAGCGGAAGCAAATAGGGTCAGCCCAGCCTTGAGGGTTCTAAGCGCAAGTTAGGATTGGTCAAACTCCGGGGCGGATCAAAAATGGCAGTTTGTGGTGACTCCCACACACTTGGCGCGATGCAGTACCATCGGCCCGGCGGGGCTTAACTTCTATGCTCGATATGGGGGCATCCATCGCGATTCGTGGCGCTTTCCGAGACAGCAGATTCCTCCTGTCCCGCTTCGCTCGCGCGTCGGAATGACCAGGCTTTGGGGCCCGAATTCCAGATGTGATACCGCTACTTCGGCCCGTGCCTCCGTATCTCCCCCGCCGCTGCCTTCAGCGACGTCTCAAACCCCTCCGGATCACTCCGGTACCGCTTAATCTCAGCTCGAATGCCCGAGAAGCTTTGGTTCGGGTCCGCGCCTAGGATCGCCTTAACCACCGCAAACGGAACTCCCTCGAACAGAGAATCTAAGGACTCGTCCGGCGCAGCCGAGAAAACCTGTTCCGCCCCGGCGACAGCGGCCGGCGGCTTTGGCTGCTTGAGCATACACTTCGCCTGGTTGACCGGCGTGCTGGCAAGCACGTAATCGAACGTCGGCGCTTTCGGCATCCGCTTGCCAAATCCCGCCGTATTCGGATCGACGCCCGCCCACAGCAGCAGCGTCTTGATGAACGACGTGTGATCGAACGGCAGGTTACTCGGGTTTGCATCTCCCACCGGCGCGCGAAATACTGTCGACGGATACACGAAGGGCGAGATCAGAATCGTCGGCACGCGCACACCGAACAAATTAAACATAAAACCCGACGGGCCATTCATGCCGTCCGGATTGGTCGCGTTCCACGTCGGCGCGAAGTGATCGTAAGTGCCGCCGTGCTCGTCGAAGGTAACGATCAGCAGGGTCTGGTTCCACTGCTTGCCATTCGACACCGCACTGTAGACCTGCTTGAGGAAGTCTTCTCCCGGTCGCAGATGCGTGGGTGGATGATAGTCAGTACCTTGTTTGGCCGCCAAACCATTCCAACCATAACCCCACTTAGGCTCGAGATAAGTGAAAGCCGGAAGCGTGCCATTGTTCGCGCGCTGAAAGAACTTATCGATGTTACAAATTTCGATCTGCTTCGGCGGAACCGGGTTTGCGTTGTTACAGTCGAATTTCGGAATCCTTGAGATGTGCGGGAACGTGTACTCCGTGTAGGACAGTGGTTTGACCCACACATCGCTGAAGTAGAGCCCCAGGCTCTTGCCCGCACCCGCCAGCGAGTTGAAGATGGTGTTCGCGTCGAACTGTTCCACTGCCGAATAGTGCAGATTGCTCTCACGCCCCAGCGACGTGCCGCAGATTGAGTACGCCCGGTTCGGGTTCGTCTGCGAGGGCACCGAGCACATCCACCGATCGCTGACTGCATAGCAGCGCGCGAGGCCGTTAATAACCGGCAGGTCATCCGGCGTGTAAGTCCACAGGATATCGAGACCTTTATAAGTCACCATGTTCTTGGTGTAGTAATCCTGCAGAAATCCCTTCATGCCGGCGACGGTGGGTGCGTAGGGAAGATTCGAGATCTGGTCTTGATTCCCGAACAGCTGGTTCATCACCCCGTTCCAGTAAATCTCCGACGAGAACATATCCTCGTTCGGATCGTAATAAGGCATTCGATCCGCATTCGAACCCAGACCGCCTGGTATTTTCGTCACGGGATAATTCTGCACGTTGTTGTCCCAGGTGTATGCGGGGTTCGAATACGATCCAGTCTGCAGGCCGTCGTAAACTTTGCTTGAGTTCTCGGGGAGCACGCGCTGCGGATTATCCTTCTCATACAGCCACCCGAGCAGGTTGTCCAGAGAGCGATTTTCGAGCATGAGAAAAACGACGTTCTTCACTTGTGGCATGGTCAAGCGTGGCAATTCTGACATGTTTCCCCCCTCTGACTTTCTAGAAATAAATTATCGAACGGGGCCCAGTTAGTAGATTTACCTATCTTACTTAGCGCGAGCGACTACGTCTGCGGTTGGCGTTCGCTTGTGACTTCGGAGATATTCTAGTATTGATTGCCGTCCCCCGCTCAGGAAATCCGTGGAGATTCTTGTTCGGACGAGGTCGAAGGTGGCCGGGTGCCCCATCCTGATTTCGCCGCACTTTGGCGAAACTAGGATGGGACTTTTGGCTTCCTATCCGCTCACAAGAAAATTTATAAGACCGGTGCCCAACCTTCAAAACCCGCGACAAAGAAGGGTGCCGCGATGCTATCTCTTCACAAAAACGTGAGTTGCATTTTCTCCACGGATCGTGCGGAAAGGTGCATAGCCAAGTTGTGGGGAGTTGATTCCAGAAAACAAATTTTCCCCTTCGCCCAGCAAGACCGGCGACACGGCTAAATGCATCTCGTCGATCAGGCCGGCGCTCAGGCACTGGCGAATAACGGACACTCCGCCGCCAATGCGAATGTCCTTGCCTGCGGCCGCTTCCTTCGCTTGCTTAAGAGCAGATTCCAATCCATCGGTGACAAAGTAAAATGTGGTGCCGCCTTCCATCGCCAGCGGAGAGCGCGCGTGATGCGTAAGCACAAAAACCGGCGTATGGTACGGAGGATTCTTGCCCCACCACCCTTTCCACGAATCGTCTTTCCATGGACCACGGACCGGTCCAAACATATTGCGCCCTAATATCCAGACGCCAACATTTTCGAAAGACAGCGAGGCCACATCGTTGTCGACGCCCTCGTTCCCGCCGCTTTGGCCGTGCATCTTCTTGAATACTTCTGTCTGCAGAAACCAGCTGTGCAGTTCGAGCCCACGTACGCCGAGAGGATTCTGCAAATCCTGCCGAGGCCCGGCGCCAAACCCGTCGATGGAAACTGAAAAGGCAGCAATTTTAACTTTGCTCATCCCTACTCCTTATTCTTCTCTTCGATATTGCAGATATCGCTAATTGTATTCAAGCTAGCCACCCCACCAGAGAAGTTTGTCATTCCGACGCGCGAGCGCAGCGAGACAGGAGGAATCTGCTGTTCGTCGATCAGCAAGATTGTAAGCACTTCATCCTCTTCAACTTGACAAAGTTTTTACAAATTCTGGACACACCCGCCTCTCCGCTGGCGTATCGTTTTGCCGACCGCAGTCCCTCAATCCTCACTGCAACTGAAATGCAGGAGGAACTAAACCCACCTCGCTGCTGATCCTAGGAGCGGCGAGATTCTACACAGAGGTCAACCATATGACAAAACAAATCACCGCAATGATCGCGAACTTAACGACTGCCAGAGTAACTATGTTGCTCGCGATCGCAATCTCTGTGATCGCCGTGCCATCATCCCAAGCCATCGAATCCGGCAAAGAGTACCGCTTTCGCGGCGTTCCCGATGGTTCGGAACCCGACGGCGCTCTGGCCTCCGATGGAGCGGGAAATTTTTACGGCACAACCTCCGGCGGCGGCCTCAGCTCCTGCGGCTTCAGCGTGCCTTTTTGCGGCACCGTCTTCAAAATGACTCTTGGCGCCAACGGAAGCTGGACCGAGACCGTGCTCTACAAGTTCAAAGGCGGTGACGATGGCGCCAGCCCCGCCGGCCCTCTGATGTTCGATAGCACCGGCAATCTTTACGGCACTACAGAGACCGGCGGCAATCCTGAAGTCTGCAACGGAGAAGGTTGCGGCACCGTCTTTAAGCTTTCTCCCAACTCGAACGGCACCTGGACCGAAACCGTCCTCCACGCCTTCCTCGGCAGCACCGACGCCGCACAACCCGCCTTCGGCGTCGTCATGGACTCCGCGGGAAATCTCTACGGCTCAGCCGGCGGCGGCTGCATCGAAGAGTGCAACGGCACCATCTTCAAGCTTTCCCCCAACCACAACGGCACGTGGACCGAAAGCATTCTCTACACCTTCCTGGGCGGCACCGACGGCGGATTTCCCTCCGCTCTAACTCTCGACTCCACAGGAAATCTATTCTCCACCAGCTCCAGCGGCGGCAATACAAATCCCCCCTGCAGCTGTGGCACGGTATTTGAGCTCAGCCCCTCCGCCAACGGAACCTGGCAAAAGACCATCCTCTACAGCTTCACTGACGGCCTCGACGGCGGAGTCCCCAGCAGCGGCGTCATCTTCGACAGCGCGGGCAATCTGTACGGTGAAACCTTCGACGGCGGATCGTTCGCCTGCCCCGAAAGCGGCTGCGGCACGGTTTACCGGCTCACGCCCGAGTCGGGCAGTTGGAAATTCGGCGTGATTTACACCTTCAACGGCGTCGACGGATCGAAAGGCGCCCAGCCCTCCGGAGGATTGACGATGGACTCCGCCGGCAATCTCTACGGCACAACCAGCGGCGGAGGCAATTTAACCTGCAACAACGGCAACGGTTGCGGCACCATCTTCAAACTCTCGCGCACTGAAAATCGTTTCACCTTCAGCGAAGTACTCCAGTTCAACGGCGCCACGGGGTCATTCCCGAATACCGGCGTAATCGTAGACGCCAGCGGAAACCTCTACGGTTCCACTTTCGACGGCGGCAATCCCAACTGTAATTGCGGCGTCGCATTCGAGATCCAGCCGTAGTCACGCACGCCGGGATCACAAGCTATGCTCCCGCTATCCTACAATCGCGTGCGTGATTCCCTGCCACCAAGCAGGATCGTGCCGCCACAAATACATCGCAAGGCTCTGCCCCACGATCAACACCGGCAGCGCGTAGAGATACACCTTGTGGACACGGCGATCAACCAGCAGGTCGCGCGCGACGCCGAGAAGGATCAGCAGATCCAGACACGGGAAGAAGAGATTGTGGTCGAACACGTAGTCAAAGCGGGCGACGGGAGCGTCCATGAGCCCGCAGGTCGCGATGAAGATCAGCCGACGATGCAGCTCCGGCTTCGTGCGCCAATAGATGGCGAGGGCAATGAGCACGCCGAAGGCGATCATGTCGTAGAACGGAATGCTGAGAAACGCATACTGGCCGCTCAGGTGGAGTTGAAACGTGTCGAAACGGGCCATGATGATTGCCGTCGTAGTTCCCAGCGGCACCATCGCTGCAGCGAGCCCTGCGCCAAACCATCCGAGGGAGCGATGCCAACTAACTTTGTGCACCCGCACCAGCGTCGACTGCAAAATGAAAAAGATCACCCATCCCGCGAAAGCCGCACCATGAAACCACAGAATAAAAGGCCGTGGCACTGCAGGATGGAACAGATTTTCGTTGACGGTGCGCTTGAAACCGGCAACCACAATCGCCGCCAGCAGCAACGACATCGCGAAATAAAAATAGCGATGCACCATCCCGCCACGCCCGGTCACCGCCACCGAGCCAATTTTTTTCTCCGGGACCATAACGGCCCCGACTTGTCCTGCGTTCACAGCAGCCTGCCCTGAGCGTAGCCGAAGAGTCATAGTAAGGTTGATCCCGCACTCCGATTTCTGGTCACGCGAGAATACACGTCCCGCGCCCGAATGACCACCTTTTTCCCCACCTGTCATTCCGACGCGCGACCTCCTCATTCCCTGTCATTCCGACGCGCGAGCGCAGCGAGACAGAAGGAATCCCTACCTTCGCGCGCCTCTTCCCGCGACATAGGAAACTCTAACCACCACGAACCCCACCTACTTCCCCGTCACGACCCACCAAGCCTCTCTCCACCTCTCAAACTTCGACCGCTTCTTCTTACTCCCCGGAAACAGCTTCAACGACCGCACCCTCCCCACCACCCGCACCGGAAACAGATACCAAGCCTCCTCCGGAGCCACATATCCCGCCAGCGCATCTATCTCCTTCGCCGTGTAACACTCCATCGAACTCCGGTAGGTCCGCAAGCTATACCCTCCCTGCTTCCCGCGCCGGAACGCCGCCTTCACCTGCACCCGCGTCAACTTCCCCGCCGCATCCACAATAAAGTCATACCCCCGGCTCTCTCCCCAAGGCTTCGTCACCGCCATCCCCATCTTCAACACCGTCCGCAAAAACTCCGCCTCCGCAAACTCCCCCAACTCCTTAGCAGTCATCCCCTCCGCAACCCGTGTGGAACGGACACTCCTGTCCGTTGCCCTTGATGTTGACCTTGACTTCGCTTTTGACTTTGGTTCCCCCGCCATCCCCCAGATCGTGACCCCACCTGCATCCCCAGCCTC
>JBAPOI010001009.1:0-1765 GCA_049279555.1 Candidatus Sulfotelmatobacter sp.
CCATACGACATGCAACGAATCTGGTACGCCTGGACAGGGGCTGATGAAATTGGCCCTCTCTCCGCATCCGAACTGGCAACCATTTCCAGCCAAAAACGGCTGCCATCTGGTACATTATTTCGGCGAGGCTCCGAAGGAACCTGGCAGACAGTCGACAAATTCCCCGAGCTTGCAATTATCTTAGCGCGGCCTATCTCAGAAACACGAACCGTTAGCAGCCCCCCACATCTGCCTCAGAACTCACTGTCGGACGGTCCAATTCTGCCTGATCCAAGGCCGGTTCGCAGGCGCTCACCATTCTCGCGCGATATATCGAATCCGATCGTTATTGCGATATGTGCAATAGGCGCGATCTTTGTGATCATGATCATCGTGTTAGTTTTGGCCAGTGCTAATCCCACGAACATCAGTCAAGCAGTTCCTCAAATTCCCGTTGCCCCGCTAGAAGTCTCGAATGGAGTACCATGGACTGAAGCCGTCGCCGAACAATCTAAACGTGGTGTGGTCAAAATCGAGGCAGGGGACTACTTGGGAACTGGTTTCGTTGTAGCAAGTCTCGGCGATCGACACTTAATCGTAACTAATAAACATGTATTGGCGGGTGATCAAGATTTCACGAAAGACAATGTGCGCTTTGTCAAGTCATGTAATGTGGTCACAGTCACCGGAAACTCTTTGACAGGAACATTAGTAGGTTTGGCGCGACAGCCAAAAATCGACGCGGCGGTCATCCTGGTAAAATCAGGACAATTGAAGTCTTGGCCAATTGCATCTTTCGACGCCGTGAAAGACGGTGAAGACGTTGTCGCCATAGGTAACCCCTATGGTTTTGATCACACTCTCACGAAGGGAATCATTTCCGCTAAGCGAGATTATTACCTGCAGACAGATGCCGCAATCAATCCCGGAAACAGTGGAGGCCCGCTTGTGAATCGTCGAGGACAGGTCATCGGGATAAATACGCTTAGCCTTGCTCGATTAGGTGTTCCCGGAATCGGTTTTGCTATTCGCGCGGATGTTGTAACCGAAAGAAGCTTGTGGAATTACTCCAAAGACATCGAAGATCTAATCGACGCGGTCAGAATTGATAGGTAACAAGTACAACGAAGCCGTGAGAAGAATATGTAGTCGATTCTCGGTGGGTCGGTCATCGCTTAATAGCGGGCTATGCAGCGTTACGCTGGACGCAAAATACGGCGAATTATCTTCTAGAGCCGCGCATAATTCGCTCGTTCACTAAGTCGGATATGCTCGCGTCCGTGGCGCATGTGCCCACTTTCAAGCCGCTGTAAAGTCCGGATTCTTGCCTAATGCCAGGGGAATACAAAGGATCCCAAGGCTCTTCGGCACGGTCCCGTGTACGGGCATTTTGAAAACCGGTTGACAGAACTCCGACGTCTCTGCGTGACTCGCTAACAGCTCGATTTGTTGCGACGCTTGGGAGAACTGATATTAGATTCAATCCTATCTAGCTGTGCGTGAACTTCCTTAACTTCGGCTTCTAACTCGGCAACGCGCGGCAAGACCAATTCTCGAATGGCCCGCCGAACATTCAATTTGTTGAAGATTATATCCTGAAAACGGGTCCTTCCTTCGCACCTGGCATCAGATATAGAGCCTGGCAATCATAAACAGGCCAATCCCGATCCAGCTAAAGCGCCACTGCGGACTCCATCGAGGGATCATCCTGCTGTGGATCTTGCTCAGTTGGTCGATGGCTCGATCGGGCGATAGCCGATGAACTTACCGCACAACCGGCAGACTG
>JBAPOI010001010.1:0-2958 GCA_049279555.1 Candidatus Sulfotelmatobacter sp.
GGCGTAGCCGGGAGATGGCCATCCGAGCGGCACTCGGCGCGGGGAAACGGCATCTGACGCAGATGCTGCTTGCAGAGAGTCTGGTTCTGGGTCTTGCCGGAGGCGTCAGTGGCCTGGTCCTTGCGTATTGGAGTACGGCCGCGCTGAATGCGGTCACTGCGCGACTTCTACCGGATGCGGGTTCGGTTGTTATTGATACACGGGTGCTGGTCTTTACTGTAACGGTGTCGTTCGCCGCCGCATTACTATTTGGCATGGCTCCGGTTCTCCGTTTGAGTTCGGTGGACCCGGACGACGCTCTGAAATCAGGAACGCGAATCATCGGCGATCACCGAAACCGCCTGCGCCAACTGCTCGCGGCCGGACAAATCGCTCTGGCTTTGATATTGTTGGTCGCCGCGGGACTGCTTGGCAAGAGCTTTCTGCGTCTTCGTAGCGTGAATCCTGGGTTCGATTCGCAGGGCGTTTTGTCTGCCTCGCTGTCTTTGCCCCAGCCTCGCTATCAGACGGATGCCGCCGCCAGCCAATTCATCGAAAACGCGCTTACCCGGTTGCGCACACTACCGGGGGTGAGCCAAGCCGCTGCTGTCAGCGTGGTCCCCATGTCAGGAGACTTCGACCGCACCAGTTTCGTGATAGAAGGCAAACCGGCGCTACCGGGAGAGCAAGAGAGCCCCGACCGCTATCTGGTGACGCCGGCATATTTTCAGACCTTGCGAATTCCAATCCTGCATGGCCGTGTGTTCGATACTCGCGATGACGAGAGCCGGACGCCCGTTTGCGTCATTAGCGAGACTGCGGCCCGGCGGTGGTTTCCTGGCGAATCGGCCATCGGAAAGAAGATTCGGGCGGGCGGCACCGGAGGCTTTGACGACTCGCCTTTCCGAGAGGTCGTGGGCGTGGTGGGAGACGTCGCCCAGTATGGTCTGGGGCTGGCTGCGACACCGCAGGTCTACATCCCGCACGCGCAGTTTGCGACGCGTTATATGACATTGATGGTGCGGACGTCCGGCTGCCCGGAACTGATGGCAGCGCCGCTCGAGAAAGCAGTTTTCGCGGTGGACGCCGATCAGCCGTTATATGACGTGAAGCCGCTCGACCAAATCGTGTCGGACACAATTGCGGCGCGCCAGTTTGGATTGTGGTTGCTGGCGGTATTCGCGCTCAGTGCGCTTACGCTCGCCATCATCGGCATCTACGGCGTGGTTTCGTACTCTGTGGCGCAGCGAACGTCTGAGTTCGGCGTGCGAATCGCACTGGGTGCGAACCCCGACGATATTCTGCGGAAAGCGCTGGCCGGTTCGTTGGTCATCATTCTGGCCGGATTAGCAGTAGGAATCGCCGGTTCGCTCGCCATGTCGAAGCTGTTGGGCAGCTTTCTGTTTGGCGTCAGCGCGACAGATGCCTCGACCTACGGGTTCCTGACCTTGTTGCTACTAGCGGTTGCATTGGCCGCCTGCTACATTCCCGCCCGCAGGGCGGCGAAAGTAGATCCAATCGCAGCACTGCGATACGAATGACCTCACTCCGGGAACTTGACCACTGCGATGGCTGAGCTGATCACCGACGACCCGTCCCTCCTCTCGCCGGCGGCAGTGCTCACTATCTGCTATTACCTTCTCGGTTGATGTCCCCGGCACCCCGAGGTAATGTCCACATAGCTTCCGATATTGCCCATTAAGAGGACTGAAAATGAATGAGCTGGTGCTTGCATCCAAGGCGTCAGACTGGCAGAGACTTAAGGCGCTTGTCCTCGACAGCGTCTCTTCTCCGATTACTAAGCGTGTCTACAATCTCGGGCTTGATGAGTTCTTCGCCTGGTACAGCAACGAGCCACGGGCTGGCTTTACGAAGGCGACTGTTGGCGCCTGGCGCGTAACCCTCGAATCGCGCCACCTCGGCTCAGTTTCGATCAACGGCCGAATTACTGCCGTCCGAAAGCTGGCTCTCGAAGCCGCCGACAACGGCTTGCTCGCGCCGGAACTCGCGGCGGGCATCGCCCGCATAAAGGGCACTCGGTCGAAGGGCGTCCGGGTCGGAAACTGGCTCTCCTTACAACAGGCCCAGGAGTTACTCAGCGCACCAGACGTGAACACGACGAAGGGGCTCCGCGACCGTGCGATGCTGGCCCTCCTTCTGGGCTGCGGACTGCGGCGGTCCGAGGTCGCGGCACTCACCTTTCGCCACATACAACAAAGAGACAGCCGCTGGTGCGTCGTGGACCTTGTTGGGAAACAAGGCCGCGTTCGCACACTCGCGATGCCAACCTGGGTGAAAGTTGCCATCGACGCTTGGATCTGTTCGGCGGCGCTCGCAGAAGGGTACCTATTCCGCCCTGTAGACAGAGGCGATCGAGTCCGGGGGAAGCGCGTTAGCGACAAGGTCATCTGGCAGCTGCTGCGACCGTACGCGGTGGCTGCGGGAGTTCCCGGAATTGCGCCCCATGATTTGAGGCGCAGCTGCGCGAAAATGTGCCGCGCAGCCGGCGGTGAACTGGAGCAGATCCAGTTACTGCTGGGGCACGCATCCGTTCAGACGACCGAACGCTATCTTGGAACAAAGCAGGACCTAGTTCACGCGCCGAACGATGGGATCAAGTTGAAACTTGTGGGTTAGCAGCATCTTGCCAAGGGGCCAGCATTTCTACCTTTAGGTCAACAACCGAATTCGAAACAGTTTTTTAGCCGCCGCCGATGATGAGAGTCAACACTGGTTCGAGGCGGAGGCCCGGAGACTGAGGGCATGTCGCCTAGCCCGCGATCTGATGATTCAGGAGACAATCATCGGCGATCTGCGGAAGAACGGCTTCGATCTGATCTCTGTGATGGAACCGGACCTCCTCCAGGATGACCCATCGCGGAAGCTCATGCGGCAGATTTTCGGCGCGATCGCCGAATACGAAAAGACCATGATCGTTCTGAAGCTGCGGGGCGCACGAGTCCGACAGAAGGCACGGAC
>JBAPOI010001011.1:0-1787 GCA_049279555.1 Candidatus Sulfotelmatobacter sp.
TCTTGTCTCGCCGGACCTACTGGCAGGCAAAAGCGTCCCGCGCTCTGCCGCGGGCGAATCTACCCGACCACGCTGGAAACCGGGAAAGACCTACGGGACGGTCACGAAATAGAGCGGGCATCTACAGACTAGTTGATGCAGTTCAAGGCCGGGAGATTTCGACATGGAGGTTCGACATGGGCGACCACCAATCCCCAGGCTGCCATTTTCATACGCAAGTAGGCGATATCATTCAGGGTGTGGTGGAGGAGCAATCTGGATACCAGCAAACGAATCTTGATATACCGCGCCTCCCGGCGCTGTTTTTTATGCCGACGGACGCGGTTGAGTTTATGCTGGGAGAGTTATGGCAGCGAGAGTGGCCAGAGGTGGCAGCAAGAAGTACCACCGAAATAAATACTTGGCGCGGGTACCCAAAGGATCGCCTTCGGAGGCTTCTAGCCTGGCAGATGTCAGTTCTTGAGAATACGACGGCAACGCCATGGGTAGGACTAAAGCTGGCGAAGCCTAAGCCACTTCTTCTTTGCGAGGAGCGATGATTGCCGGAGCCTTGGTTTTTCCACCTGCGTCGTGCGTCGTCTACACTCCGCCGTCACTCGCGGATGCGATTATTGGGTCGATCTGCGGAATGAGAGGAGCGTCCTGGCTTGAGCCGAGCTGTGGTCGTGGTGTGTTTGTAGAGGCCCTCCTGAGGCGGGGCGTGGATGGGGCGTTAATCACGATGTTGGACCTGAAGCCAGAACCTGGGCCTCTTGACGAATCGGTGGTAGTGGGCAGAGGTATAGACTTCATCGCATGGGCCGCAAGCTGCACCGATCGTTTTGACAGGATTATTGGCAACCCGCCCTACCTTCGAATTTGCGAGCTGCCAGAGGAGCCGCGGAGGCTTGCTGCGGCAGTGCGGCAACCTGATGGAAAGCCTGTTGGGCTCAGGGCGAATTCGTGGTATTCCTTCCTGTGCTCCTCCTTGAGTCTGCTTAAGCCTAACGGCACGATGGCCTTCGTACTGCCGGCGGCTTGGGATTATGCCGATTATGCGGCTCCAGTGCGAAACCAGATTGGCAAATGGTTTCGGAGCGTACGGGTCTATCGTTGCCTACGACCTCTGTTTGAAGGTGTGCTGGACGGCTCCGTTGTCTTGATCGCTAGGGGCTGGGGAGGTGGGCCAGGAGAGGTGTCTCGTTCTGAGCACGAATGTCTTGAAGAAATAATAGTCGCATTGCAGGCAGACTCAAGTAAGCAGGAGGGAAATGCGGAGCGGCTTCCACCTAAGATCGACGCCCATACTGTTAGACTTGGTGATGTAATGACTATACGGATCGGTGCGGTGACCGGAGACGCGCAGTTTTTCCTACTGCGGGAGAGTGAGCGTCGTGCCCGGCGACTCCCGACGGCCGCCTGCATGCCTGCGCTGACCAGAAGCCGCCACCTTAGCGCGTCTTTTGTTGGACGGACTGAGTGGTGTCAACTTCGTGACGCAAATGAGAGAGTCTGGCTCTTCCGGCCACCGGAGGCCATCATACTACACTCGCATGTAGCCCAATACCTGAAATTGCCCGAGTCGGATGGTGGTTGTAGCCAGAGCGCAGTCAAGGTGCGTGAGCGGAAGCCCTGGTACCGTCCGAGGCTACCAGTTACTGCAGATGCGTTTCTTAGTGGAAACTCTCGGAATGGATTGTGGTTGGCGTTTCGAGACATGCGGCGGCTGACAGCCACGAATACTCTTTATGTCGCGCGCTTCCGTGGTCTCGTCGGGAGGTCCGAAAGGGCGGCATGGGGGCTTGCAT
>JBAPOI010001012.1:0-4312 GCA_049279555.1 Candidatus Sulfotelmatobacter sp.
ATTTGCGTGCAATTGCGGGCATCTCTGGGGCGACTTGGGGCCATTATCGGCGGGCGGCATCTCCCCGCTGGAACCGTTCCATTTTGCCTATGCCGTGCATAGGGGAGATGCCTGTACCTAAGATTGCATTTCGAATTTCACAGAATTTTGCATTTGCAACCTCCTGAAGTGTCGGTGCTGGGGAGCAGTGAAGCTCCTGGTGGCGGGAGAGCGCGAGCCTTGCCGAAAGCTGTGCCCTCCGGTAAGGCTACCCGCCGACGCCAGTCTCGACGGTCGCGATGAAGAGCTTTGAATAATGCAGCCGAGCCTCGGCAGAACCGAGACTCGGTAACTGATGGTTGATGGATACCGTGTAAGGGTATGACACGGATGTTGGCAGGGTTACAAATAGACGATAGCGAGTACCGCGATGGACCCAGGTGGGGTATCCTTGACGGTGCGGAAGATTGCCCCTGGCATTTGCACCAGGGGGCCGCAGGGGGCGATAGCCGTCGATACGCCGACCGAGCGTAGCGGAGCCCGGAGTCACCCGGTCGCGTACTCGCGGGGTGCCCATCGATTGATTCAATTGGACGTGGGCGGTGTCAACGACTGATTCGAAAAATCAAGGAATGAAGGATCAAGTCTTCGCGTATGCCAACAACATGCTGATGCCGGTCATTCTGCGAGTGCGGCGGTTTCCATCCTGACGAGGTTCTTGACGTTAACGCGCTTGGGCAGGCCGGGAATGTTCCATTCGATGTCGGCCAGGATGATGCCCGTGTGGAGGCGATGCAACGCAATCACCTTGCCCTGTGCCAACTGCATGTTGTTCACGGTTTGATTCTGGCGATCAAGGAAGTTGTGGCTGTAAGCGACGCTGGCGCCGACTTGGATTTTGTGAGCCATGTTGGACTGGTCGGACACGGTGGGACTCTGGGCTGTTGTTCCCCATCCGTATAGCCCCAGGGCCGGGGCATGTCAATCGGCTGGTCCGTGCCGTCAATAGTCTTGGGGAAGTAAAACGGTCGTTACCGACCGGTCGGCTTCAGTGATGATCCAGAAGCGTTCCTCGCCCTGCCCGTAGGCCGAAAACAGCCTGCCGCCGTTATGCAGGGCGGTGTCGTTTGACAGGGTATCTTCAGGGCACAAATCGCCCCAATCGCCGGAGGCGTGCCGACGCACGGCGGTCAGAACCTCCTCGGTCGAAAGCCGCAGGCTGGCGTTCGCCGTAACAGCCATCTGGCCGAGAGAGAAAGAAACGGCGCGGGTCATGCCGCGACTCCGGCTTCGAGCCCCTCATGCACTAACCCACCGGGTTGTAGCCCATGCAGGAAATCAACGGCCCGCTGGGCATGGGCGGCGGCCTGGAAGATGGCGCGCTTGTCCGCCTTCAGGACGCTCAGCCAATGGCCGAGGTAGGCGGCATGGTCGTCGCGGGGTTCGGGCGTGATACCGAGGTCGCAGCAGAGGAACGCCGCACCGATTTCGGCGACCAGTTCTTCGCGGGCATAACCTTCGTCGCCGAACTTCTTCCGCCCGAATTCGCGGTTGAGGCGGGTCGGGTGCTTGCTCCAGTGCGTCATCTCATGGGCAAGGGTCGAACTGTAGCTTTCGGCATCCTTGAATGACACGAAGGGCGGCATCTGCACGTAGTCGGGTTCGGGGGCGTAGTAGGCCTGATTCCCGCCGTGGCGGAGGTCGGCCCCGGTGTTGGCGAAGAACATGTCAGCCGCCTCGATCCGCTGCACCGGCTCGATCCGGGGGGCGGCAGTGGCGTAGAAATGAGGCGGGAGTCCCTCGATCTGCTCGACGTTGAAAACGGTGTACCCCTTCATGAAATAAATGTCCCGCCCGTTCTCCTCGCCGTTTTCATCGGTCTCGGTTTTGGTGATGCGGTCGGCGTAGACGACCAGCGAACCCTTGGAATCCTTCCGGACGTTACCTTTCAGTTCCTTTGCCTGCTTAAAGGTCATCCAGATGGGGGCGGAGAAATTCTGGCTCATCGCCGATGTCCAGAGCATCAGCACGTTGATGCCTTTGTAAGGCTGGCCGCCGGCACGCAAGGGCCGGGTGATGCGTCCAACCGCGTGTTCGGCACTCCACGGTTTGAGCCAGGGTCGGACGCCTTGTTCCAGGTCAGCGATGATGGCGTTGGTCACTCGCGTGTAAAGATCAATACGGTTAGTCATGGGTGAATTCCTTTGCTAATGAATGGGCGGGCATCGCTACCCGCCCATAGGTGATTAAGCTGCATTCCTGCCTTTTTTGGCTTTGGCCGGTTTCGGCGTGGTGGCGATGTCAAAGGCCATGCCCTTCGGCAGCCAGCTTTTCAGCATTGCGACCTGTTTCGGGGTGTGACCGTCCGGATTGGAAAACGCCCGGTCGAGTTGAATCACCAGCACCGATTTCTTCTCGGTGCTGTTCGTTTGCGCCCAACTATCACCGAGAGTCTCGCGGTAGATCGACAGCAATTGCTCCCGGTTGATCCGGTTTAAGAAGTTGCTCTTGGACGGACGCCAGTAACCAGCCACGCTTGAGCCGGTAAGCGACAACGCGGTATCGTAGGCGGTTGCTTCCTCGCCTTCGACGGGGCCTAGCTTTGGTTTCAGGGTCAATGCCATGCAGTAGGCCAGCAATTCGAGCTTTGCTGCCTCCGGCAATGAGCGGAATGCCTCGAACCGTTTGGCTTCGGATGCCGGTTTCAGCCAGCCTGTCGGCAGTGCCTTTCCGATGGAAGCGAGGTCACGCTCGGCGACCGATGCTTCACGCTCCTTACTCGGCTTGGGGAGTTTGAACTCCACGTCCGGCCCGTCAACAGCGCGGTCTTTACGGAGCAATTTGCTTGCCGCCTGGAAGGCCAGTAGGTCGAGTGCGATCGCCGGATTTCTGGCGATCTCGACCTGTGCTACCTGCAACCGGTCAATGGCAAGGTCTTTACGCAGCGATTCCGGCAAAGCATGTTTGGGCTTCGCCTTGACTGCGTTACCGTTGCCGCCGTCTGTCCCAAGAAGTTTCTCCAGGAGCTTCTTGTTCTCCGGCTTCACCAGTCCCTTGTCGAGGAAGGGTGTACCATCCTTGCCGATAGAGACGAAACAGCCAGCCAGCGGCTTGAGTACCTCGTCAAAACCGATGAATCCGGCAAGCTTCTGCTCCACCTTTTCCAGGCGGTCATTGATGGATTCCTGCTGTTCAAGCAGGCTGTCGGACTCTTCCTCCCCAAGCGTTTCCTCGATGGCCTTCAGTTCAGCGTCCAGTTGGGACTTGAGATCGAGCAAATCCGCCGGGGCTCCGATCAGCCGTGGCCTAATCCGTCCGCAACGGTAAATGGTCTCGCCATCGCGGTCGGCGTTGATTTCGATCCAGCCCCAGCCTTCGGCTTCCAATTCCTTGCGGATGCCATCGAGCTTGTCTTTGGCCAGCCGTTGCAGTAACTCCGGCTTTTCGAGATAGACTTGGTTGCCAAACAGGTCGGCGCGGGTGGAACCGCCAGCCGTCTGATAAGCATCAACCCCGACGAAAAGGGCCAGCTTGTCGCTGGCTTCGACCATCTTCTCGGTCAGTGCTGCCCGTATGGCTTTGGGGTCATCCTTCTGCCTGTCCTGGAGCGACTTGAACACTTTGAGCTGACGGCGGTGGTCATCGGTGACGGTGAAGGCCATCAGCGATTCCAGCGTTAATCCGTCCTCGCGGTATTCCTGGAGCAGGTCGGGAGCGACACGGGCAAGCTTCATCCGCTTGAGGACAAGGCTCTCCTCGACGCCGAATCGCTGGGCTACATCGGCGGCGCTTTCACCCTGGTCGATCAAGGCCGCGAACGCCTCAAACTGGTCGGCTGGGTGCATCGCTAGCCGCACCGTGTTTTCGGCAAGGCTCATTTCCAGGGCGTGCTGTTCGGTCACGATCTGGCAAGGAACGGCAAAATCCCCCGGCAGCTTGCCTTCGGACTGTAACGAATGGATCGCCTCCAGTCGTCGGCCCCCGGCGATCACGCGGTACGTGCCGTCGCCCGTTTCGGTGACCACGAGGTTTTGCATTAGGCCGTGCGCGAGCAGCGACGCCTTCAGCTCCTCCATGCCGACTTTGACGGCGGTACGGCGGGCATTGAGCGGGGATTTCTCCAGCTTTGAGACGGCGATAAGCTGGGGTTGGGTAGGTGTGCATTGTATATAAGTCATAATAAACTCCATTGATTTGATGGTTGAAAATGAAGCCGGTGGGCAGGGAGTCCACCCACCGGCACCCGGTTCAGGCGGCTGCCTGAGCGGATTCTTTGCGGCCTTTAGCGTCGGCCTGTTGTTGGTGCATGATCCACGTGTGGGCCAGATCGAGC
>JBAPOI010001013.1:0-1963 GCA_049279555.1 Candidatus Sulfotelmatobacter sp.
CCACAACACTTCATACGCGGCGGCGCGACCACCGGCGGGCGCTTCCCATGTCAGGGTGGAATCGTTCTCCAGATCTTTGGTGAGCAGGTGCACATTCGCAGGAGGCGCTGGCGCCGACGCGAGTGACGCCAGGGTCGCCGCATTCAGCCGGGCTACGCGCGATACATAGTCGAAGTCAACAAACTTGGCCGTGTCGCCATATTCGACGCCGTTTTCGGTGCGCACGTTCTGATGCTGATGACGAAAATCCTCGCGAAATTCGGTGAAGCGCACTGCGGTAAATCCCTGCTGATTGAAGGAATAGTGATCGCCGCCGCGCAAATAGCGGTCGAGCCGGAACACCAGCATCGGCTTCACGCCTGCATTGTATGCCCGATCCACATCGGCGATGTAACGAGCTAACTGCCGGGAACCGGAATCGTTCTCGCCGCCTAAGCTTCGAATACGCTTGATTTCCTGCTCCGTGGCGCCAGCGGGCAATCCCTCGGAAAACACGCGCACCACGGAGTGATCCTGCAGTGCGCTTTTGTCTCCGCCAACGATGTCATTGTTCAGCACGGCTTCGATGTTCCAGCCCTGGTCTTTGTCATGGGCCATTTTGGCAAAGTGATGGCTGCCATTGAGTCCCTGTTCTTCCCCCGCGACGGTCAGAAAAATAATCGTCGCGGGAAACTTCAGTTTGCTCAATACGCGAGCGCATTCCAGGCTGACGGCGGTTCCGCTGCCGTCGTCATTCGCGCCCGGAGCGTCGGCCTTTACGTCGAAAGTGTCACTATTGCGGGAATCGTAGTGCCCGGTTACCAGGACAATGCGCTTAGCGTTCTCCGCGTCGGTGCCCTTCAGCACCGCATAAACATTGGTGATTTCCGTGGGTTGCGGAATGCGGTCGGCAGCCGGTTCGGTAAAGCTATCGGTCTTAACCTCTAAACATCCGCCGCAGTCTTTTGAATAGCGCTCGAATTCAGATTTGATCCACTCGCGCGCCGCGCCAATCCCGTGACCGGCCGCGATCGAAGCGGGATCCTGCGCCGAAATGGTCGATCGCGTTCCAAAGCTGACCAACCTTTCGATGTTCGCCCGGATGCGGTCGGCGGAAACTTGCTGCAACGCGGTCGAGATGCGGGCATCTACAACCAAGGGAGTGGCCGGGTTGGTTTCTTGTTTGTCCGGGGCTTGCGCCCGTGAGGTCGCAGCGAGAGATAGCGTAAGCAACAAAAGCCACGCTCTTTTCCTGAGGAGAAAAATCATGTAGGCTCCGCTATAAGAATTGTCAAGGCCAGCCAGTGAATTATATTCTCACACTCTACAGCCCCCGCCCCTTGACCTACGGCGGGGAAGAATCTAAATATTATCAAGGGTATCTAAGCAGGGTGTCTAAGGTGGCATCCGAACGGTAGCGGAGGAATCATGGTGTTGTGTCCTGAATGCGAAACCAATCTCGACGTGGAAGAAGAAGAAGTCGATGAAGGCGAGATTGTCTCCTGTCCCGAGTGTGGCACGGATTTCGAAGTCGTGACCACTAGTCCGCTGGAGCTGAAGGCAATCGAAGCCGGCTACGTAGAAGAGGAAGAAGAAGTTGAAAGCGAAGACGGCGACGAGTAATCGAACGCACCGAGGGTTTCTGCTTGCGTGCTCATCTTTTCGCGGTCTGCCCCGCAGTCTACCGCTCTGCCTGCTACTTTTATTCTTCTCTGTTCATCTTTCATCCAGGCCTCTCGCCGCGTCTCCTTCTAAGCTGAAGCCGACGGATCCTTATGCGCTGATCTTTGGGACCGTCTGGGGCCCAGATGATCGGCCGGTGTATGGGGTGAAGGTGAAGATCCGCCGCGCGTCCAACAAGAAAGCGAAGTGGGAACTTTATTCCGACCATGCGGGCGAGTTCGCGCAGCGCGTTCCCGCCGGCGAAGCCGACTATGTTGTCTGGGCCGACCTAAAGGGTGTAAAAACCACCGATGGCCAGACC
>JBAPOI010001014.1:0-3844 GCA_049279555.1 Candidatus Sulfotelmatobacter sp.
GGTGATATTTTCAGTGGACGATACCATGACGAAATCCTTCAAATTCCTCAATAAAAGCAGCCATTCCAGGGCACTTAGACCAGTGTACACACCCCCGCCGCATGCGCGAAAGTGTTCGTGTTTCGTAACATAATTAACTTTCTTTTAGAGTGGGAGCAAATTAATGAAAAACTCAGCAGCAATGAGGGGGAAGAGTGGATCCGCCTGACTGCCCGCGCTGCGGCGGTACCGGATACGTTGCCAGGCCTGTGGACGTGAGTGGTAAGTCTGACGGCATTGCATTTATCCGCATGAAATGTCCAGCCTGCGCAGGTAGTGGCCGGAAACGCTCAATCCCACCTTCGACCGCGGGCTGACCGCACGGCCTGTGGTGCTTGCGAAAAACGTACGAGCCCGGGGAGTCATATTCCCGCCCTGAAATGACGACCCGGGCCGGACGTTTCCCCGCCCTTCTCGCTATCGACTCCAGTACTTAACAATTTAGATTGTTGATTTCTGATTTTTGATTGTTGATTAAGTAGGTGCAGTTCCGCCTCTTACCCCGCTTCATCCTGAAGTGTTTGTCATCCTGAGCGTAGCCGTTCCTCAGGAGAAGCGAAGGATCTCATGCTCCGCCGCCCTCGCGCGTAAGCCAAAATGCACCGCCGCCGCAGTGCCCCGAACCAGCCCGCTCACGCAATAGCACCCTTGGCTCGCCGCCGCCGGGGCGCAGACGCACTCTCAATCCGATTGCGTCCCGCGTTCTTGGCGCGGTAGAGCGCCTTGTCCGCAGCCTGGATCACCTCTTCCGCCGAAAAGTTGTCCTGCGCCGAAGTTGCCACTCCAATGCTGGCGGTCACCGAGATTTCGGCCCCCTCGTGCGAAACCTTCTGAATGGCACGAGCTTTCCTGGCGCCTTCCGGTTTCGAGTTCCGACGGTCCGCACCACGCGGCTGCTGGCGCCGGTCCGTGCCCCGCAAGCGAAACGAGCTGGCCTCGATCGCAACGCGCAGCTCTTCCAGATGATCCAGAACTTCCCGCGTTGTCTTGCCGGGAAACACGATAGCAAACTCCTCTCCGCCACAGCGGTAGGCCTGGCCTCCTCCGCTCACCCTCGCCAGCCGCGAAGCCACCAGCCGCAAAACCTGATCTCCCGTATCGTGCCCGTAAGTATCGTTGCACCGTTTGAAGTGGTCGATATCGACCATCGCAATAGAATAAGGATGCGCCAGCCGAAGCGACGCATCGTGAAAGGCGCGCCGCGAAGGCAAAGTCGTCAGCTCATCGTGATAGGCGAGCAGGTAAGACGTCTCGACAATCGTGCCGGCTAGCAGAAACGCGGCCGCGGCAAAGTAAACCGACGGAATTCTCCCGATCCCGCCAAAGCGGAGCGCCAGAAAGCAAGCTGCAAGCGCCCACAGAAGTCCGCTTTCCACCGGCTTGTGCGATAACAAAAAGCGGATGAGCAACACCACCGCCGCCGCCGCGAAAGCCAGTTGCGCGGCGAACGGCAACGATGTCGCCTGCGCAGCGTGGCGAGCCGCATGCGCCACCGCCGGCTCAGGCCGGCAAAGCACAGCCACAATAACCGATTCGACAAATAGCAGCAGCCCCGAAGGTGCGAGGTTCAGGTAGGCAAATCCCTTCTCGCGCTGCAACGAGAGAAGGACGAAGTCGAGCGGCAGCAGAATGCCAACCGCGGCGATGGCGAGGCTTCCGGGCTTACTCGCAGCATGCCCCGCAGAAAAATACGAGATCGCCTGCTGCGCGAGAAACAGAATCAGCAGCGCCGAAAAGATGCGAGTCGAATGAAATCGCCAGGCGAGCAGCAGCCCTACAATCGTCGCCCCATAGAAGGCGTAGTTGACGAACGCGGGCGTCGGCGCCAGCAGCCCAGAGTGCAGCAGCGCCGCGACCACTAGCAAGAAAACGCCTGGAATAATCAGCGACTTCATCGCCCAAAATATCTCCAACCTGATTATCTCTGGCGGTGGAGTTGGCAGTAATTGACCGGTCGGGTTCGGCCAACTCGACCGTGAAAGGGCGGCGCTTCAGCCGCATGTAGCGTCGACGGGGTGCGTGGCGATGCTGCCTGTGGGAATTCGGGAGCCTGAGACTTGGGCCACCCGTCCGCAAGAGTCTTATAGCAATCCATTCAACTGCGCCAGCAGCCGCTGCCTTCGATTCGGTTCGAGCACTTTGGAAATTTTGATCACATTAACCAACCTTTGCCTGAAGTCGGCTGGCAGGACCCCAAAATGCTCGTACGAACCCTTGCGATGATGCTGGATCAATGTCCCGTATGAAATAGGAAACTGGTTCCTGGGATCAATGAGCGTGCGCTTAGTGAATAAGGGGCACTCACCAGCTTCATAGACAACCACTTCCTTCAGGCGCTCCGGGTTTTGATCGAAGCTTTCTGTCCGGGAAGTGGTTTTTAGCGCATAAGCATGTTTTGCGATGTGTGAAATCACAGCAAACCGCTTGAACACCGCCTGCCCGAGCAATACGACAGGAATCCTTATTACCGAAAAAACCGGAATTTCTTCTGGCTTAAACGGCAAGGGGATGCTCAGGGAAAATCCGGCTGAGAGCATAGTTTTCTAATAGTTCCCGTTTGGTCCCTGGCACAACAAAAGTATTGTCTTCAAAAAAATCCTCGTAATCAATCGCCGGATTGCGCGAATCTGGTTCCCGTTCTGCGGCCTTCATATATGCGGGCAGGGAATGGGTAAATTCAACCAGCCGATGGAAGTTCCACTTGCCGAACTCAGCAAGGACTTTGTCAAGAATCTCGACGTCCGACTCCGACAACATAGACATGTCAGGTTTTACTTTCGGCAAGAATGTGGGATAGGGATCGCCGCTCACCTGAAGCGCGGTTTCTATTCCTGTGCCCCAGAATTCTGGCGAAATGTCGCCCGTGATCAGTCCATTCAACAGATCGAGAACTTCCGAGGGAACTGGACCATTCGGTAGAGCGCAATAGCGTCCGCCAACAATCGCCCTGCCGTACTTGGCGATATGGATGAAATCGCCAAGAAATACAATCTTGCCAATCTTAAACTTGGTGGGATCGCTTACACGAGAGGCCACGTACAACATGACCGTGACAAGTTTTTCAGGATCGAATGGGAGCCGGGTAATCATAAATAACCCGCATCATCGCGGTGTCTTACATTGCACTTATGCTTGTGCAGCATAACACGGTCCGGCAATCATATTTCTTCGTCCTCTGCACGAAGGTCTCTGGCGGGTTGGTCCTGGAGCAGCTATTGGCACTACGCCGATGGAGAACGCGGAGCGGTGTTGTGAATGAAGAGCGGAAGGCGGAGCTCAAAGTCCGGAAAGTCGCTTAATCAGGAGGCCTCGAGGGCCGTGCCGCCCAGCTTTGCGAGAGGAGCAAAGCTGGGGCAGCCTCCGTCGTGTTAGTGCAAGCACTAAGAGATCAAAGGTGGCTAGCCCCGAGAGTGGGCGACGTTGATTCTGCCAATTCTTCCCCGTACTCTTAACCCCTCCAGTACACATACCAACAAAACACAGGCCTCAGCATAAGCTGAGACCTGTAAAAGAGTTTGAAGTCTGGATTGTTGCGCTCAGCGCTGCGCCAATGTTAACAGCACGCTATGCCTTTGGCGGCCGTACATGCGCTCGCTGGGCCGCAAAAAGTCTGGGCCGTACAGATTTTTAAGGTACCGCCTGCCATTCCCTCCAGCGGTTTTTCATCTAAGTCCCGTAGCGTTACCTTCTTAATCGCCAGTTTCTTCAGTTTCTTCATGTTAGCCTCCTGTGGAGTCAGCGTTAGGCTCCGACTAAGGTGAATCGTAGCTTTTATAAGTGATAAAAGTCAATATCGGTTATAAAG
>JBAPOI010001015.1:0-16899 GCA_049279555.1 Candidatus Sulfotelmatobacter sp.
GGCTAAAAACGGCACAGTAGGAAAAAATAAGAGTGAGAAGGAATGCTCGCGCAAGCTTCATGATTCGACGACTATACGCCAGGAGGATCGAACGGCGCTCGCCGCGCCTGCTTTGCAGTCACTTGACCGGTTCGACGAATACGGCCGTACCATAGGCCAACACTTCTGTAACGCCTTGCATGACTTCGGTCGCGTCGTAACGGGCGCCGACCACAGCGTTGCCGCCCAGTTCGGCGGCGTGCTGCAGCATCAGGTCAAAGGCTTCGGCGCGAGTTTTCTCACATAAATTGGTGAGCAACGTGATGTTGCCACCGACCAGCGTCTGCAATCCCGCTCCGATCGTTCCGAAGATCGAGCGCGAGCGCACCACGATACCGCGCACCACTCCCAGCGTGCGCGTCACACGGAAGCCATCCAGTTCGAACTGCGTCGTGACCATGTTGTGTGCCACCATCCTTCCGCTGCCTGTGTAGCTCATTGCCATCGCAGTGATTCCCTTCTCAATTGTTTGCAGGCGATTATGCCTGGTACTAACTAGGAAGACGGACAGCTAACTATAGCGCGAGCGGAAGTGCTCGGCGATTCCATGCTTGATGACCACCCTATGACTCAAACCCAAGATGGGTATCGCACCTTGTTTGTTAACCCTTTCTAACGCGATTTACCTTGGTTCGAGCGCTGTTTGGACGTATAAAATGGCTTGGCACTCCTTCCCTAACACCTGCTGTGGAGATCTCCCATGAAGCGTTTGGTATGGTTGTTTGCCGCTCTGGCGAGCGGCACCCTCATTCACGCAGCTGTCATTAACGTCCCAGCCGACCAACCCACGATTCAGGATGCTATCGACGTGGCACAGAACGGCGACACGGTCTTGGTCGCTCCGGGAACTTATCTCGAGAACATCAACTTCTCTGGCAAGGACATCACGGTCAAAAGCTCGAACGGCAATAAGGTCACCATTATCGATGGCGGCCATTCCAATAGCGTCGTCACGTTCGACAGCGGCGAAGGGCGCAAGGCCATGCTCCACGGCTTCACCATCCAGAATGGCGAGGCCAACAACAGTGCCACGGACTTTGAGGGCGGCGGCATTTCCATCTCCAACGCTTCCCCTACCATCACTGGAAATATCGTGAAGCACAATAATGCGGTCAATGGTGGCGGGGGCATCGCCGTACAGTTTTCTTCCGCGCTGGTGCAGGGCAATCTGGTTGAAAACAATTCCCAGACGCCGGGCTATTCCGGAGGAGCCGGCGGAGGCGGAATCGCAGTGAACGGCACCGGGTCGGCGCAGATCATCGGCAACACAGTTCAAAACAACAATTGGGCTTCATCGAATGGCGGCGGAATCGTTTTGTTTGCCGCCGGCACGCCAACGCTCAAAAATAACATCATCGACGGGAATGTCGCCGACTCGGAAGGCGAGGGCGGCGGGATACTGATCGAGAGTGAATCGAATGCCGTCATCATTCAGAACCTGGTCTACAACAACAGCGCCGGACAGGGATCAGGAATTTATTTCAACGTGCCTGAGGGTTACAGCGGCCCGGCCTTGATCAACAATACAATTGTCGGGACTAGTGCTTCGCAAGGCTCAGCGGTGTACGCTTCCGGCTTCGACGACCAGGTTCAGTTCTTCAATAATTTGATGGTTGGCCCCGGCAAAGGCAGTCCAGTTTTTTGCGACTCCACATCGGACAAGACCCCGCCCACGTTCAGCAACAACGACGCTTTCAGCCCCAAGGCCAGCGGCTTGCAGGGAACCTGCTCGGCGCAAGCCAGCACGAACGGCAACATCTCGGCCGATCCCATGTTTGTGAGCAAAACAAACTTTCAACTGAAAGCCGGTTCGCCCGCCATCAATTCAGGCGACAATTCAGCGCCCGATCTTCCGCCTCTGGACCTCGCCGGCAAGGCACGGATCGTCGGCGGCAAAATCGACATGGGCACTTACGAATCCCAAACGTCTCCCGAAGAAGAGGTCACTCCAGCTCAGCCGTAACGAAATATTCCTGCGACGCAATATCGTACTCAATGTGCAAAACATTCGGCTTGCAGCAGACCTGGCAGTCTTCGATATAGTTCTGCCGCCGTCCCGCGGTCTCGTCGACCGCGGTAGCGTTCCACACGCCACAGCCCGCACATTGAAAGCCTGCTTCCACAATAAGTAACGTTCCTTCTGAGCTTAGCTGTTGGCTCGACGATTTTGCCAGCTTCCCTATAATGGCGTGACTCTCATTTCCAAAGTCTGGAGGTTTGATGATCTCGCGGCGACGGTTTCTGGAAGTCGGCGGCGTTACGGGACTGGCATTCACTTCACGTCCGTTAATGGCGGTCGCCGGATCGGGTGAGCCGACGAACCACTCGTTGCCGGCATCTGTAGCGAGTCTAAAGTCGCGGAAGAGCGCGGCCAATCCCATTACACGCGAGGAGCGCCAGCTCCGCCAAGAGCGCGCCCGCCAACTGATGCGCGAGAATGTGCTGAACGCCATCGTGTTGATGGAGGGAACTTCGCTGACGTACTTTACCGGCATTCGCTGGTGGGGCGGCGAACGCCTGTTTGCGCTGGTGTTGCCCGCCAAAGGAGCGGCGTTCTATGTGTGCCCGGCATTCGAAGAAGGCCGTGCGACAGAGCAGATTGCGGACGCGCCGGAGGGCGAACATCCAGACCTGCGCACATGGCAGGAAGACGAAAACCCCTACGAGCGACTCGCCCAGGGATTGAAAGATCGCGGCCTCGCCGGTGGCAACCTGGGTATCGAAGAAAGCGTACGCTTCTTTTTTGCGGATGGAATCGCCAAAGCCGCACCGCAGGCCACGCTGATGAGCGCCACACCTGTAACCGCGGGCTGCCGCATGATCAAGAGCGCCCACGAGATCGCGCTCATGTGCCTGGCGTCTCAGGTAACGCTGGCGGCCTACGAAGCGGTTTATCATGCGCTGCGCGAAGGCATGACGCAACAGCAGGTGGAAGACTTGATCGCAGCGGCATACGGGCAATTGGGTTTTCCCGGCGAAGCCAGCGTTGAGGTTGGGGAATATTCCTCATTTCCTCACGGCTCAACCACGCCGCAAGTCATTCGCGAAGGCTCAATCGTCATGATCGATGACGGCTGCACCGTGGAAGGATATCAATCGGACATCACGCGAACGTTCGTTCTGGGCAAAGCATCCGACAAGATGAAACAGGTGTTCGATATCGTCCACCGGGCGCAGGCAGCTGCGCTGGCGACGGCACGTCCCGGACTAGAATGTGGCGCGGTCGACGCGGCCGCTCGCAAAGTGATCACCGACGCGGGCTTTGGCCCCGATTACAAGTATTTTACTCACCGCCTGGGACACGGCATGGGCATGGACGGCCATGAATGGCCGTATCTCGTCCGCGGCAATGCCACGAAGCTACAACCCGGGATGACTTTCAGCAATGAGCCGGGCATTTACCTTCACGGAGAATTCGGCATTCGCCTCGAGGACGACATGCACATCACAGAAAACGGCGCTGAGCTGTTTACGCCGCAAAGCCTGTCGCTCGAAGATCCATTCGGCAAACTTGAGAAGCCGCAAAACACAGCGGCGTCGCCGGGCTTGCTACTTTGACGGGACCACTTGCAAATTATTGGTCACGGCAAAGATTCCCGGCACCGAATTGGCTCGAATTCCAGCCAGGTTCTTGTCGCCGTCGTTGTCGACTACACCCTCCAGCGAGACCCGGCCCATCTTCACAATGATCCGGATGGGTTTCTGCACACCGAGGGCATACTTCTCCAGCGCCGGAAATCCGTAGATTTCGCGATACAGGCGCAGGCGCAACCTATCGTCTTCAGGTGAAGGAGGCAGCACCTCAATCTGGTTATCGACCTTCTCGACGCCCTCGATGTGCTTGACCGAGTTTCCGGCGTCGGATTTAAGGGTTGGACGGACGACTGAGCCTAGCAGCGTGACGTTAAATCCATCCACCTTAAATGCGATGTAATCGAACACCCCGAAATACGGGAGCATGAGAAGCTCGTGGCGAACCTCGCGGACGATGCGTTCCTGAGACTTGGCTGAGGGCTGGTCGCGATCTTGAGAAAATCCCAGCGTCGCGAGCGACAGCACTGCAATTGCTACCAACAGACTCTTGCGCGTCATGGCGTCTTTCTCCTTGCCGGGAAATTACCCCGGGGAGTGCCCAGTTTACTGCAAAGGTGTTCCCCAGGAACTTACAGTATTTGCGGTAGTTTGGAATCTATGTAACAAATGGGATTCTCGAAACGGATGTTGGGATCGGATCCGGCTAGCCTGAAAATCGTCTTGCTCTCGTCTTTAGGATTTACAGATGGGAAGGTCCACGCATGCAGCATCTGAGCCCGCACGACGTAATGACGATGTTTATGGCGCTCGCCACTCTGCTGGGCTGCGCCAAACTGGCGGCGGAGTTGATGCAGAAGATCCGCCAGCCTTCGGTTCTTGGCGAGATCGGCGTTGGGATTCTGTTAGGGCCGACCGTCCTCGGACACTACCGGCCGCATTTATACGACACTTTGTTTCCCACCACCGGGCCGATGCCCATTGTGCTCGATACCGTAACGACTCTGGGAGTCGTCTTCTTCCTGTTAACCGCCGGGCTTGAGATCGACCTGCGCAGCATCTTTCGCCAGGGCAAGAGTGCATTGCTGGTAAGCCTATTCGGCGTCGCCTTCCCTTTTGCAGCCGGTTTCGCCTCGGCCAGTGCGTTTCCTACGGAAATGGGCGCAGGCTCGGGCGCAGGAACCAGCACTCTCATTTTCGCGTTTTTCGTGGGCACGGCACTTTCGATTTCGGCGCTGCCGGTAATCGCAAAGATTTTGATGGACTTGAATCTTCTACGCACCGATGTGGGGACGGTCATCATCTCCTCGGCGATGTTTGACGACCTGGTGGGATGGATTTTGTTTTCCTTCGTCCTCGGGATGCTGCATCCGCCGGCAGGCGGAAGCGTGGGTGACGGTGTAAAGCACACCATTATCCTGGTTCTGCTATTCGTGGGCATTACGCTGACTCTGGGGAGTTGGCTGTTCAATAAAATCCTGCCCATTTTGCAAGCCCACACCACCTGGCCCGGCGGCGTGCTGGGATTCATTTTCACCCTCACGCTCGCCGGAGCGGCATTCACCGAGTATGCGGGAATTCACGCGGTGTTTGGAGCCTTCGTCATCGGCATCGCAATCGGCGAATCGGGACATCTGCGCAAGCGAACTTCCGAATCCATTCACCAGATCGTGACCAACGTGTTCGCGCCATTCTTCTTTGCCAGCATCGGATTGCGAACCAACTTTGCGGCGAACTTTCACCTGGGATTAACCGCAACCGTGATTGGCGTGGCTTGCGCGGGCAAGCTGCTCGGAGCGGGCTGGGGCGCGCGTCTGGGGGGAATGGACCGGACATCGTCGCTGGTCGTAGGACTTGCCATGAATGCGCGCGGAGCCATGGAGATTATTCTTGGCATCCTCGCGCTGCAGGCGGGGTTGATCCAGGAGTCGATGTTCGTAGCGCTCGTGGTAATGGCTCTGCTCACGTCGCTGCTCTCGGCTCCTGTGATTAACTTTCTGGTAAAACGCAGACGCAAGCTGACCCTGAAAGACACGGTCACCGCCAAGCTGTTTCTGCCCACTCTGGCTGCGAAGACCCGGCTGGGAGCCCTGCGGGAGATGTGCGATGTAGCGGCGGAAGCAGTGAGTAACGCGCCGGAAAGATTATTCCGCCTCATCTCGGAGCGGGAGCGGGTGCTGGCCAGCGGCTGGGAGAATGAATTGGCCGTACCCTATGCGCGGGTAGATGGATTGACGCGGCCGCTTGTGGTGGTAGCGAAGTCGGATGGAATCGATTTCGATGCGCGGGATGGCAAGCCCGCGCGGCTGATTATCATGATTCTGACGGCGGATAACCAGTCGCAGCAGGACTTGCTGGGGGATGCCAGCGAATTGTTCGGACACCCGGAGGCCGTGGATCAAGCGGTGACAGCTACGACGTTTATGGAGTTCGTAGCGGCGCTGAATGCACCGGTGCAATAAGCGGTCGTGTTCTCCGCCCAAGCACCGGCCACACTCCGTTTCAAGCCGCCGGTTTCAAGCCGCTATTTCAAGCCGAAAGACTGATGGTCCCGTTCGCTGGTGAACTGCTCGATGCACTGCTGGTTGACGATGACCCGCCCAACAGGTTCAGCACGATCTGCTCGCTGTTCGCAGAATTCAAATTCAGGGTAATCTCCTGCGCAGTGGGGCTTAATTGGTTAGTGGTTGAAGAAGGGGCTTGAGTGTTCCCGGACTCGTTGATGTTGATGGTGATCTGCTCGGGGCTGGCGTTCCCAGCGCCGCTGTTCAGGTTGATGACGACTTCAGGCCCGGTGCCGGCTGCTGGAGACGCTGGAGTTGAAGGGCCCCCGTTGTTTTGGGGCAGGTTTCTGAACGTATTGACAAGTCCTTGGAAGGCTTGTTGCGCACCGGCCAAGTCGCCGGACTGCAAAGCTTGCCCAACAGCGGTAAAATCCTGCTCACGCCCGGTAAGTTTGAACGGGCTCCCATTTGTAAAGGGACCGCCCTGGCCGAGCGAGACAATGTTGTTAAAGGCCGTCTGGGCGGAAGCCAAGTCGCCGGAACTAAGTGCTTTTCCCAGCTGGCCCAGATCCGTACCGCGAGTTTGAAAGTACTGCTGCAATTGCTGGTGGATGGAACTACTTGAAACCGCTGCTGTCGACATAGATGTCTCCTGAAGATGGATTCAACTAACAAGGAACGCTGGTAGGGATCCTTGCCATCTGAGGTCCATATCGACGCAATAGCGTGAAACTTTAGGGCCGGGGGCCACGAATGGCTCCTGACACGTGCCGATACGGCAATGTTGTTGCGACAACACCCGATGTGGACACGCCTTGAAACTACAGCGTAACCTTTCGAACATGCTGGCGCAGATGAACATAACCAAGCCAGGGTTCAGCTTGGCAGGCCCGATCGCGCTACCGGAAAACGAGGTACAGCTCTGGCGAGTCGATTTAGGCGCGGTTGGCCCCGAGGAGGCCCGTTGGCAACAAGTGCTGTCGGAAGATGAACGCGCGCGTGCAGCCCGATTCCATTTCTCCCGCGACCGCCAACGCTACATTGCATCGCGTGCTCTGTTGCGAGTAATTCTTGCCACCTACCTGGGCGCTGAGCCGAAAGAGCTTTCGTTCCGCTACTCCGAGAAGGAGAAACCTTCGTTAAGCGGCGCTCATGCAGCGCAAAATATTGAGTTCAATATTTCTCATTCCGGCATGGCGGCTCTGCTGGCGTTTACCCGGGGACGGGAAGTTGGCGTTGACGTGGAGTTGATCCGGCACGATTTCGATGTAGAAGGAATTGCCCACCGGTTTTTTTCGGAGCACGAACGACAAGAACTCATGGCTTTTGCTCCGGAAGAAAGACATGCTGCGTTCTTCCGCTGCTGGACAAGGAAAGAAGCCTACGTGAAAGCGACGGGGGCAGGATTGTCCCTACCCCTGAGCCAGTTCGACGTTTCCTTGGCAGCCGGGAACGTCAATGCCCTGATCGCCACGCGGCCCGACGCAACGGAAGCGGAACGTTGGTGTATGCGGGAGGTGCCGGGTGGCGACGGCTATGCGGCGGCTCTTTGTGTTCTCGGCCGAGGCTGGCGGTTGCGGGCCTGGTCTGAACAAGAAAGGGTTTCCTGCTCGGCTGTCGATGATGTTCAGACGCCGTAGCAAGTATCGTCTATCAAGGATCAAGTCGATATTTTTCCCGAGTGAAATTGGCGACAACCGGGTTTGTTCTATCGGAACCTAATACACGTCAGAGGACTCGACGCATGTCCCGATGTCGTCTCTTTCTCATCCTGCTGCTCGGTAGTGGGGCAGTTTGAAAAGCAGCGTGCACTTCTCCCGCCGGCGTCATCCTGAGCGTAGCCGCTTTTCAGGCGGAGCGAAGAGCCTGCCCTGAGCTTGCCGAAGGGATCTCCCGCTTGACCGGCCCGGCGCATACGCCAATTGCACCACCACCGAAATTCAAAACCTTAGGAAATTCAAAACCTTTCTCTCGCCGGTGTCATCCTGAGCGTAGCCGTTTTTCGGGCGGAGCGAAGGACCTCCCGCTTGACCGGCCCGGCGCGTACGCCAAATTGCACCACCACCGAAATTCAAAACCTTAGGTAATCAAAACCTTAGGAAACCCAATATAGATGCTTCTAGACGAAAACATCGGACCATGAAGCATACAAAAGAACACTAGAAAAAAACCCGCGGTGGCTCAGCTTGGCTTACGCGCTGGGCCGGTTGCGCATGAGATCCCTCGCTCCGCGGAGAAAACGCGGGGCTCGGGATGACGCCGACGGGAGGAGTGCACGCTGCTTTTCAAACTGACCCACTACCAGATTTTCGCCAGTGGAAGAGTGCTGGCTCTTCGCGCAAAGGCTTTCACATACCCACCAATAGCGACCCATGCAAGAATGTGCAGCCCCGGTCAAACGGTTTCCTTTTAACAGCTTACGATGGTCACCTACGGTCACAAAGGTGCCATGATTGCATGAGCCTTCGGTCTGGAGTAATTCCTGGAACTGGCTTTCGTACATCGGCAGGAAAATGTTAGTCTGTTAACAAGATTCGGAGATTCATCTCTCCCTTAAAACATCTGCAAATCGGTTCCGCCCCCGTCCCGATAATTTGGGAAGTATCCGAGCCAAGACGATAAAGGTAGTAGGCATTAGCGCACGCAAAAATCCAGGAGGCTTAAGCACTTGACCGCTTCAATCAGTCATCTCATCGCACCGCACGGCGGCGAACTTGTTGAACTCATCGTACCGGCGGAGAAGATCGCCGAACTGAAGTCGCATTCCAAAGAGTGGCCCTCGTGGGACCTGACGGCCCGCCAACTTTGCGATCTCGAGTTATTGCTCAGCGGCGGATTCTCTCCGCTGCGGGGTTTCATGACCCGCGCCGACTATGAGGGTGTCTGCCACAACATGCGCCTCGCCAACGGCACCCTGTGGCCCATGCCCATCACCATGGATGTGACCGAGGAGTTTGCCAAGAAGCTGACGCCGGGCAGCAGCAAAGTAGCGCTGCGCGATCCCGAGGGTGTAATGCTTGCTGTGCTGCACGTGGAAGACGTCTGGCAGCCCGATCGTAAAGCCGAGGCCAAGGCGGTTTTCGCCAGCACCAGCGCCGCTCATCCCGGTGCGGATTATGCGATGAACAAATCGAACCCCTGGTATGTAGGCGGAAAAGTAGAAGGGCTGCAAGCGCCTTCTCACTACGATTTTCGTACCGTACGTTTGACTCCGGCCGAAGTGCGTGCCGAGTTTGCCCGGCTCGGCTGGCGTCGTGTAGTCGCCTTCCAGACCCGCAATCCTATGCACCGTGCCCATGTGGAGCTGGCGTTCCGCGCAGCGAAGCAGGTAGAAGCCAGCCTTCTGATTCATCCCGTAGTCGGCATGACCAAGCCGGGCGACGTGGACTACTACACGCGCGTGCGCTGCTATCAGTTGCTGCTCTCGAAGTTCCCGCAGTCCACCGCCAAGCTTTCCCTGCTGCCGCTGGCCATGCGCATGGGTGGACCGCGCGAAGCCATCTGGCACGCGCTCATCCGCAAGAATCACGGCGTTACGCACTTCATCGTGGGCCGCGATCACGCCGGTCCGGGTAAAGATACGGACGGCAAACCTTTCTACGGCCCCTATGAGGCGCAGGAAGTCTTCAAAAAGCACGAGGCGGATATCGGCGTCACCATGGTGCCTTTCAACATGATGGTCTACCTCGAGGCTGAGAATAGATACGTGCCCGATGACGAAGTGAAAAACGGAGATCGCGTGCTGAACATCTCCGGCACCGAGCTTCGCGAGCGTTTGAACGAAGGCCGTGAGATTCCTGCTTGGTTTACGTATCCAGAGGTCGTGGCGGAATTGCGCCGCAGCTTTCCGCCTCGTCACAAGCAGGGCGTCACCATCTTCTTCACTGGGCTGTCCGGCTCCGGCAAGTCGACCATCGCCAACGTGCTGATGACCAAGTTCCTGGAAACCGGTGGGCGTCCCGTCACAATCCTCGATGGCGATCTGGTACGCAAACATCTTTCTTCCGAGCTTGGATTCTCCAAAGAGCACCGCGACATTAATATCAGGCGCATCGGATACGTCGCTTCGGAGATCACCAAGAATGGCGGCATTGCCATTTGCGCGCCGATTGCGCCCTACGATGCGACGCGGAAACATGTACGGCAGATGATTGAGCCTTACGGTGGATTCATTCTCGTGCACATCGCTACCTCGGTCGATGTCTGCGAACAGCGGGATCGAAAGGGCCTCTACGCCAAAGCCCGCGCGGGAATTCTCAAAGAGTTCACCGGCATTTCAGATCCTTACGAAGTTCCGACCGATGCCGAAGTTACCATCAACACCGGCGACCTGTCTCCCGAAGAAGCGGCGCAGGAGATTATTCTGCACCTGGAACGGGAGGGCTTTATCGGGACGGCAGCGGAGTCGGTCTAATCGGCCGCACGAAACGAGCGCGGAATAGTTGAAAACGTGAGATCGGCGCTGTCGCGTGCACTGTCATTTGCATAGTCATGGATCTGCTGATCAAGAGCCTGGTTGGTTTGGGAGTTGGGACCCTCATTGGAATGACAGGGGTCGGAGGCGGCGTTCTGCTGCTTCCGATCCTAATTTTTGGGCTCGGCGTACCGCCCATGAGCGCGGTCGGATCCGACGCGCTGTTCAACTTCGTCACCAAAATCGGCGCAAGCATCGTCCACCTGCGCAAGGGAACGGTCAAGCGCAAGGTAGTGTTGGCACTTGCTGTGGGCAGCGCTCCTGGCTCGTATCTCGGCGTCAGCTTTCTGGTGCATCTGCGGAATACCTATGGAAACGGCGTAAATCACTTCATCACGGTCGCGGTTGGAGTGCTGCTGATCTGCATTCCGACTTTTCTGTTCTTTCAGAAGAAGATTGAGGACCGGGCAGCCACGCGCCCGCCCACGATGAAATCATTCGCGTGGATGTCGCTCATCGGTCTGGTGGCGGGCTTTCTCGTGGGAATCACCTCGGTCGGCTCCGGCAGTATTGTCATGATGATGCTGTTGCTGTTCTACAGCTTTCAACCAAAAGTCATGGTGGGCACGGATATCGTGCATGCACTGCTCCTGACCGGAGTCACCAGTCTTCTTCATTTTCGGATGCACAATATCGATTTGCATCTAGTGGGTGCGCTTTTGATCGGTTCGATCCCGGGCGGGCTGCTGGGTTCTTACTTGAGCACGCGAGTTCCAGTTCCATGGCTGAGACGTATCCTTTGCGCTGTGCTGCTGGCGACCGGCGCACGCATGCTCGTGGCTTGATTGGAAGGTGCTCTTCGGTTTTGTCAGCTTTTGGTTTATCAAAACTAAGATTTGGAAGATATGAAATTGAACTCTTACTCTCAGATACTGGAACGCATTCATGCCGCGTTGGAAGCCTCCCGCTCCGTCTTCGCTCGTTTCACGCCCGGAGAGATCGACGCCGAATACAAGGCTGGGCACGATCCTGTGACCGAGGCCGATCGTGCCCTCGATGCCGTGCTGCGCAAGGGACTGCTGCGCGAAGGTGAGGGCTGGCTCTCAGAAGAGAGCGTCGACGATCCGATCCGCTTGCAGCGGTCGCACGTATGGGTAGTCGATCCGCTCGACGGCACCCGTGAATTCGTACAGGGCATTCCCGAATTCTGCGTTTCGATTGGATTCGTGGAGGACGGCCGTCCCGTAGCCGGCGGAATTTGCAATCCAGCAACCAACGAGGTCTTTCTCGGTTCAGTAGAATCCGGCGTGACCTACAACGGCAAACTGGCGCGACCCAGTCAGCGCAAGACTCTGGAAGGCGCATTGATTCTCGCCAGCCGCAGCGAAGTGAAGCGCGGCGAATGGAAGACGTTTGAGAATTCTGGGTGCAAGATCCGTCCCATGGGTTCCGTCGCCTACAAATTGGCCCTGGTTTCTGCAGGCTTGGCCGACGCGACTTTCACACTCACTCCAAAGAACGAGTGGGATGTCGTGGCCGGAGCGGCTCTGGTACAAGCGGCGGGCGGTTTTGTCAGCACTTTGGAAAAAACCAGCCTGATTGCCAATCGCCACGATCCGCTTTTGTCAGGCCTGATTGCTAGTGGACCTTTCTTGCGAGAGAGGTTGCTAACGCTGGTTGAACCTCACATCCATGCGATTGAACATTCTCGCTAGCAAATCGTAGCCGAAGCGTGGTTGAGTAAAAAAGAGTTTCCGCGGCCACCAGCGAATTGGCGCAGGGCTCGCGAGGTGGTTATAATCCGCTCTCCATCTGCAAGTAAGGAATTGCCGGGCTTCTTCACAAAGGGTATCCATGGGTAACACCAAATTTCTATCCGAGTTTCAACAGAAGCTGCGGTTTGAGGTTCGCGAGCGCTGGTTCCGGAGGATGATTCGCCTGAAGCGTCATCCCCGGAGCGACGGCTTTTTCGACGCTTATCCTCGCTTCTTCTCCACCAGCGACACCGCTGCAGCACCAGACCGGCTGAACCAGCGGCATCGGGCTCTAATTGAATCGAACGCGGCCATTATTTCTGGCCGCAAAGTGTTGGATATCGCTTCTCACGACGGACGTTGGAGTTTGGCCGCGCACAAAGCAGGCGCGGATTATGTGCTCGGCATTGAGGCTCGCCAGCATTTGGTGGAGGCGGCGCGCAATAACATGCGCGAATACGGCGTGCCCGCCGGTAGAGTTGAATTCGTTCAGGGCGATGTGATGGTTGTGCTGGACCAACTCGAGAGCGGGCGCTTCGATACCGTCTTCTGCTTTGGGTTCCTTTATCACACCATCGACCACATGCCGCTGTTTCGCAAGATCGCTCGCGTCAAGCCTGCAAGCCTCGTGATCGACACCACCGTTTCTTTACGGCCTGGAAGCGTCGTCGAAGTTCACGACGAGCCGACCGACCACGAAAGTACCGCGGCTTTTGGGGATCTAGAACTTGTCGATCCTAGCAAAGCGGTGCGGGCGATAAAAGGCTATCCTAGCAAAGAGGCGCTGCGGCTGATGCTGAAGGCTGTGGGATTTTCGAACCTGCGCTATTACGACTGGCAATCCGCCGGCATTAAGCGATGGGATGATCTCAAGAACTACTACCTCGGTACCCGCATCACCGTGACGGCACACGCAGACGCTTAGCCCACTTTGGTGACCGAGGGATTACCGTTCGGTTAGATCGAACCTGTTCGTTTGAGAGATCTGAGTCCTCAGCTTCGATTCTGAACTTAGACCCGCGCCTGCGCAGGAAGAGCAGCAGCCCGCATTTCAACTCCTGGGAATCCAGGTAAGAGATTCGATATTCTCGAAGCTTTCTCCTGTGCCACGCCGACATATGCCAGCTTGTAGCCGAAAATCAGCATCAGGTGGCTCCATGCCGCTTCAATCTTTTGTACAGAAGCAGGTGACAGCACTGACTGCCACTGACCATCGGTGGCCGCGCGAATGAACGGGATGTCCTGGCGCGTATCCTTCGTCGACGCCCACAGTCGGCCTTCTTGCTTTTCCATTTTCCGCATCTGCGCTGCAGTACTGCGCTCCACGGCTGAACTCAGTCGCTCCGCAGATGCGTTCATCTGTAGCAGAGCCGCAATTCGACCAAGCTCGTCGTAGGTTTGCCGCAAGAGGTCTTCATAGCGAACGACCAGGAAATTCGGGTCGCCGGTCCGCGCTCCCGTCCAACTCGCTACATTTTCGCCCCATGAGCCATACGGACACACTTCCCCGGCAACAAAGCTGGTGATGAATTTGTCGATCGGAAATCCCTCGTCCAAGACTCGCCTTTTGATCTGGAAATGGTACTGCGATACGGCGATGTCCCTGGGATCGCGCACGACATAAATCACGCGTTTGTAGGTCTCGCAGAACGGGTAATGGCTCTTGATGAGCCGAGGGCGCGGCATCTGCTCAAAATATCTCCTCGATTGCCCATCCACCGACGGGATAAGCCGATCCGCTCCAGTTAAGGTCACAGCCTCCTGGTGGATCAGGTTTGCGAGCAACAACCGAACCCAAGTGTTGCCCGACTTGGGATATGAGACAAGGAACGTATCGTCCTTGTCCACGATCAAACGTCGTCGGGGAGGGTCTTGCTTTGCCAGATATTTGATCCCCACAAAGATTCTGCCGATCGCGCCCATTGAGTTTCTCCTCGCCGAATCCTGCTAGTGTTGTTTAGATCGCATCGAGTTACGCATTTAGATCGCTAGCTTTGCGAAAAATATCGCTGGCAATACTGACCGCTTGCATCCCCGCTTGCAGAGCTGAGTTTCGGTGTTCGCCGCCTCGCTTGCGTGCGCGGACGGCCTAACAAACTTCATTATCTTGTAATTGACAAAAACCGAAAGATCGGATCGTTCCCTAGGTTTCGCGGCAAATGACCCGCGCTGCCATTAAGTAAATATTCGCCCGGATCCTCTTGCCACTGGGAGTAGCGGTAAAAGCTGTCGCATCGCCCCTTTAATGGCCACAATATTACCGCAGAATCCGTCTTTGTAAATCCACAAAAGCGAATGTAACCATCTCTTAACATTGCTATCATCCAGCCGGCGACGACGCCGTGTAATCCCCCAAATAAGGTATTTCGCAGCCGAACGCGTCGACTAAATGGGGTCCCAAACCACCAAGCTCCTTTCAAGGAAACTTGAGCCACTGGTTAGCCCCAATAAATCATTGGTATTCAATGGGTTGCAGCTTTTACCGATCAGTTGCCACGACGATATAGCGGAGCGTGCTGGTATTGAAACATGGTTGTAACCTCACGAGTGTATGGTTGGCTTCGCACTTTTGAGCGAGTGTAGGGCAGCCCAGTAAAGACTTGCGCGAAAGGTTCCCGAAAGCCGTCATGCGACGAACGCAATGTGCGAGAATCGATGGTGAGAGAATCGATGCTGAGTCGTTCGTAGCGGAGTCATTCCCCAGGTGATTTACGGAATCAAGGCCATCACTAAGTTCTTGCTAGGAACCGATAAGGCCGATCGGGTTTTCGCGGTATACCCGGATGATACGTTTCTAGTTTCGTATCCACGATCGGGCAATACATGGACTCGTTTTCTGATCGCGAACCTGGTTTATCCCGAAAAAAATGTAAGCTTCGCCAACATCGAGAAACTGATTCCAGACACAGCATCGCAATCGAACCGCGCTCTCAAGCGCACGCCGCGTCCCCGCATCATTAAGACACATCAGTATTTCGATCACCGTTACCCGAAAACGATCTACATCGTGCGCGATCCGCGAGACATCGCGCTCTCCTACTACGATTTCCAGCGGAGATCGCGACAGATCGAAGACGGGTATGAACTCGAACGTTACGTCGACGATTTTGTGTCAGGCCGTCTGATCTCCGCCGATTGGGGAACATGGGCCGAGAATGTGGCCAGTTGGGTCTACACGCGCGGCCGGCGAAAAGAATTCCTTCTGCTCCGTTACGAGGACATGATCAAAGACACAGCTTCTGAGTTGGCACGGATCGCGGCATTCCTCGGCGTTGAGCCATCGACGGCAGAGCTTCACAAAGCAATTGAGTTGAGTTCCGCCGATCGCATGCGGAAACTCGAGAAACTCGAAGCCCTCCAATGGGTGGGAACTCGCAACCATCGAAAAGACATTCCGTTTGTAGGGAAGGCAAGGTCCGGAGGATGGAGAACTTCACTTCCGGAATGCAGTGTCCAGCGAATTGAATCGGCATGGGGCGAGTTAATGACCACATTAGGTTATGAGTTAGTGACTATAAACTCTTCGCTGGCAACCCTGAACATGCCCCGGAGAATCCGCTAGAAAAGAGACTTCCCTCGTTCAGGGTAATTCACGATGCTCAAGAGTCAGATTATTAAGAATGTTACTTCCAGTTGGTTCAGCCTGGGCGTCAGCATTCTTGTCGGGATTTTTCTCTCGCCTTTCATCCTGCACCGCCTGGGAAACAACGCCTATGGGGCATGGATCCTGGTGTTTTCCGTGACCGGCTACTATGGCCTGTTCGATCTGGGTATTCGTTCTTCGGTGATCCGCTATGTCTCAACGTATACGGCAACCAACGACACGGAGAGTGTCTCCCGGCTGATCAATACGGCGCTGCTTGTTTATGCCGCCATTGGTGCCGCGGCAATCGTAACCACTCTGGTTATCAGCGGGTTCCTCGGATCTTTGTTCCGCATGCCGTCCGATTTCTTGCAGACCGCCCGCGTGCTGTTTCTGATGGTAGGCACCGCGGTCGGCCTTGGCTTTCCGGCAGGTGTGTTCGGTGGAATTCTGGAGGGGCTGAATCATTTTTATTTTGTCAATGTAACCAATCTCGCAGCCACGCTATTACGCGCCCTGCTTATCGTCATTGCTTTGAAACTGGGCTATGGGCTCCTTGTAGTCGCCTTCGTCACCGTGACGCTTCCGCTACTAGGATCCGTCGTTCGCGCCGTAATCGTCTTACGTATTCTCCCCCTCCGCTTTGGCTGGCAGTACGTGGACCGCACAGCACTGGGAGAAATTGCCCGTTATAGCGGCATCAGCTTCATTCTGATGATCGCCTACAAGTTGCGCTTCAAGACGGATGAAGTCTTGATTTCCACGCTGGTTTCTGTGGCGGCAGTAACTTATTTTTCGATCGGCGATCGCCTGGTGGATTATGCCGGCGAAGTGGTGAGCAGTCTGGCTCAAATCTTTGTCCCCATGTCCGGCCAGTCGGAGGCCAAGGGCGACCGTGAAGAACTGAGAAAGATTCTGGTCGTCGGCAATCGCGCCTGTTCGCTGATCGTTTTTCCCATCACAGCCACGCTGATTATTCTGGGAAAATCCGTGATCGCAGCGTGGGTGGGCGAGGGTTATGTTTCCACTTGCTATCCGGTTTTATTGACTTTGCTAATCCCGATGACCTTCATT
>JBAPOI010001016.1:0-5638 GCA_049279555.1 Candidatus Sulfotelmatobacter sp.
GATTCACGGCGAAGCTGATAACAATACGGGGACGTTCCCGATTCAAAGCGAGCGCCTGTTCAGTGCGATTAAAGGACAAGGGGGCACAGTGCGATTCGTGCTGCTGCCGCTGGAATCGCACGGCTACGCGGCGCGAGAATCGGTGCTCCACATGTACTGGGAGATGAACAACTGGATGAGCCGGTACGTGAAGGGTACGTCTCAGTAAACATCAGAGCGAAGGCTACAAAAGAAAAATTTGTGGCAGCCGGGCCTGTAAGCCGAATTCTGTCCGCCGGATTGCTCCGGTGGGACGGCCATTCCTCTGGGCCACGCATTACTGCGCGGCTCTAGCGACCTACCCGAAGGTTTTACGCACCGAGCCGGCACGTATCAAAACCTGACTCGTGAGAGTCACGTTTCAAACTCCCTTCCTATTTGGTCTTGCTCCGTGTGTGGTTTGCCCTGCCCGCTGCATTACTGCCGCGGCGGTGCGCTCTTACCGCACCTTTTCACCCTTACCCTCGCCGGTAGGCTTGGGCGGTATGTTTTCTGTGGCACTTTCCGTCGGACGGGCTTGAACCCGGCCTCCCGGACGTTATCCGGCACACTGCTCTGCGGAGTTCGGACTTTCCTCTCCCCGCGTCCGAAGACGCTGAAAGCGGCCGTCCGGCCCAACTGCCAACCTGGTCATTATACGATGCCGCTAGCTACCATAAAGAAGCGACCCCGAATCGGCGACTTGTGCTTCGCACACTCGCGGCCAACAATGTCTGCATCAGTCGATGGCAGTTGAAAAAATGCCGAGGTGAGCCATGCGGAATCGGTCCATGATCGATGGAGTCGTAGAGGATGTATTGAAGGAGATGGAATACGAACTAGAGAATGAGATGGAAATGGGAGCGGAATTCGATACTCCTCTTCCCATCCCCAACTACAAATTGAAGGTGTACACCTCTGTGGATCTAAGTGGCCGCGCCTGGAGATTCGACCGGGAAATAATTGCGCCAAAATGGATGGATTCCAATGATGCGTACAACTATCAAGTAGCCTGCCTCAAAAAATTGGCCAGCACCACGGCACCGCTCAACCAGCGGATTGGCGTGCAGCGCTGTGTTCTCGACGGCGGGACCTGGAAGCCAGACATGGGGCATTGCCTGCAGATCGAAGTGCTTACCGGTAAGATTTCGGCCTGTGATGGCGCACCGCCGCGGACCTGCTAGGGTGCGGCTCTCCCGGCTTCCGCGGCCTTCGGTTCCGGCTTTCCTGCCTTCGCTCGCATTGTAAGCATGTATTCGAGTTTGGCTGGTAGACTTATTGCCAACGGTGGAGTATCAATCCGGAGGCCGCACCGGAAGCCGAACTCATGAACACCCTCGAAGCCATCCGAATCGCCTTTCAGTCGCTGTGGGTGAACAAGCTGCGCTCAGTGCTCTCGACTCTCGCCATTGTTATCGGAGTTGCAGCGGTAATTGCGGTCGTCACCTTCGTGGCGGGCATCGATGGATATGTTGCGGGCAAAATCTTCAACCTAGGCGCCGACGTTTTTATTATGTCGAAGTTTTCGCCAGTCGAAACCAACGTCGAGCATTTCCTGGAAGCAGAGAAGCGCAAGAATCTGGAATTGGAAGATTATCAGGCCGTGCTTGCGGCCTGCCGCCACTGCGACTATGTGGGCGCTGCCCTGCGCAACAGTACTGGACACGTTAAATACGCGGAGCAGTCGATCAGCGACACCACCGTGCAGGGGATTACGCCTTCCATGGCGCCCATCTATGATACTGACCTGACTGCCGGACGCATGCTGACCGAGACCGACTTGAACAACAGGTCTCTGGTCGCGGTGGTGGGAACCGATATCGTGGAGCACTTGATGCCGGGCATCGATCCCATGGGGCGAGAAATTCGATTGGATGGCTGGTCCTATCAGGTGGTAGGAGTCGGGAAGAAGAAGGGTAAGACCCTCGGCCAGAGCCTGGACAACTACGTGATGATTCCGATCACTGCCTACCTTAAGCAATATGGAGCGCACACGGACAGCATCCGGATTTCTGGAAAGGCGGCTGCGGCCGGCGCCTCGCTGAATGAAGCGGTTGATGAAGCCCGTGTCGCATTGCGCACGCATCGTCACGACCGCATTGGAGCCGGCGATAGTTTCGATATCGAAACCAACGCCAGCCTTCTTGGAATTTGGAAGGACTTCAGCAGCACCTTCTTTATGGCGACCATTGGTGTGGCTGCTATCGCGCTGGTGGTGGGCGGCATCGTCATCATGAACATCATGCTGGTCGCGGTCACCGAGCGCACGCGGGAGATCGGAATTCGCAAGGCACTCGGAGCGACGCGCGACGATGTGCTGATGCAATTCCTGATCGAATCGGTGACGCTTTCGCTGTTGGGCGGCGCGCTGGGTGTTCTGGTTGGAGCTGGCGTCGCCCTGGGAGTGACCGCATTGATTGGGATGCCTTCGGCGATCAAGCTGTGGGCGGTTGCGGCGGGGTTAATCGTGGCGGCAAGCGTGGGCGTGTTTTTTGGAGTCTACCCCGCGCGCAAGGCCGCGAAGCTCGACCCCATTGTGGCGCTGAGATTTGAGATGTAGGGGATTGAGTAATTTCGTAATTGGGTAATTTGGCCGACCGATCGTTTTGGTTTCAAATTACGAAATTACTAATTGCTTTAGCCAATGATTAAACGAGACGAATTCGGTGAGATTATCCAGATGGCGACCGATACCCTCTGGGGAAACAAACTGCGCTCGTCGCTGACTGTGCTGGGCATTGTGATCGGAGTCGCGGTCGTCATCAGCGTCTCTTCGATCGGCCGCGGGCTGAACGATAACGTGGAAGGCATCGTCACCAGCATAGGCTCCAACGTCATCTTCGCATTTCACATCGAGCCGTTCACCTTCGGACGGCCGACCGAGGAAATGCGCCTGCGCAGAGAGTTGACCTATGACGATGCCGTCGCCATTCGCGACCTGCCGCATGTCAAGGCCGTCACAGCGGGCCTGCGCTACTTCCGCCCGGAACTTGGAGTAGGCTCGTTCGCTGTGAAGTATGGCGACAAGAAGGCGAAGAATACGATCCTTGAGGGCGATCAAGCCTCCGCGAAAGATGTGTTTGATCTGCAGATTGCATCCGGCCGTTGGTTCGGCGAAGCCGATGAAGAACATCACTCGCCGGTGGTCTTGCTCGGCTCCGACACCGCGGAAGAATTGTTCGGAGTGAACGATCCACTGGGGAAAGAAGTGAGCATTGAAGGCGAACTGTTCACCGTGATTGGAGTCGCTAAGCCGGTGAAATCAGTATTCGGTGGAGGCAAGAATCCCGAGGACAACAAAGCCTTCTTTCCGCTCAGCACGTTGCGCAAGCTGCATCCGGAGTTGAAGCAACACTGGATCAGCATTAAGGCCACATCGCACGATGACGTGCCGAAAGCGATCGACGAAACCCGCCAACTGCTGCGCCGACGCCGTAGAGTACCTGCTGACAAGCCAGATAATTTCGCGGTCTTCACGGCTGATTCAATTTCCGACGTGTGGAACCAGCTGACGGGAATGCTATTTATCGGCATGTTTGCGATTTCCAGCGTCGGGCTGATTGTAGGCGGCGTCGGCGTGATGAATATTATGCTGGTGAGCGTAACCGAGAGAACGCGGGAGATTGGCGTCCGCAAGGCCATCGGCGCCCGCAAGCGTGACGTTCTGTTGCAATTTACTCTTGAGGCCATCATTCTTACCGCAGTCGGAGGAATCATTGGCGTTCTCTTAGGTGCGCTCATCGTATGGATCATTCCGGCAGTGTGGCCTTCGCTGCCGGCCCGCATGTCAATGTTCTGGACAGTTTTTGGTTTCACTTCTGCCGCGGGTGTTGGGCTGGTGTTCGGCATCTATCCTGCGTGGAAGGCGGCGAACCTGGATCCGATTGAGGCTCTACGTTACGAATAAGTAGCGCTGCGTTACGAATAGTTCGCCCTGCGCTTGCGCATGATTCATTCCATCATTAGAGCAATTCAGATCGTCGCTCTCTTCGGTACTGCTTCCAGCTCAATTTACTATCTTCTGTGCGTGTGGACCGCCGCAGGATTTGTGCGTGAGCGAAAAGCCGCGCGTGAAGCCCGCTCTGTGGAAGGCCGCTCCACGCCGTTTTTGCCGCCAGTATCGATTCTGAAACCTCTCAAAGGAGTCGATCCCGAAATTTATCAGAGCTTTCGCAGCCACTGCCTGCAAGACTATCCGGAGTACGAAATCATCTTTGGTGTGAGCGATCCCAATGATCCTGCGATTGAGAGCGTGAAGCAACTGCAGGCTGAATTTCCCGGTCGCAGAATTCATCTGGTTCATTGTCCGAAGATCCTGGGTGCGAATGTGAAGGTCAGCAATCTGGCGCAGATGCTGGCGGACACTCGCTACGATCACCTGATTGTGAACGACAGCGACATTCGCGTCGAGGCCGGCTATCTGCGTGGGGTGGTCACGCCGCTGGCCGAATCGCGCGTTGGCCTGGTTACTTGCCTTTATCGCGGCGTCGCGGCCTCAACGCTGGGCTCACGGCTGGAACAGTTGGGCATCAGTACGGATTTTTGCCCGGGCGTTTTGGTAGCGAGGCAGGTCGAGGGTGGGATTCGCTTCGGGCTGGGTTCGACGCTGGTATTTCGCCGCGCCGAGTTGCAGAGGATTGGGGGCTTTCTATCGTTCGTGGATTATCTCGCCGATGACTACGAATTGGGAAAGCGTATTGCGGGCCTTGGATTGGTGGTAGAGTTGTCGGATGTGGTCGTCGAAACCTATTTGCCGGCCTATACCATGCGGGAATTCTTTTCCCATCAACTGCGTTGGGCGCGCGGAGTGCGAGATGCTCGAGCAGGCGGACACCTAGGTTTGCTCTTTACGTTTGGGATGATGTGGGGCTTGTTAGCCGTCATCGCGAGTCGCGGGGCAATGTGGGCCTGGGTTGCGCTCGGTATCACACTCGCTCTTCGTTTTGCCGTTGCGATGGTTGTAGCCGGATCCGTTCTTGAGGATCGCAAAGGCCTAAAGGTTTTTTGGCTGCTTCCGCTCCGCGACCTGGCGGCCGTCGCCATCTGGGTCGCGAGCTTAAGCGGTCACACTGTGATGTGGCGTGGAGATCGCTTCCGGTTGAAAGGTGGCAAGCTTACGCGCATCCCGTCGTAGCACAGAGTGTCTTTAGCAATCGCCTTCAGAAAGCCGTCAAATTCATTTCATCAAGCCAAACGTGATAAGTGTCACCGGCTTCGTCTAAATCCATCTGGAACGCCGTATCGATTTCTTCCAAATCCCAATTCAATTGATTCGGATACGATGTGTTCACCTGATTCACCGTGCCGTTTATGGTTAGCGTGTTATAAAGCACGCCACCGTTGCTATCCTGCTGACATCCCAGATCAGGTGGTTCCATGTGTTCGCCTGGAAGTCGCTGGCTTTGCATGGAATCGTTGTCGGCTCCCATCCGGTGTCGGGGGCGTCGTTCCAAATGTCCCAAACCCCGTCGGCTTTGAAGTTGCATTCCGAGCCCCACGCCCAGCGCTGACCGCCATAGGTTTGATTTACATCGAACTCAAGCGCCTGCGGAGCGTTGGGATTGTCGATGTAGAAATACAAATCGTAAATGAAGTGGCTTACATTGTTTCCCCCGGCCAC
>JBAPOI010001017.1:0-1826 GCA_049279555.1 Candidatus Sulfotelmatobacter sp.
GCCTACGGGCGGCCGGACATCGTCCTGATCCCGGAACACGCGCCCGACCTGGAAGCGCTGGCCGAACGCGTCAAGCATTTGTATGATTTACAGAAGAACGTCGTCATCGTCTGCGGCGAGGGCATCGTGGACGAGCAGGGCCGCGAACTCGGCGCTGAAACCAAATCCACCGATCCTTCCGGCAACGTGGTGCTCAGCGGCGCGGCGGACGCGCTCCGCAACAAGCTGGTCCAGATGATCGGCGACCGCTATTTCCAGCTTTATCGCCGCGGCGAATCGGCCAAGGAAGCCATCTTCACCAGAAAAGTCGGCCACACGCAACGGGGCGGACGGCCGATTCTGTTTGATCGGTTTTACGCCGGGTTGCTCGGCGCCAAAACCGTGGACCTGTTGCTGGAAGGCCGCAACAACGCCATTTCCGTTCTCCAATACAATTCGGACAAGGGTTTTCATGTGGAAGGCTACGACGCCAACCGCTTCCGCGACCGCTGGGGCCTCATCCATGCGCGAAAACTGCATCCGGCGCTTTACGACGCGAAATTGATGAAGCCCTCCAGGCTGGGCATAGATTATCTGCTCCCGATTTTCACCGACGCCATCGGGAATGACGACGCGGAGCACATGCGCTCGACTTTGTTCGACCCCGGCAACCTCGTGCAACCCTATCACTCCATCAACACGGATGTGCATAAGCGCATCCGTTTTCTGGAAACGGAGGCCGCGTGAGTACGTCCGCCAACCTGATTCCTTATATCAACGTCAAACTCGCGTTGCTCGGCTTTCCGCCGGTGGCGGCGGACGACGCGGCGCAGTTGGGAGACATCGTCTCTTCGCTCATCGCCCAATACCGGGAGAAGGAGCGGTTGCTGGCCAATCACCTTTGCCCCGCCGACCAACGGATTCAAACCTTCCTGTACGATTACCTGCAGGATGTACCGGTAACCAAACTGCTGCTGCGTACGCTGACCCTGGACCGTCCCGGCATGGCGCGCACCCTGTCGCTGCCGGTGGACCGCGATGAATTCGCCTCCAGTATTCTTAATTCCTATCGGGTGAAACAGGGCGTGCTGCACAACCCCAGGAGCGACCGTCGCACGACCCAGGGCATTTTTCATGTGGCCGAAGGCGGCCTGCCGATCCCCGGTGACAAAATCGGCGTGCCCAAGGCGGTGTTTGGGAAGTTGCTGAGCCTGGCATTCAATCCGCCGCGCGAAATCATGCGCCTGCCGTTCACCGCCACCCAGTCGCAACCCGCCGAGTGTTTCGTTTCCTTGCTGCTGCGGCCGGTGGTCTGCCCCGAAGTTCCCGGTTTTACGCCCCGGAAATCGATGGAAATCCGTTTCTTCGCGCCGGGCAACCTTGTCAGCAACCTCGATTTCGTCGAAAACATCTTTGGCAATGCCGGTGATCCGAATCTGCCGGAAAACGACGCCGGGCTCGACACCGAACATTGGACCGGCCACACCGGCTGTGTCATTCTCGCGCCGCACCTGACGAAGGTCTCCAAGAAGGATGCCGGCCTGCCGTTCTGGGAGCAGGCCACGGAACGCCAGCGCCGCGACGGCATGTGTTGGAAGGATGAGTGGGAATTTTACAACAACGGCGGCGCCTTCAAGCTCACCTGCCGCGATGAAACCGGCGTCATCGTCACCCTCATCGCGGACAACTACTTCGGTTACTGTAAAAAGGAGGTGAAGACCCAGATCAGTTACGCGGCGAATCTTTACGGCCTGGGCGAGGAGGAGCACGCCGGCGGCGCGCTCGTCTTCCCCGCCTACGACCTCGGCGAGGAATTCAGCGGCGACACCCACGTCAAACGCCTGGGC
>JBAPOI010001018.1:0-48904 GCA_049279555.1 Candidatus Sulfotelmatobacter sp.
CCCGACTTGGTTGCGGGCGGCTTTGAGGAAGGCCAAGCACCCGCACGCTTCATAAACATTTCGATTATAACATCGCTACCGCCGCTCGTTCCTCATGCTTGCCTTGACATTTTTCGCGCTACACTGATGATGCACCGGGGATGAGATGCTGGGAACAAGCTAGACTTGAGACACAATTTCGATTTCGCGATCTGATCGCAAAGATCGCATAAGCAACGATCGTATAAACAAAGACCGCATAATTTGATCGGCCCAAGATGATCGTCCTCTGCGCCAGTCGTCTGTACACACCGCGGGAAGAGATACAGAATCCGCTTCTGCTTATTGAAGAGGGCATCGTCTCTGGCGTTTCTTCGCGGGCCGAGCGGGAAGTGCCAAGTACTGCCACGGTGGTCGATCTTGGTGATGCGATTCTGGCGCCGGGGTTCGTCGACATTCACATGCACGGCGGCGCCGGTCTCGATGTCATGCGAGCCTCGGTCGCCGAGCTGCCGCATTTGCATAAATTTCTTGCGACTCACGGAGTGACCGGCTATTTCCCGACTACGGTTGCCGCGCCGCTTGACCAGACTTACGTTGCGCTCGAACGCCTTGCGGATGCGATCGAGGCTGGACAAGTTTCTCAGGGCACGAACGGTGATGCGGCGCAGGCTCGGCCGCTCGGTATCCACTTGGAGGGCCCATTTCTCAGTCATAAACGACGAGGCGTGCATCCTCCGGAGAATCTGCTTGAACCCACGCTGGAAATCTTTGATCGCCTCTGGCAGGCGGCGCGCGGACATGCGCGCATGATGACCATCGCTCCCGAGCTACCTGGAGCGCTCGAAGTAATCGCAGAAGCGGCGCGGCGCAAAGTTTGTGTAAGCATTGGCCATTCGGATGCCACATTGGAAACTGCGCATGCGGGGGTGAAAGCCGGCGCCCGGCACGCTACTCATACGTTCAATGCGATGCGGCCGCTCGATCATCGCGATCCTGGCATTCTCGGTGAGGTGCTGACCGACCAGAATCTTACCGCCGATATTATTGTCGATGGCATTCACGTTGCTCCTGAGGTGGTGCAGCTTTTCCTGCGGGCGAAGGGTGTGGAAGGGGCCGTTCTGATTACCGACGCCACTGCCGCGGCCGGCATGCCAGACGGCACATACCAGCTCGGGCCGATGCAGGTTGAGGTCAAAGATGGCAAATGCACCCTGGATGGAAAACTTGCGGGCAGCGTTCTTACTATGGATGGCGCGGTGCGCAATGTGACGAAATTTTCTAGCTGGGGTTTGCGGGATGCGGTGCGCGCCGCATCCCTGAATCCTTCCCGCGCCACCGGACTCGCGCGGCACGGACACATCGCGCCAGGGGCGGAAGCCAACATCGTGGTACTCAGCCCAAATGGAGACGTGCGCAAGACGATGACGCGCGGCCGCGGATTTTAGCACTGCGTTTTATCGGTGAGAAGTTACGAAGAAGGCGGACGAAATACAGGAAATCTAGTTCGGCTTGCGCTCTTTGGATTCCGCCAGGTAGCGCATCAGAACGGCTTCATCGGCGCGGGAAAGCCGGTCGAGAAAGGAACTGTCCACGTTGCGGTCTTCGACGGTCTGGGACCCACTCGACTGTCGCAGCTTGTCGCCAAGTTCCGGTTCGTTGCTCATCACCTGCGTGTAGAACCACAGGAAGTGGCGCATCTGGTCAAGCGTCTTGCACAGTACCTGGATGGCCTCGGTCTCAGGCAGGGCGCTCATGGCTTCCATCAATTCCGGGTCGCTGGGGGCTTGCATCGCGGCGCAGTTCAACTCGCGCTGAATCACGCGCAGATCTTCGGTAACTCTTACCATCCGCGTATGAAGGTCGTCCATCTGAGTATCGGTTCCCATGAGTTGGTGTGGCCGGCATGATGATCACTTAGTGTTCGGGCAATGATCATCCTGCCGTTTGAACATCTCATCGGCAGCACGCAGCGGATAGATGTCCCATGATCATGCGCTTTCGTAATTCGAGCAATTACTTTCGTCTAATTCTGTGCTAACGCCGGAAAGACACGCCAAATGCCGTGCCCAGCAAGGGTTTTAAAGCTGTCGTAGATCGTATCGCGGGCACCTCCATCGCCTTCGTGCCACTCGCAGGATTTTCCACCGCCCCCAACAGTGCAGTCGTCATCTGCTCCAACGTCACCAGGCCCAACCGCCGCGCTGCGTCGCGAGTAGGCGGCAGGAGTTCGGCGATACGGAGTCCAAACAGATTCAGATTTCCGCAACATTGTAAGACAGTGCCCGTAAACAGAGAAACCGTCCCGGCACATGGACAATCGTTGCTTACCGCCGGTTGCTTGCAGGTTTTCCTTCGCAATAGGCGATCTACTTCAACGCGGGGCTTCGCCCACGCTTGGACGGCCGAGGCGGCCGTCACCACATGGTCTTGTGTCATGTGTTTGTGATAAAACCACGCGATGACCGAACCCTTGCCGCCTGACCTGGTCCGCGCCATCGGCCGCTGGAGTCTGGTTGCGCTGGTCGTGAACTCTATCATTGGCAGCGGAGTATTCGGACTGCCCTCCACGGTAACCGCTCTCATCGGCAGGTCGAGCCCCTTCGCGGTGGTCGCTGCCGGAGCCGGAATGGGCGTGATCATGGGGTGCTTCGCCGAGGTTGCGTCGCGCTTTCAGCAGGCCGGCGGTCCTTATCTTTATGCCCGCGTTGCTTTTGGTCGCTTCATGGGAATTCAAACTGCGTGGATGCTTTGGCTAGGACAGGTCGCCGCCCCCGCCGCTAACGCCAATCTGTTCGTGATTTACCTGGGTGAGTTCTGGCCGCATGCGAAAGACCCGCTGCCTCGCGCTCTCATACTTACGCTTCTGGTGGGCCTTCTGACATTTATCAACGTTCGCGGCGTGCGCGGCGGGGCTCGGGTGAGCAACTTCTTCACCGCGGCCAAGCTGGTGCCGCTGTTTACCGTGATTATTCTGGGATTGTTCGTGCTTCACGCTCACCACTGGAACGTTGCAACTACGCCAACGGGGCCTGCCAGTACCAGCCAGTGGCTGAAGGCCGTGCTGCTGTTGGTTTTTGCTTACGGTGGATTCGAGACCGCATTGGCGCCAATGAGCGAAGCGAAAGATCCTCGCCGCGATGCTCCGTTTGCGCTATTTACAGCTTTGCTGGCCTGTACCGTGATCTACGCGCTCATCCAGTGGGTGGTGGTTGGAGTTCTCCCGAATGCCGCGAGCAGCCAGCGTCCCCTGGCCGATGTGGCGCGGATCGCGCTTGGTCCCGTGGGTGCCGCGCTGGTTGCCGTAGGCGCTCTCATTTCTTTCTACGGATATCTAAGCGCGAAAATTCTAGCGATGCCCCGGGTTCCCTTCGCCCTCGCCGAACAAGGAGACTTCCCCAAAGCATTCGCCACCGTTCATCGCCGCTTTCACACGCCCTACGTCTCAATCATGGTCTTCGCGGCCATGGTTTGGGGACTATCCCTGATCGGCGACTTCAAATGGAACGTAACCCTCTCCGCCGTAGCGCGTCTTCTCTACTACGGAGTAGGCTGCGCCGCCCTGCCCATCCTCCGCCGCAAACAACCGGAAGGCGCAACCGCCATGTTCCAACTGCCAGCGGGGAATTTTTTCGCCGTCCTGGGCATCATCCTATGTTTAATCCTGGTAACCCGCGTGGATTTCGGCCAGTCCTTGATCCTGATCGCGACGATCGCGCTGGCGTTCCTGAACTGGGCAATCGTGGCCCGTAGAAGATCCGCAAGTTGATGGCCCGGCAATCCGCACTAGAAACCCCAAGCCTCAGGTTGTATACTCTGCCGCGAACGAGGCACCCGCTCGATGCCGAGGTTTTGCCACAACTGCGGTAGGGCCTTAGTGGAGCCGAGCGCGTTATGCCCAGCTTGCGGAACCTCCGTCGATTCGGGTCTTGCAACCACCGAAAGCGGCGACCATAGCGCAGCTGTGTCAGCCGTTTTTGACAGTGATCGACGGATGCGATTCCGTGTGGGGCTCGCGGCAGCCCTCGGTGTGCTCCTGTTTGGAATAGCAGTAGCGCTCGCAAACCGTAGTCCGCGAGACGACCGTCCCGTAATCATCACCCACGGTGCCGATTACGACAAACCCGCCAGCCAGTCCCAGGCTCAAGGGTCAGGTGTAGTCGACACCAACAATCCGAAAGCCCCTCCGTCGGTCCAACAAGAGTCTGCGCCGGCCCCCGCCCTAGACCCGCGCGGCGCCGACGATCGCGAACTTCGGGAGGACGGCCGTGTCTATAGCGTCGCGCTGATTGTTGGTACGGCCGAAATTCCGGTGGGTGCAAAACTGTTTGCGCAAGGCAGAGTGTCAGGGTTCGACTATGCAGACGGCAAGCGTTCTCGGCCTTTCGCGATTATCGAGGATGAGCAACAGCCCGGTAAAAGGCTGATGTGCGCGATGAAGGGACAGGAGGGCGCGGAGGTTTTCTCTCTGTACCATGTGGGGGAAATTGCGGCGGTGTCTGGCGAGTACCTGGCCACCGCTAGCGTCGGCAGTTATACAGCTATGCCGATTCTTAGAGATTGCCACATGGCCGATTCGCAGAAAAACGTCGTGCGTCTCGCGCCGCCTGCGAGCACTAAGCCGAGAAGCGCTGACGGCTCACGAACTGCAATAAGCACAATTACCACCCCGCAACCACCTAATACAATCACCGTCATCGCCGGTTCTTGCGATTATGACGTCCGGCTCTGTACAGCTGACGCAGGCCAGACAAGCGATTCTGCAGTTACCATTCTGTGGCTCGCGTGTCGCGTCGAGTGGGCTACCTGTAAGCAATTAGCGCCAGGCGCTTACACGTTCGATGTGGTTAATTCAGAGACTGCTCCCGAGTGCAGCCCAATAATGTACCCAGGCGCAGCCCAAAAAGCTTTCTGTGTGCAATTGCACTCTAGGCCTTACGACTTAATCTACTCAATGCAGCCTTTGAAAGAAACTTCAGCTGTAGCGTCAAAGCCATTGTCAATCACAGTTGAATCTATCAATTGCTCCTTCGATGAATACAGAAGCCCAATATCCTGCAAAGCTCACGCGCACACAATTCACAAAGATGGAAGCGAAGAGAAATGGCTTCTGGTATGTGGCCCTCCGCATAGCGCTGACTTCCCGCTATGCTTCGCGACATTAGCGGTCGGGACGTACACGTTCGATATACGAGAGGATGCAACGTCAATATGCACGCCATCACACGACAAGGCGTGTATAGAGATACATGCTTCGCCCAGCAGCATGATTTGGGCGGCGATTCGTAACAAATGAGTTAGTACGAGATCAAAACGGCCAAAGGCGGGATTTAGGCCTAGCGGAAAGGTATATCCACCTCGGAATAACTGCCGGGCCGCGCGGCGTTCACGGCTGCCGCTATTTTCCGAACGTGGCGCTGCACGATGCGCCATTGCGAATTTCCAAGCACAACAACCGCAATTGTACGTCCACTCAAATTCTGCTGCGCTGCCATATTCTTGTCGGTCGTCAAGAGCACTTCAAATCCGGTTTCCTCCGCGGCTTTCAGAAGCTCCCCGTTCACGAGCTTGTCCCATCCGAGATCCTTCGCTTGGGTGACGGTGTGGCCTTCGAGGAACGGGATAAGCGGCGCGGGCGTGCCCTGATCAAAGAGAATGCGCATCGGCGGAAACCGGCGAATGGCTCGCGGCCTGCGGGGCGTCAAGGCTGCGGGCCGCAAAGTCAAGCACGGCGACAATCTGTTCCCGCGTCACGCCGAACCACTCCATGATTTCTTCGATACTTGCGCCGGATTCGAGGTTCTCGAAAACGGTGGAAACCGGCATACGGGTGTCCTTAAATACCCACGCGCCACTGCGCTTGCCAGGGACACTCTCCACGGCTGGACATTGGGACCAATCGAGAGTTGCCATATTCTTACCTCTCTTGATCTTAACATTCTGGCAATCAGCATAGGAGCGCAAGCCGAGTTCCGCGAGTGGGTGATCGAATTCGGACATGGCGCCTATGTCGCTCTCTATCATTACGAAGGGAAACAGATCGTGATCCTGGCGGTCCGACACGGACGCGAAGCTGGATACTGATTAATTCTCGCGATTACCGCTTGCTGCGGTCCTTTATAGCCCGGCCTCCTGCTCCATCTCCAGAAGCGTCTTCTTGCGCTCCACACCCCAGCGATAGCCGCTGATGTTGCCATCTTCGCGGACCACGCGATGGCATGGGATCGCGACCGCGACGGGATTGGTCGCACAGGCACGCGCTACGGCACGGCTGGCGGTGGGTTGGCCGATCGCCTTTGCGACTTCGCCGTAAGACCGTGTTGACCCGAACGGGATCGACTGGAGATACGTCCACACGCGCCGCTGAAATGCGGTCGCGCGGATGTCCAAAGGCAAATCCGCATTTAGTTCTCGTCCGGTCATCTTCTCGAGCAAGGCCGCGACCCAGGCTTGCAATCCGCCTTCGTCGGGCTTGCGTGTGGCAAAAGGGAATTCGCGCTTCAGACCCTCGATCAGTTCGCCATCCGAACGCGCGAACTGGATGGCGCAGATGCCGCGGTCTGTGGCCGCGATCAACATGCGGCCGAGCGGCGAATCAGCGCAGGTGTAGCGAATGGCGGCGGCGACGGCGCCCCGGCGATACTTGTCTGGTGTCATGCCGAGTTGCGATGCAGTCTTCTCATATAAGCGGCTGCTCGATCCGTATCCAGCGTCGTACATGGCGCGAGTTACGTTGTCACCGGCTTGCAGATTGCGTTTGAGCAGGCGCAATCGGCAGGAGTCGGCGTACTCGCGCGGCGTAATCCCTAGCGCCGCTTTGAACCGACGTTGCAGGTGAAATGGACTTTGCCGGAATACTTTTCCCAGGTGCTCGAGCGTGACCGGCTCATCGAGATGTAGCTCGATGTAGCGGCAAATCTCCTTCGCAAAATCTGACTGAGGATTGCCGCTGAGCGATCTTGGACGGCAACGCAGGCAGGCGCGGAATCCGGCTTTCTCCGCCTGCTCGGGACGCGAAAAAAACGTAACGTTTTCGCGCCGCGGCCGGCGGGCGGGACACGAAGGCCGGCAATATACACCCGTGGTTGCGACCGCGAAGACGAACTCGCCATCGTGGGCAGAGTCGCGTGCCGTCACAGCATCCCAACGCTGCTCTTCGGCTGTTGAATTGGAACGTGCTATTGGCATTTCGCTTTGGAATTCCTCTGCGAGTATGGCACTCGCCGTCATTGTTGGGAAAGTCATGTTAGTGGTTGTCATGATGAAAACAGCGTACGGCTGGGATGCGCCGCGGACTATCCGGATCTTGCGGGCAAAGCAAATTATCCGTTCTCGATACCCATTTCCTGGTACTCCGGTATTCCGTGCTTGAGGCGAGCATTGGTGATTTGCGCCGGGCGCATGAAACGACTAGATTTGCGGTGAGATCTTACTCACTAATCTCCAATTGAGGACTGAATGAAGAAGCTACGTTTCGAGGCATTTGGCGCCGTTCTGGCTGTACTCCTGGCCCCTGCTCTGGCGCAAAAAGCCACGCCGCACCTCCTCAGCGCTGACGAACTTAAGAAGGCAGTCCCTACGGAATTTTACTTTCTCGGACAGAAGGCTCCGACACAGATGCGAAACGCCGCGGGATTTCAGTTGGCCAACGGGAAAATCACACTCGCCGCACTGGTTGACAGTTCTGGGTATTCAAGCGAGGTTCAGCAGAAATATCAGGGTTTGCTCATAACCGAGTCAAAGCTGAGCATCGGCGGTTCGGATCTGCCGGCCGGGGAATATGGATTCGGATTTGCGGGCGATAAGTTTGTCGTCATGAACGTAGCGAATGAAGACCTGCTGAGCTCCGCTTATCAGACCGACGCAGAGTTGAAGCGTCCTGTGCCGCTGAAGATGGCCGAAGATGGCGCTGGTTACAAGCTGTTCGCTGGGAGGAAGTGGATCGCGATTAAGCTGCAGTAGCCAAGGGATTTATTTCTTAACGAAAGCCCGTTACCTGTCTGCTTGCAGGGGCGGGTTTTTTGTTGCAGCGGCTGAACTTGATATAAAGTTTTGCCGCTCGCTGCCGATAGCTTGAACAAGCGTCACCGCGTGCCGGCTTCCTAGGGCTTCTTGAGCGGAGAGTCGCGAGGAGGAACCATGTCCATCGGTCCAATTTCGGCTGCGGGCCTCGGTCAGGATGTACTTTCATCCGGCGAATCATCGCAACAGCAAGCCTTACAGGCCCTGCAGAACAGTCTCGTGTCGAGTGACCTGAATGGCGCCCAGTCGGCGTTCCAGACTCTGCAAAGCGTTCTGCAAAATTCGGCGACGGCGAACGGCACCAGCCTCTTGAGTAATTCTCAGCTTTCAACCGATCTGACTTCGCTAGGCAGTGCGCTGAGTTCGGGCAATCTGTCTACCGCCCAATCAGCTTTTGCGCCGGTCTTGGGCGATCTTAAAAGCACTGCCTCACCCGCGCAGACCAACGAGGCCAACGCCGCATCCCAATCTGTGCAGTTGGTCGAAGAGCTGCTCACCACATTGAATTCCACCAGCACTTCCAGCCTCGCTTCTTCGAGCAGTGCAGATCTCACAACGTCTCTACTGCAAAGCTATTATGGAAACAAGAGCAGCTTAAACGTTTTCGGATAGAGTTCCGCGTATCCCACCTAGTTATTTTGACAATGCGGGACCATACCGAAAATAGGTCGGCAAACTTCTAATCCGCCAGAGGATGGAACGGGCCCAGTAGGCTGGAAACTCCGGAGCGCTTGCGCAGTTCGCCAAGCAGGGCTCCGGCCGCGTTGGTGTACGTTTTGCTCGGGTCGGACGGATCGGCCCAGACTGCATCGTAAATAATTTGTGCGGCCTCTTTCACATCGATGTGCAATGCGCCTTCGCACACATCCAGTCGCTCCTGTAGGCGGTCGTAACACGGCTTGCATATCGTCGCCGCTTCGGGGCCCTCGATGTGATGTTCTCCGAACGTACAAACGGCAGGGGCGCTGGCAACCTCAGCATGTGCCGCGAAAAGCTGTGACTTGAATTCCTTCAGAAACGCCTCGCGCTCTTGCTCGACCACAGACGTATCGGGGACTGTTTCGGTCGTGACCTGCACTTTTGGGATGGCTGTCACCTTGGCCGAAACCCGTTCCTGGCTGTTGCAGGTAGGACAAGCGTCAAGGTCGGCGGAATAATAGAGATGACAATGGGCGCACGGCAAGCCAAAGCCTGCCAACTTGCGGGCATCGCGCCGGAGACCGTTCGGCAGATCACTCCGGACCTCACCCTGCGGCGGGGTGGATCGTGCGGGTTTGGCGGCGGCAGCTTGGGTCACGTCCATGTTCAGTCTCCCCGAGAAAGGCTCGCTTCAGCTTTCAGTGTAAGGAGTTCGATCATCCCTGTGAAAATAACGGCAGTACACTGGCTGATAGTGCAGCGTTTCGGCTACTGCGACTTCGTTTCTTTCATCAATTTCAGGAGCTCTTCGCGGCGGGCGCGGTAGAGTTTGCGCTCGGGATCAAGCTGCGCCGCTGACTCCAATTCGGCTAGAGCCTCTTCATAGCGGTCCATTGTCATCAGGCAGGCCGCAAGCGAGTAATGATTGTCGGGAGAAGCGTTGAGGCGAAGGGCTTCGCGGAACTCTTTTTCTGCGGCCTGCAGTTGCTGCTTTTGGAATAATGCAGTGCCGAGAGAGTGATGAGCCGCGTCAGAATCCGGGTTAAGAGTTACCGCGAGGCGCAACTCACGAATACCTTCGTCCAGCTTCTCATCCAGCAATAGAGCTTCGCCCAGCGCCCGATGTTCGGTAGAGCTGGTGGGGTTTTGCCGCACTGCCAATTGCAATTCGGTCACAGCGTTGCCGTATTCCTTCCTCGACATATAGGCGCGGGCCAGGCAGCCGTGTCCCTGCTCCCACTCGGGATGCTCGAGGTAAAGCTCGCGCAGTTCAGTGATGGCAGCGTCGAAGTCGCCCTTGTCGCAATAAGTGTTTCCCAGGTTATTGCGAACGGAAGCTTCCTGGGGAGCAAGCCGCTTGGCCTCGCGATATTCGGTGATGGCTTCTTCGAGCTTGCTTTGTTCATGCAAGATCAGCGCGAGGTTCGAATGAGCTTCCCAGAAGGCTGGCCTCAAACGAATTGCCTCGCGGTAGGCGGTGATGGCTGCCGGTACATTGCCATCGGCGTGCAAGGTGATGCCCAGGTCGTAAAGAGTGTCAGGGTTATCGGCATCGCGCGCGAGCGACTCGACAAATGCATGCACGGCTGCTCCGTATTGGCCGTTTGAGTAAAGCCCGAGACCGAGAAACTGGTAAGCCTCCGAGTTCTGCGGGTCCATACTCAGGGCGGTGCGGGCTTCGGCGATGGCGTTGGGGCCGTCATCGAGGCGATAGAAAATGTAAGCCAGGCTGCTGTGATTTTCAGGCAGATCGGGCATGAGTTGCGCGGCGAGAGTGATCTCGTCGAAGGCATCGTCCCATCGCTCCTGCTGGCGAAGCATGGTGCCCAGAGCGAAGTGCAGCGCGGCATTTTTCGGATCGGAGTCTACTGCCTGGCGCAGGTCGAGTTCAGCCTCGTGAAAGCGTTGCGCGGCAGCGTCGGTGGCGGCGCGCACCAGTGGTGCGGGGATCTGGGATGCAGATTGAGCGCCGGCGGCCGCTTTGCTGGTTGCCGGTTTGCTGCTGGTAAGCGCGCGAACCAGGTCAGCATTGGCGCCGGCAGCTTCGAACTGATGAATCTGTTCTTTGCCGGGAACATTCGAGAGTCTGCGCTCCTGAATCAAACGGACGAGGCGGCTGCAAGGCACGCCAGCCACCAGCCAAGCCATCAATTGTGTAGAGTTCACCGGTTGGCTTTCGCTGGCGCAGGCGCCAAGAGCTGCCCCAAGAATAAGAAGAAAAACCAAGCCCTTGCGTTTCAATCGATTTCTCCGGTGATGGTTTGGGCTGCTGCGGTGTGGTTGCGCGGTCATCGGACAACGCCGTGGACCCGCTCTTTAACATTAATTGCCCGCAAAGACGAAGGTAAGATCACCGAGGTAATAGGCTGGGATGACCGGCTCAGAACCGGCCGACTAAGGCTCGGTAAACGAAACAGGGGTGTGGGTCAGTTTGAAAAGCAGGGTGCACTTCTCTCGCCGACGGGGAGAAGTGCACGCTGCTCTTTCAAACTGACCCACCACCGAAACAGGGTGTTTGACTTAGAAGTAAGCGTCCAGTAGCGTATAAGAGTAGTATTGTCCTTTGGAGGTCCCTATGTTTGAAGGTTTGTTCCAACCAATGCATCTGCTTGTGATTTTTGCCATCGCCCTGCTTGTATTCGGTCCAAAAAAGTTGCCTGAATTGGGCAAAGGATTGGGCGAAGGGATACGCGCCCTGAAAGAGGGCATGAAGGACAATCCGCCGGCGCAGGCTTCTACCGAGCAGAAGAGCTCCGAATCCAAGGAGTCCAAGGTCTAGCGAGCTTTGTCGCGAGGCATTCTCTCTTCGATTCAAGCGTTCGTTTCCTGTTCGTCTTAATCATTGGTCCAGTTTCTTGTTCGCCTAGCTGCGTTCCGCTTCAGGTTATTTCTGGGTTCCTTTCCAACGCTGTTTGTGTCAGGGTTGTGCTCTAGCGTTTGCGTCGCGAATCTGAGTCCAAAATTCGGAGGTGGAAGTGTTGCGTAAAATCAAGTTGGTTGTCTTGGTGGCATTCCTGGGATTCACGTCGGTGGTTTTCGCCGATCAGATCACGCTGAAGAATGGTGACCACCTCAGCGGTACCATCGTGAAGTCAGACGGCAAAACGCTGGTTCTGCATACCGATTACGCGGGCGACATAACGCTGCAGTTCGCGGCCATCACAGGAATCAAAACCGAGCAGCAATTGCACATCAGCACATCAGACAAGAAAACCGTGATCGGGCCGGTGAATGCAAGCGATGGAAAAATTGAAGTCGTCACCAAGAGCGGCAGTACGGTGGAAGTTCCTGCGGGGAATGTTGTTTTGATCCGCAACGACGCGGAACAGGCCGCTTATGAAAAATCACTGCATCCCGGCTGGCGGCAGGGATGGAATGGCGGCATCAATGTGGGCTTTTCGCTCGCTCGCGGCAACAGCGAAACCACTAATTTAGGATTAGCAATTAATGCCACGCGCCTAACCTTGAACGATAAAACCACCATTTATCTGACCTCCGTCAATACCAACAACCAGTTGGCGACCCCCAGCACCGTGGCCAATCTGATTACGGGAGGATTTGAGTACGACCACAATCTAAATCCGCGAATTTTCGGCTTTGTGGCCGCGGACTTCATGAGCAATGCGCTGCAGGATCTGGATCTGCGCGGCGTGTATGGCGGCGGCGTGGGCTACCATGCGATCAAGTCGGACATCACCACATTGGACTTGCAGGCTGGATTGAACTACACACATGAAACTTATTCGAACGGTCCACAAATCGTTCCTCCCACGGTTCCTCCGACCTATGTTTCGTATGGTGTGACGAATCGATTCGCCGCGCTGACCCTGGGTGAACAATTGGGATACAAAGCAGGGAAGAGCACGGTGATTACAGAAAAAGCATTCGTCTACCCGGACTTGTCCGATACCAGTCAGTATCGATTCGAATTCGACTTGGGCACGGTCACAAAAATCAGCAAGTGGCTGGGCTGGCAGAACCAGTTCAGCGATATTTATGTTTCGAACCCGCCGCTAAGTGCGAAGAAAAATGATCTCATCCTAACGACTGGACTAAACTTTTCGTTTAGTCATTAAGAATTATTAATTGGGCTGGAATCGCAAAGCCGCTCTTTATAAGCGGCTTTTCTTTTCCGGTTTCTGGATGATCAACCCAAGTCCCCGTGCTTTCCTGCTCACCAAAACTTGAACAACTCGTCTACTACCGGGTAGAGTACTGGTTCCCGCTCGCCGGGTTCTTTAACTCCCACAACAATAGGAGCCTGCTCGATGCGTCACGCTGTGATAGTGCTGATCGCTGTCTGCTGCTTCGGTGCATTTTCGTTCTCTCAAACTGTTGACGAACTGATCGCCAAGAACATTGAGGCCAAGGGCGGGACGGAGAAAATGAAGGCCATCAAAACCGTTCGCATGACGGGAAAGTTCGAGGGTGGCGACGGTTTCACCGCATCCATCGGCCAGGAAAACCAGCGCCCGAACCTGATTCGCGAAACCTTCAAGCTGCAGGGCATGACCTCGGTCGAAGCCTTTGACGGCACCAACGGCTGGCAGATTCAGCCCTTCGGAGGGAAAAAAGATCCGGAAATGCTGGGCGAGGACGACCTGCGCGACTTGCTGCTGGATGCTGACTTCGACGGTCCCCTGGTCGATTATAAAGAGAAGGGCAACACGGTGGAATATCTGGGGCACGATGAAGTTGACGGCGACGATGCGCTCCGTCTGAAGGTCACGCTGAAGAATGGCGACCTCGTTTATTACTACCTTGATCCAGATACCTTCATCGAGATTCGCAAAGAAGTTCAGCAGTTTATCCGCGGATCAGTGCGCGATCATGTGGTCGGCCTGGGCTCCTACAAGCCAGTTGCAGGGGTGATGTTCCCGTTCTCGATCTCGCGCGGACCAAAGAATCATCCCGACGAACAAACCTTCACCGTCCAGAAAATAGAAGTGAATGTGGCGATCGATCCCGCAGATTTCGCGCTTCCCGCGTCATTGAAGACTGAGGAAAAGAAGTCGGGGATCGTCGGGATTCACTGATTTTGCCGAAGCGTGACGATGTAGCTGCAATGAAGGTTGCAACATGCGGGTTGCAACGAAGATCACTTGCGTCGAAAGGGCACTGTAAACATGAAAGCATTCGCCATCAGTTTTTGGGCAGTGGTAATGCTGTTCGCTGCAGTTTCACTCAACCCACATCTCCAAGCGCAATCAGCCAATCGCTTTGACTCAGCGGCCGTATCGGGATTGCCCGCCAGAAACATTGGCTCCGCCATGATGAGCGGACGCATCGCCGCGCTCGATGCGCTTGAGGAGGATGGCCGCATCACGGTGTTTGTGGGCGCAGCCAGCGGAGGAATTTGGAAGTCGGTGAACGGCGGCACGACTTACAAGCCCGTATTCGACCGGCAGGATGTGCAGTCGATTGGCGCGGTGGCCATTGATCCCTCGAACTCGAAGATCGTCTGGGTGGGCACGGGCGAAGCCTGGACGCGCAACAGCGTATCTGTGGGCGACGGCGTTTATAAATCGACCGACGGGGGTGAGAACTGGACCAACGTCGGCCTGAAAGATAGCGAGCACATCGCGAAGATTCTAGTGAATCCGAGCGACGGCAACGATGTGTTGGCGTGCGCCGCCGGACATCTATGGGACGACAACAACGAGCGCGGGGTTTTCCACACCAGCGACGGCGGCAAGACCTGGAACAAAGTTCTGGCGGGCGCGAATGGCTCGAGTGGTTGCGCGATGATTGCGCGCAGCAAGCAGGAACCGAAGACGATCTATGCGGCGATGTGGGATTTTCGGCGGCAGGGTTGGACCTTCCGCTCGGGCGGTCTAGGTAGCGGGCTGTTCAAATCCACCGACGGCGGTGCGCACTGGAATGAAATCACCAACGCCGCGGGCTTGCCGGCGAAGCCGTGGGGCCGCGTGGCGGTGCAGGTAGCGCCTTCGAAGCCGCAGGTGGTGTACGTCAATATCGAAGCCGAGAAGGGAAGAGGGCTTTATCGCTCCGACGACGCTGGCACAACGTGGACCAGGCTGGATGCCAGCAACTACATGGTGTGGCGTCCTTTTTATTTCGGTAACCTCATCGTTGATCCCAAGGATGAGAACAAAATTTTCAAACCCGATCTCATCCTGCTGCTGAGCAACGATGGAGGAAAATCTTTCAACGTAGTTTCAGGCGGAGCGCACGGCGACTTTCACGATGTGTGGATCAATCCTTTGAATCCGAACATCGTCATCGCCGGAGATGATGGTGGCTTGTGGCGCAGCGAAGACGGTGGCAATCGCTGGAAGCATCAGATGAACCTGCCGGTCTCGCAGTTCTATCACGTGAGCGCCGACAATGCAGACCCGTATCACGTCTACGGCGGATTGCAGGACAATAGTTCATGGGTGGGCGATTCCTCGTACCCGGGCGGCGTCAGCAACTCGCGCTGGGAGAATATGTATGGGGGCGACGGTTTTTGGATGTTCGAGGATACCTCCGATCCGGACTACATTTATGCCGAAGCGCAGGGAGGCGAGATTGGACGCGTGAATCGTTATACGCACGAGACTCGCGACATCCATCCCTGGCCCAATTATGGCGAAAAGAAGCTTCGTTTCAACTGGAACACGCCGATTCACATGAGTCCCAACGAGAAGGGGACGTTATACATCGGCGCACAATATTTATTCCGCTCGCGCGATCACGGGCAATCCTGGGATCGCATTTCTCCCGACTTGACCACCAACGATCCAGAGAAGCAGAAGCAGGAAGAATCCGGCGGGGTCACCATCGATAACTCTTCGGCGGAAATGCACACGACCATCTATTCGATTTCGGAATCGCCGAAGAATGGGCAGATCATCTGGGTCGGCACCGACGATGGCAACGTTCAGATTACGCGCGATGGAGCGAAGACCTGGACAAATGTGGTCGAGAACATCAGCGGGCTGGGGAAAAATTCCTGGGTTTCAACGATTGAGGCCAGCCGCTTCGACGAAGGCACCGCGTATGCCACGTTCGACCGGCACACCTTCGGCGATATGAAACCCTATGTCTACAAGACTACAGACTATGGGAAAACTTGGGCGGCGCTTCCTGCACAAGAGAGCGGAGTACGCGGCTATGCCCATGTGATCAAGGAAGACACGGTGAGCGCGAGCGTGCTTTTCCTTGGCACAGAATTCGGATTGTGGATTTCCGTCGATGGCGGACAGCGCTGGGCGCAGTACAAGGGCACAGATTTTCCATCGGTCGCAGTCGATGACCTGGTCTTACAGCCGCGGGAATCCGATCTGGTACTGGCGACGCACGGGCGCGGCATATGGATCGTCGACGATATTTCGCCGCTGCGTGCGCTCACACCGGAGGTCATGACGAAAGAGGCGACGCTGCTTCCCGGGCGTCCGTCCATTCAATATTTCGAAGTAAATGGAGGCTGGGCGGAAGGCGACGAAAGTTTTCACGGACGGAACCGGCCTGAGGATGCGCAGATCACTTATTACCAAAAAGGCCGCCACATTTTCGGTGATTTGAAGATCGAGATTTTCGATCAGGATGGCAAGTTGGTTGACACGGTGGCCGGCAGCAAGCATCGCGGGTTGAATCGCGCCGGTTGGGGGATGCGTGTGAGGCCGCCGGCGGTTCCTCCGGCAGCGTCTGCGCTGTTCGAAGCGGCGCAGGGGCCGCGCGTATTGCCGGGCACGTATACAGTCAAGCTAACCAAAGGAGATCAGACTTACACCGAGCGGTTGGATGTGGCAATCGATCCGCGAGCGAAGTATTCGCTCGAGGAGCGCAAGGCACAGTTCGAGCTTTCCATGAAGATCTACAAAGAGCTGGAACACATGACGTACGCGGTGGAAGCGATTGAAGCGGTGCGCGACGGCGCCAGTGCCAGAGCCGCGAAAGTTGCGGAGAAAGATCCGCTGCGCAAGCAACTGCAGCAACTCGCGGCGGATAGTGACGCGCTACGCTCGAAGATTGTCGCGACCAAAGAAGGTGGCATGATTACCGGCGAAGAACGAATCCGCGAGCTGTTGGGCCAACTCTACGGCGCGGTGACTGGTTACGATGGCAAACCAACCGACTACCAGGTGACGCGAGCCGCCTCCTTGGGACATGAATTGGAAGACGTTATCGGCGACTTCCAAAAGCTCACGCAGAAAGCACTTCCGGGAATCAATAAAAATCTGAAGAAGAAAAAACTGGAGGCGATCAAGGTTCCCGTTGAAGCGGAGTGGCAGAAAGACAGGGCTGAGTCCGCGGTTGCCGCGGGGGCAGGAATGCGCAGGGCAGAAGACCAGATACGCGAGAGGGATTAATAGAGGGTTAATCGTAGAAGAAGGTTTCTAGAGCGCTATCTGTGGCCATTGTTATGCTTCGTTGGGCGAGCTCCGCCCAGCACCAGTTGGCAAAGATTATCGACAAAGTCGGGTGTCAAACTGTCGTGACGTAATAGAAACCGCATGTAGATCGGACCGTAGAGCGAATCGAGTAGCAGGTCCATGTCGATATTGTGGCGAAGCTCACCGCGCAGAATTCCGCGGCGCAGCGTGGCATAGGCTTCCTGGCGGCGCGGCTTCATGAAACGTTCACGAAAAGCCGCGATCAGGCCACGATCGCTTTGGCCTCCGCCTAAAATTGCCGACACGATGCGTCCCCGCGGGCTGCGAAAGATCTTGATGAGTTGGCGCATCTGCTGGCTCATGTCGGTGTCAACGGAGCCAGTGTCCGGAAAGTGGAGTTCTGGAGTGGCGCTGCGCGAGAATGCATCTGCGATCAGTGCAGCCTTGTCGGGCCACCAGCGATAAACCGTTGCCTTCCCTACGCTAGCGCGAGCCGCGATATCGGCAATCGTCAAATCGGAAAAGCCATTTTCTCCCAGAAGCTTTAAAGTTGTGCGCAGAATTGCCACTCGAATCGATTCGCTGCGCGGACGCCCCGGCGGGCGCTTGCGATTGCTTCTGCTGCGCTTGCTATGAACCGGTGTCTTCTGGCGCATAAACCTACCCTAACATATAATCATCAATAGGGATTTAGAATCCAATACGTCTAGTATCGAATCTAAATTCCGGTCTATGGGTTTCGTTTCCAAGCCAGTGAGCAAGTTTTTTCTTAATCATTCTTAACTTTGGTTCAACCCTGGAGTGGTGCCTAGCCGATGTGGATTGTTGCGTTAGCTCTCCGGCGTCCTTATACCTTCATCGTGATGGCGCTCGTCATCATTATTCTGACGCCAATTACGATCCTCCGCACTCCAACTGACATTTTTCCGAGCATCGATATTCCCGTAGTGTCGGTGGTTTGGTTTTATACGGGCTTGTCGCCGCAGGATATGGCCGACCGCATCGTGGCCAACTCCGAGCGCGGAATCACCACAACGGTCAATGACATCGAGCACATGGAGTCGCAGTCGGTGTACGGGCTCGGCGTCATCAAGGTTTTCTTCCGCCCGGGCACGAATGTGCAGGGCGCGATCGCGCAAATCACGGCAATCGCGCAGACCACGGTGCGCGGCCTGCCCCCCGGCACTACGCCGCCGCTGATCATTTCCTACAGCGCGTCGACTACTCCTATCATTCAACTTGGACTCAGCAGTAAAACCCTGCCCGAACAGCAACTCTTTGATCTCGGCCAAAACTTTCTGCGGAACTTTCTAGCCACGGTGCCGGGAGCGGCCACACCCTATCCTTACGGCGGCAAGATTCGGCAGATTCAAGTCGATCTCGATCTACCACGGCTGCAGTCTTACGGACTCAGCCCCAACGACATTGTCAATGCAGTGAATGCTCAAAACATCATCCTGCCGACCGGAACAGTGAAACTCGGTCCGCTGGAATACAACGTTGAAATGAACGGGACTCCCCAGACCATCCCGGAGTTGAATGATCTTCCGGTCAAGACCGCGAACGGTTCCACGCTCTACATGCGTGATGTGGCCCACATACGTGACGGTTTCGCGCCGCAGACCAACATCGTCAGGCAAGACAATAACCGCGGCGCGCTGATGTCGATCTACAAGAACGGCAACGCTTCCACGCTGCAGATTGTGGCGGGCGTGAAGAACATCGTTCAACAGGCAGCGCAGGCGCTGCCGCCGGAGTTGAAGATCACCTCGCTGTTCGATCAGTCGCTGTTCGTGCGGGCGTCGATTGAGGGTGTGTTGCGGGAAGGCTTGACGGCCGCGGCTCTCACCGCCGTCATGATCCTGGTTTTTCTCGGCGATTGGCGCCCAACCATCGTCATTTCGATTTCTATCCCGCTCTCCATTTTTGTTTCAATCATCGTACTGAGCGCTATCGGCCAGACCATTAACATCATGACGCTTGGAGGATTGGCGCTCGCAGTCGGCATTCTGGTTGACGATGCCACGGTGGAGATCGAGAACATCGAGCGCAACCTTGCCATGGGCAAGGAGATGAAGCAGGCGATTCTCGATGGTGCACAGCAGATTGCAGTCCCTGCCTTTGTCTCCACGCTTAGTATCTGCATCGTTTTTGTGCCCATGTTCTTTCTGACGGGCGTGGCGAAATTCCTCTTTGTACCGCTGGCTGAGGCGGTGAGCTTCGCCATGCTGGCTAGTTATCTGCTCTCGCGAACGCTAATTCCTACTCTGGTCATGTACATCATGCGCGGGCACGAGCATCGCGCGGAAGCGCCGAAATCTTTTCTGGGCCGCTTCCAGCGCGGCTTCGAGCGCAAGTTTGAGGATTTCCGCCGGGGCTACGAACAGTTACTGGAAACCACGCTGGAGCATCGCGGCATTTTCGTGTTTTGCTTTCTGTTGTTCTGCGTGCTTTCGCTCGGACTGTTCGCTTTTCTAGGCGAAGACTTTTTCCCGCAGGTGGATGCCGGTTTGCTGCGCCTGCACGTGCGCGCACGTCCTGGTCTGCGGGTCGAAGAAACGGCGCGCCTTTGCGATCAAGTGGAAGCGGCTTTGCGAGAAGAAATTCCTCACGGCGAGGTGCAGACCATTCTCGACAACATTGGTCTGCCGAACTCCGGCATCAACCAGTCTTACAGTTCCAGCGGAACGATCGGTACGAGCGATGCTGAAATTCTGATTGCGCTTGATCCCGAGCATCATAGTCCCACTGCGGACCACATACGGCATCTGAGGGAGGCGTTGCCAAGTCGCTTTCCCGGCGTGGAGTTTTTCTTTCAGCCCGCCGATATCGTTACTCAGATTCTGAACTTCGGTCTTCCTGCGCCTCTCGATGTGCAGATCGTGGGCACAGACATGGGCACCAGTTACGCGATTGCCCAGCAGATTGCGAACAAGATGCGGCACATTCCGGGTGCTGCCGATGTCCATGTGCAGCAGTTGCTGTCTTTGCCCACGTTGCATCTCGATATCGACCGCACGCGGGTCACGCAGGTCGGGCTAAGCGCGCGCGATGTGGCCCAGAGCGTGCTGGTTTCTCTGAGCGGAAGCTTCCAGACTTCACCGAATTTCTGGCTTAATCCGCGCAACGCCGTTACCTACCAGGTTGCGGTGCAATCGCCGCAATACCGCATGACCAGCATGCAGGACTTGATGACCATACCGGTGATCTCGCAGCAGGGACCGCAGTTGCTGAGTAACCTCGTCCAGGTGTCCCCGGCGGCAAGACCGGCTACGGTGAACCATTACAACGTGCAGCCGGTGATGGACGTTTACGCGAGCACCCAGGATCGTGACCTGGGCGCAGTGGCCGCCGACACTGACAAAGTGCTCAAGACGTTCGACGGCAAGCTGCCGCGTGGTACTCACATCGTGGTGAGGGGGCAGGTCGCCACCATGCGATCGTCATTCTTTGGGCTCGCCGTGGGGTTGGCCGGTGCGATTCTGCTCGTCTATTTATTGATCGTTATTAACTTTCAATCGTGGCTCGATCCGTTCATCATCATTGCAGCTCTTCCGGGCGCGCTGGCGGGTATCTGCTGGTTCTTGTTGCTGACACGTACTACGTTGAGCGTGCCTTCGCTGACCGGAGCAGTGATGTGCATGGGCGTAGCCACGGCCAACTCTATCTTGATGGTCAGCTTCGCGCGCGAGCAGCTCGATGAGGGGATTCCCGCTGTGCAGGCCGCCGTTGCGGCTGGATACACCCGTATGCGGCCGGTATTGATGACCGCGCTGGCCATGATCATCGGCATGGTTCCGATGGCGCTGGGCTTCGGCGAGGGTGGCGAGCAAAACGCCCCGCTGGGCCGGGCGGTGATCGGCGGTCTGCTGTTTGCCACCGTCGCAACATTGTTTTTTGTCCCGAGTGTGTTTGCCATGTTCCATAGCCGGCGCGAAGCACGGCGCGCACGTCTGGAACAAAGTAATCTGTAAACAGGCCTGGGTGGTTTTCGGAGGAATCGGGGTTCAGCATGAGTGCAGAAAACGAATCAGGACAAAAGTCGCGCGGCCAGCAGCCGAGCCAGAGCGAAGATTACGCAGTCGGCGTGCAGGCACAGCGCGACGAGGAGATCGAAGCGATCCGGCAGCAGTCGAAGCACCAACATGTTGGGATCCAGAAGCCGCCTGATGTTCCACCCGCGCCTCCGCGCAAGGCCCTGACGCTGGTTGGTGTCGCGTTGCTGGTGCTGCTGCTTGCGGGTGGGCTCACGCTCTGGAGTCACGCAAGCCACGAACGCGCGCTGGCAAATGAGACGGAGCGCGAGACGGTGCCGACCGTCGCTGTGATTTACCCACAGTCGGAAAAGCCTGATGAGGATCTTATATTGCCCGGTTCTCTGCAGGCTTATGAGGAGTCTCCGATTTATGCCCGCACCAGCGGATATCTGGTGCGCTGGTACAAAGATATTGGAAGCCGGGTTAACAAAGGCGAGTTGCTGGCGAAGATCGATACCCCCGAAGTCGATCAGGAGTTGGATCAGACGCGCGCCGCTCGGCAGCAAATCGTCGCGCAGTTGGAGCTGGCCAAGATCAGCGCTGACCGCTGGGAGAGCCTGCGCAAGACTGATTCGGTTTCTGCGCAGGAAGCGGATCAGCAGACGAGTGGATACAAGCAGGCGCAGGCGAACCTGGCCGCGGCCGATGCAAACGTTCGCCGCCTGGAACAGCTTGAAGGGTTCAAAGACGTTTACGCGCCATTCACCGGAGTGTTGACTCGCCGCAACGTCGATCCCGGTGCGTTGATTAACGCGGGAGCGGGCGCAGCGGGCCGCGAACTGTTCGATATTGCGAAGGTCGATCCGTTACGGGTGTTCACCAGCGTGCCGCAGGCCTACGCGCCGTTCATAAAAGTTGGTGCAAAGACCGCCGTCACCTTGCAGGAGTTTCCCGGGCAGAAATTTGTCGCGACCGTCGCACGCACGGCGGAATCCATCGATCCGACTACGCGCACTCTGTTGACCGAGGTGGATGTTCCCAACAAGGACGGGCATCTGCTGCCCGGTTCCTTCGGCGAAGTTCACTTTGCCGTGGGCTCGGGAGTGAACAAAGTCACGGTTCCCGTCAATGCGATGTTGTTTCGCTCTGAGGGTCCTCGAGTGGCGGTGATTGGCTCCGACAACAAAGTGCAATTGCGCGCCATCAACATTGGACGCGACTATGGCGCCACGTTGGAGATTCTCGGCGGGGTTTCTCCGTCTGAACAAGTTGTGGTGAACCCTTCGGACTCGCTCGAAGAGGGCCAGCAGGTTAAAGTGGCGCAGACAACACCAAATCAGCAGCCGCCAGCTCAGGCTCAGCAGGGCGGAACAAAACCACAGCAAAAAAGAGGCGGGGAGTGATGCGAGGTGCGATTCCTCTCGTCGTCTTGCTGCTCGCTTTTACCGCCGGATGCACGGTCGGTCCGCGTTATAGCCGGCCCGCAGGTCCAACGCCCGCGCCGGATGCATGGAAGACGCAGCCGCCATGGGAGCAGGCGGCTCCTAAGGATTCAATTCCCAAAGGCGCATGGTGGCAGGTTTTTCATGATCCCGCGCTCGACGCCTACGAACAGCAATTGCTGCAGGCGAATCAGTCTTTGGAGGCTGCGCGCGACCGTCTCACGCAGGCTCGTTCTCTGGCGCGGGTAGCCACCGCCGACATGTTTCCGCAGCTTTCCGCCGATCCCAGCGCTTACCGCGAGCGCGGTTCGGCGAATCGTCCGTTGAACGGAGCCGGACCGACCATCGTGAACGGTGTTGCGCAGCCCGTTCGGCCCTACACGCAAAATGTATTCGCGATCCCGTTCTCGCTGAATTACGAGGTCGATCTCTTTGGACGCGTGCGGCACAACGTCGAGGCCGCCAATGCTTCTCTGCAGTCGACGGCCGCCGATCTGCAGAACGTGCAATTGGTGTTGACCGCGGAACTTGCCGCCGACTACTTCACCCTGCGCGAACTCGATGCCGAGTTTGAGGTGGTGCAGGAGTCGGTAGGCTACCAGCGTAAAGGTCTCGATCTGGTGAACAACCGCCATGAAGGTGGAATCGCCAGCGGATTGGAGGTTGCGCAACAGGCTGCTCTGCTTGACTCGACGTTATCGCAGCTAGCGTTGGTAAAGCAGTCGCGCGCACAGTACGAGCATGCCATTGCAGTGTTGGTCGGGCAGTCAGCATCCAGTCTCAACGTGCCGATTGAACCATTGCGGGCAACGCCTCCGCCCATTCCTTTGGGGGTGCCGTCCGATGTGTTGGAGCGCCGCCCAGACATCTCAACCGCCGAACGCATGATGGCTTACGAAAACGCGGAGGTCGGCATCGCCCGTAGTGCATTCTATCCGCACATTACCTTGAGCGGTTCGGGAGGATGGCAGAGCGTCGAGATCGGCCCGCTGTTGAATGCGCCGAGCCTTTTCTGGTCGCTGGGCGCGGATGCTTTGCAACCGATCTTGCAGGGAGGACGAAACCGCGCAAATCTGGCTGCAGCCCGCGCTGCTTATGATCAGTCGGTGGCCAATTATCGACAGGAGGTGCTCACGGCGTTTCAGCAAGCGGAAGATGGCATCAGCAATTTGAGCACACTGGCGCAGGCGCTTTCCACGCAGGCTGCTGCGGTGGAAGACGCTCGCCGCGCCCTTGCGATCGCCAACAATCGTTATGTCGGCGGCGTCACCACCTATCTTGACGTCATTACCGCACAGACGACTCTATTGAGTAGCCAGCGGCTGGAGACGCAGTTGCTGGGTCAGCAGATGGTGAGTGCGGTCTACCTGGTGAAAGCCCTCGGCGGAAGCTGGGATGCGAGCCAAATCAGGGACGAGCAGGTTCATCCGCAAGCGGGACAGGTTCTGCAGCAGTGAGGCGCCAATCCGACTCATGGGCTGACAGGTCGATTCCATAGGAGAATTTGACGGGTCAGGTTGACAATACGGTCGAACAGGCCTAACATTGTCATTGAGTAAACATACATCTCCTCTTATTAATCTTTTTGTTGCTCTTTCAGGTTTTTCGGAAGCAAGTCAGCCCTATCTGAAGCCCATGACGCAAGGAATGAATGCGGGCGAAAATTCTCGCGTCATGCGATTTTGTTCGTTTTCTACGCTAGTCATCCGGAGCCAAAAGGACAGCCTATGAAAAATACCAAGTTTCTTGTGAAGGTGAACCGTGGTGGTGCGCGCGCTGCGGAGTACGTACTGCGGATCGACCGCACCCCCATTCAGACCACGACCAACCTGAAGCTGGCTCTCGCCATGGGAAGGCTTACCGCCGAAGATGCCGTCAAAACCATGCAGAATTCCCGCTGTAATCCCGAGCTAATCTCTGTGCAGGTTCCTGCATAAGTAGACCTGCTGCTTCAAACTGACGTCAGGTCGCCGGATTGGGGTAACCCAACCCGGCATGTTTTCGTGTCTCCAGATTCGAGTATCGGAGCGTCCACACTCGGACTACGCGCGGGCCTGTCGTTCGCTGTTCGGCTTCGAGCCGCTCAGCGCGAAGAAGAGAATATAGAGGTAGCAGATCACCGGCAGGAAGAAGGCGTGATGGATGCCGATCCGGTCGGCAATCGCGCCTTGCGCTAGCGGGATAATCGCCCCACCAACAATCGCCATGATCATGATCCCGGAACCATCCCCGGTAAGCGGGCCAAGTTCCGCCACGCCCAGCGTGAAAATACTCGGGAACATGATGGAGTTAAAAAAGCCGACTAGGATGATGCTGTACATGGCAAAATGCCCCGTCGTGAGCATGGAGATCGCAACGAGTGCCGCAGCGCATATGGAGCAAATGCCCAGCAATTGACCGGTTTTCATTTTTTGCAGCAGTCCGGATCCGATGAAACGACCCACCATGGCTCCGCCCCAGTAAAATGACACGAAGCTGGCCGCAACCCTCTCGGTCATGCCACCGATCTCGGGCTGGGTGAAATAGTTCACTAGAAAACTCCCAATCGCAACTTCCGCGCCTACGTAAACAAAAATGCCGATCGCGCCAAAAATTAAATTCGGATGCCTCCAGATTGAGTCGTTTACTTTTTCCCCGACCTTGTGTTGGGCCTGCGGAATTTTTGGCAAGTGAAAGCTGCCGATTGCCACGGCGAGAACGACAAGAGCAATACCCAGGCCCACGTAAGGTGTCTTGACGGTTGCGGCTTCGTGCAACCGATAAGCCTGCAGAGCGTCGGGAGCCATCGCGCGAATTTCGTCCATGGCCTTCGGAGCCGCGCTCAGAATCAGCATTCCACCGAAAAAAGGCGCGAGAAAAGTTCCCAGGGAATTGAAGGCCTGCGTGAGATTCAGGCGGCTCGAAGCGGTTGCAGGCTTGCCCAGCACCGTAACGTAAGGATTGGCTGCAACCTGCAAACAGGTGATGCCGGCAGCCAGCACAATCAGCGCGACCAGAAAAAGAGCAAACGACGGAGCGCTGGCGGCCGGCACAAACAGGAACGCGCCGATTCCCATTGTCAGCAGGCCCACCACCATCGACCGCTGATAACCCATCGCATCGATGATTTTCGCCGAAGGAATGGAGAACAGAAAATAGGCGCCAAAGAAGGCGAATTGAATCAGCATGACCTGCGCGTAATTCAAGTCGAAGATCGATTTCAGGTGAGGCACAAGAATGTCGTTGAGACAGGTAAGGAAGCCCCACATGAAGAACAGCGTGGTAACAATTGCGAGTGGCGCGGTATAAGAAGTATTTGTCTCAGAGACTGTCGTCGTGGACGTGCTCGGAGTGGTCATTGCCATCGTGAATTGTCCTTTGCTCGGTTCCCGTCAATCTTAATCGTTTTTGCATGATAGCACTGCAGGTCGGAACGAAGGCAGACCTCCGCTCACAGGCCGGCGAGCGGGTCCGAATCATTGGGCCGAAGACTAGGCCTGAATCTTGACCAGCCAGTTCGCCGGCTCGGGCAGGATCGCGAATGTGGGAAGCTTGCCGCGTACCATGGCGACTTCGTCACAGTTGTGGTACCTGGGACAGACGTGGCAATCCTTGTGAATTTTGTCGGGCAGGTCTTCGCGACGCGCCATCTGGAATCCCTGGCGCGCGAAAAATTCGGGCGCCCGCGTAAAAAGACAAATGCAATCCACACGATGCCGTTTCGCTTCGGCCATCAAAGCCTTCATCAAGCGGCTGCCTCCGCCTTGCCCCTGCGCCCACGGGCCGACGGTGATCGAACGAATTTCGGCCAGATGCGTGCCATAGAGATGTAGCGCTCCGCATCCAATAATCCGGCCTTCGTTTTCGAGGACCACGAAGTCTCGTACGTTCTCGCAAATCTCCGCGAGCGTGCGCGGCAGCAGAGTGCCGTCGCCGGAATAAGCTGAAATCAACTCGTGGATGCGCTTGGCATCCGGCAAAATAGCCTTACGCGTGCGCATGAATCTTGACCTCCTCGCGCAGGGATTGGATTTTTTCCTTCGCCGCCGCAACCGCCTGCCGCACGCGAACCGACGCAGTGCCGCCTATAACGTCATGAATTGCCAATACCGAAGCCGGTTTCAGGCGCTCGTAAAAATCCTGGCCGAATGCTGGATTCAGAGCGCGCAACTCATCGAGCACGAGATCCTGAAGCTCGCATCGTTTTTCCAGGCATAACTTCACCGCCTTGCCGATCGTTTCGTGGGCGAGCCGAGAAGGAACTCCGTGATTGACGAGATAAGTCGCCGCTGCCCACGCATTCATGAATCCCGATTGAGATGCTTTATTCATGCGTGCGTGGTCGAACTCGACGGATTTCATCCAACCCGCCACCAGCGGCAAGAGCGCGAGCGCGGTATCGGCGGCATCGAAAAGCGGCTCCTGCATTTCTTGAAAATCTTTGTTGTACGCGAGAGGCAAGCCTTTCAAAGTAACGATGAGTGCCGTCGCAGCCCCGACAACGCGGCCGGTTTTGCCCCGCACCAACTCCAGAAGATCTGGATTTTTCTTTTGTGGCATGGCGCTGCTGCCAGTCGAGTAAGCCTCCGGCAGCTGCACAAAGCCAAATTCTTGCGAAGAGAAGACAATCATTTCCTCAGCCCAGCGGCTTAAATGTAGTCCCAGCAGCGAGAGCGTATTGACGAACTCAAGAACAAAATCGCGGTCGCTGGTGGCGTCAATGCTGTTCGCTGTTGGAGCGGAGAAGTCGAGCTCCTTCGCCATGAATGCGCGATCGAGCGGCAAAGTCGTCCCAGCAACAGCGCCCGAGCCCAGGGGACACAAGTTCAAGCGTCGGCGGCAATCGGCCAGTCGGTCAGCGTCCCGCAAGAACATTTCGACATACGCCAGAAGCCAATGCGCTACCAGCACCGGCTCAGCATGCTGCAAATGCGTGTAGGCCGGCATTGTTGCGCCATCGGCTTTTTCGGTGCGCTCGATGAACACCTCGCAAACCTCGGCCAGCTCCTTGCGCAACTCATCGATGGAGGCACGCACATATAGGCGTAAGTCAGTAGCGATCTGTTCGTTGCGGCTGCGCCCACTATGCAGCTTGTACCCCGCATCACCAATTCGCGACACCAGTTGCTTTTCAACGAAGTGATGCACATCCTCGGCTTCGGTATCCTCAATCAGTTCCGTAGGCGTGGGGTGGGCAATCATCGTGCTGATCTGCTGGAGTCCTTCGAGAATGCTGATGAGTTCGTCCGCCGATAAAACACCGGCGTTCTTCAACCCACGCGCATGAGCCGCGCTTGCTGCGAGCTCGTAACTCAGCAGACGGCGGTCGAAATCAAACGAGCGCTGCCATTTTTCGAATTCCGGATCCAGAGGTTGGCGGAACCGGCCCGACCACATCTTCATCGCACAATCTCCAGGCGCGTGCGCGCCCGCGTGCGCGAAGGCAAGCCGAGGATCCGAATGAATCCCTCCGCGTCCTTCTGATCGTAACCATCACCCATGGTGAACGATGAAAGATCGGTGCGGTAGAGGGAATGTTCGGACTGTCGGCTCACTACCGAAATATTTCCCTTGTAGAGGGAGAGGGTCACGCTGCCCGTCATCTCCGATTGCGTGCTCGAGACGAAGGCGTCGAGCGCCTCGCGCAGGGGCGTAAACCACAGCCCGAAATACACCAGCTCCGCGTACTTCAGCCCAACATGCTGTTTGAAGTGCGCGACTTCGCGTTCCAGACAGAGCGCTTCCAGTTCGCGGTGCGCGGCAATCAACAAGGTGCCGCCGGGAGTTTCGTAACAGCCGCGCGACTTGATCCCCACAAAGCGGTTCTCCACCACATCCACGCGGCCGATGGCGTTGCGTGCGCCGATCTCGTTCAGCAATTCGACCAGCGAAACCGGATCCAGCTTCATGCCGCCGACCGTGACCGGCGTTCCTTTCTCGAAGCCGATGGTCACTTGCTCGTTCTTATCCGGCGCCTCTTCCGGCGAGCGCGTAATCTGCCACGTTGTCGGTAGAGGCGCGTTCCCGGCGTCTTCGAGTTCTCCGCCTTCATGGCTCAGGTGCCAAAGATTTCGGTCGCGGCTGTGAATTTTCTCGCGGCTTGCAGCCACCGGGATGCCGTGTTTTTCAGCGTAATCAAGACAGTCTTCGCGCGATTTTAGTGCCCACTCCCGCCACGGCGCAATCACTTTCAACTCCGGGGCGAGCGCCTGATACGTTAACTCGAAGCGAACCTGATCGTTCCCTTTTCCGGTGCAGCCGTGCGCCACGCCCGTTGCGCCTTCGCGCAACGCAACCTCTATCTGATGCTTCGCGATGACAGGGCGCGCCAGCGATGTGCCAAGCAAATATTTATGTTCGTAGACTGCACCGGCTCGCAGAGCGGGGAAGACATAACCCGTCAGGAATTCTTCACGGAGATCCTCGACGACGACTTTGCTTGCGCCCGTAGCGTAGGCCTTCTCGACCACCGCATCGATGTCATCGCCCTGACCAACGTCGGCAACCATTGCGATTACGCTGTAATCGTAGTTCTCTTTGAGCCACGGAATAATGATGGAGGTATCGAGTCCTCCGGAATAAGCGAGCACAACTTTTTCAGGCATGAGCACTCCTTGCGGGCAGGCGATCGCCGCCTCCCAGCAATAAATAAAGAATCGCTTTTTGAACGTGCAGGCGGTTCTCCGCCTGCTCAAAAACAACTGATTGCGGCGAATCCATCACCACATCCGTTACTTCGAGCCCGCGGTGCGCCGGCAGACAGTGCATGAATACCGAGTGAGACGCTGCTTCCGCCATGAGTTCAGGATTCACCTGGTAAGGAGGAAAAATCTGCGCGCGTTGCTCCGCCTCAGGCTCCTGCCCCATACTGGCCCAGGCGTCAGTATAAATCGCATCGGCTCCGGCAACCGCTTCGTGTGGGTCAGTGAGCAGTTGAATTTCGGCGCCGGTTTCCGCCGCTATCTCACGCGCATCGGCGACAATCTGCGGATTGGGCGCATATCCCAGCGGCGTTGCAATGCGTATCGACGATCCCAGGCACGCGCATGTCAGCAACAGCGAGTGCGCCACATTGTTTCCATCGCCGACATACGCTACACAAATTTTCTTCACATCTCCGAAGCACTCCACCAACGTAAGGTAATCGGCAAGCGCCTGGCAAGGATGCTCCAGATCGCTGAGGGCGTTGATCACCGGAATCGAGGCGTGATGCGCCATGCCGTCGATCGTCTGGTGCGAGAAGGTCCGCAGTACAATCAGATCGACCCAACGCTCGAGGTTGTGCGCCACATCGCTCAACGTCTCGCGAGCATCGATTCGCTCGTGCGTCTGGTCGACGAACATCGCCGTGCCGCCCAGGCTTGCCATCCCAGCCTCAAAGGTTAATCGCGTTCGCAAGGATGGCTTTTCGAAAAACATGACCATCTGGCGGCCGATGAGCGCCCGACGAAAATCTGCAGGATGCGATTTCATCACTCCTGCAAGGTTCAATACGGCATCGACGCCAGCCGGGCCGAGATCGCGAGTAGAGACGAGATCGGGACACCAAAATGCCTGGGGAACTCTTTCGGGAGCCGCTGCGATTCTGCCTTGCACATGACTATTCAATGTTGACTCCTTCTGCGTGTGCGCGCCTGCGGGTTGTGATTTGTAACGTGCAGCAGTCGATTGCCTCATGAATGCGTCACCTCCGTGCCGCACGACAATTTGGTCATGTAGAACTGCGGCAATACTTCGGCTTCGGTTGCCGGCAAAATTCTTACTCGGCCCACCCCTTGCTTCAGCGCCTGCCCGCAAGCTTGCAGCTTGGGCAACATGCCGCCGCTGATTACCGAACCAGCCGCTAACTCAGCCGCCTGCTTCGTGCTCAGCCACGGCATTACGCTGCCCGCGGCATCTCTTACTCCGGGAACGTCGGTAAGAAAGATGAGGGTGTTGGCGTGGCAGGCCGCGGCGCACGCCGCCGCCATTTCGTCGGCGTTCACGTTGTAGTATTCGCCGTCGGCGCCCAAAGCTAGCGAAGCCAGCACCGGAATTCCTCCCTGCTGCCACAGCGCTTCGATCCAGCACGGTTCTGCAAAACAAATCTCGCCGACAAATCCCAGGTCACGACCATGGACGAATTTTCTGCGTGCTCGGAACGTCATGCCATCACCGCCACAAAATCCAATGGCTGGCATGCCTGCGGACTGAATGGCCGCCACCAATTTCTTATTAATGATCCCGCCCAAAACCATCAGGGCCACGTCTCGAGTTTCCGCATCGGTGACGCGCAACCCGTTAACAAACTCGCTCTTCTTTCCCAATCGCTCAAGCATCTTCGTGAGTGCGCTGCCGCCGCCATGCACCACGGCTACGCGGTGACCATCCTGCGCCAGTTCCGCAATCGACCGCGCGCACTTGCGCAACGTCGAAGCATCTTCAATCGCCGAACCGCCGATTTTCACCACGATGGTCATTGCAGGCCCTCCCGCTCTCCCCACCCATACATGAGGTTCATGTTCTGCACCGCCTGCCCAGCCGCGCCCTTCAGCAGGTTATCCACGCACGAAACCAAGATCAGTCGTTGACCATCGTTCGCCAGGCAGAAACCAAGATCGCAGTAGTTGGTGTGCAGCGAAAATTGCACCTCGGGCAGCTTTGGCGTCGTAAACACTCTTACCCAATGCTTGCCCGAATAAAAATTGCGCAGACAGGATTCCACTTCTGTTGGTTTCATTGCCCGGTTCAGGTGCACATAAATGGTCGAGAGAATTCCGCGCGGAATCGGCAGCAGATGCGGCGTGAACGTCAAATCCGCGTCGTCCAGATTCAACTGTTCCACCATCTCTCCCAGATGCCGGTGATTGAAAACCGAGTAAGCGGAAAAATTGTCGGACACCGAAACAAAATGCGTGCGCGAAGTGGGCGCTTTGCCCGCGCCCGAAACTCCAGATTTCGAGTCGGAGATAATTCCGCGCTCCCGGTCGATGAGGCCTGCCTTTAGCAACGGCATGAGAGCCAGAATGACCGAAGTCGCGTAGCACCCCGGATTCGCCACCAGTTGCGCCACCGCGATGCGATCCGCGTTTAACTCCGGCAAGCCATACACTGCCATCGCCGTCAGTTCCGCGGCGGTAGCTTCATTGGCATCCTGAAACGAGTAGATTGCACGATGCTGTTCCTGCTTCAGTCGCCACGCGCCGCTCAGATCGATCACCCGCAATCCTTGCGCGATTGCCTCAGGCACCAGCGACCGCGATGCTTCATGCGGCGTAGCCAGGAAAAGCAGCTCTACCCCCTGGCGCTTCAGTTTCAACCATGAGAGCGGTTGCAGCGGATAACCGCCGTTACCGGACAATTCCGGAAACACTTCTGCCAAATCGTTTGCGCCGTCACTGTTGCTCTCACGCCGCATCAGTAGGGGTTTCGACAACCGGGGGTGGCGCTCGAGAATACGCGTCAGTTCCAGTCCGGAATATCCGGTGGCCCCGAGCACCGCGCTCTTAAGCTTCGCCGACATTAGCCGAGCATCTCCTCGATCCGGACCGCGACCTTCCGGGCAGCTTCCTTGTCGGGACAAACGATCAGGATTGTGTCGTCACCGCCAAGCGTTCCCAACACGCCCTCCCATTCCTGTTCATCCAGCGCCGCTGCCACCGGTTGAGCGCTGCCGATGATTGTCTTCACCACCAGCAGGTTTTGTGCTAGGCGTACATCTAACACGAACTCGCGAACCAGCCGCTGCACCGGAGGCAACGCCAGGCCCGAAGCACCCTCACCTTGAGGCAGTGCATACCCGGTTGCAGTCTTGCTCAGGTTCAGGTCGTGAATGTCTCGCGACAACGTCGCCTGCCCTACTTTGAACCCCCGCTTGCGCAACGCCCGCTGCAAATCTTCCTGGTTGGCAACCGGCCCCTGTCTCAGCGCTTCCAAAACAGCTCTCTGTCGCAGGGCTTTATTCATAATGAATATTTATTCATTATGATGAATAAATATTCTCCTATCTTACAAGCCGGGTTCCAGCTGTCAAGAGCAAAAATAGGTGATTATGTACTTGACGCTACATTGATAGATAACCGCACCCCACATGTGTGGACGACATGGAGAGTGCGCTGCGGAAATTGAAGCTGGACTAAAAGCTGAAGCTTGCTAGACTACTCGCGGCTCGAAACGCCCGAGTCAGTCAGGAATCAAGGCCCCAGATGACAAACAAGCCCACGCTGGCTGCCGAGTTGATCGCCGAGTTTCTCGGAACTTTCGTTCTCATGCTCTTTGGTACGGGAGTGGTCGCGATGGTGGTTCTGTTTCCTTCAGGCGCTTCAGCCGGGACCGCGCACGGCGGCTACACCAACATCACTCTCGGCTGGGGACTTGCCGTGACGATGGGGATCTACATTGCTGGGAAGGTATCCGGCGGCCATCTGAATCCAGCGGTCACTCTGACTCTGGCGGTGTTCCGCGGCTCTCCCTGGGGAAAGGTTTTGCCTTACTCCATTGCGCAGACGGCAGGCTCGTTCCTGGCCGCCGCGCTGGTTTATCGAAATTATCTGCCCGCGTTCCATCTGACCGACCCCCAACTGGAAAAAACTGCGGGGGTATTTACAACCTTTCCTGCTTTTCCCGCGTTGCCGCAAGCTGGATTTCTCGACCAGGTCATCGGAACTGCTTTGCTTCTGCTTCTTGTATTGGCTATCACCGACGAATTGAATATCCCGCCCGGAGCCAACCTCGCGCCGCTGATGATCGGATTGGTAGTCGTCGCGATCGGCATGAGCTTCGGAGGTATGCATGGTTACGCGATTAATCCGGCGCGTGATTTTGGCCCGCGCCTTTTCACCGCTGTGGTCGGGTTCAAGAATAACGGGCTGACGGACGGTCCCAGAGTTTGGTGGGTTCCTGTGTTTGCGCCGCTGCTGGGAGGTCTGGTAGGCGCCGCAGTATACGATTACGGCATACGAAGATTTCTGCGAGCTTCCCAGCCGCCCTCCTAGCGAGAGAGCGGAAGAAAGCAGGAGGTTTCTTGCGTTACGTTCTCGCTCTTGATCAGGGCACGACGAGCTCCCGAGCTCTGTTGTTCGACCATCACGGCAACGTACATTCCGTGGCTCAGCGCGAGTTTACCCAAAATTTCCCTCAGCCGGGATGGGTCGAGCACGATCCCGAAGAGATCGCAGCGACGCAGATCGCTGTCGCGCGAGAGGCTTTGGCCAAAGCAGGCGCCCAGCCAAGCGATGTAGCCGCCATCGGCATTACCAACCAGCGCGAGACCACGGTTGTCTGGGACCGTGCGACCGGCAAACCCGTTTGCAATGCCATCGTCTGGCAGGACCGTCGTACCTCCGCTTTTTGCCAGCAGCTCAAGGCGCAGAACCACGAGACTTTTATTCAACAGCGCACAGGCTTGTTAATCGACGCGTACTTTTCCGGCAGCAAGATCTCCTGGATTCTTGAACATGTGCCAGACGCCCGTCAACTCGCTGACGCCGGCCGTCTGGCTTTCGGCACTGTAGATTCCTGGCTGGTTTGGAAGCTGACTGGCGGTCGCCTGCACATCACGGATGCCAGTAATGCATCACGCACCATGCTCTTCAGTCTTCACACCGGAAGATGGGATCAGGATCTTCTCGATCTCTTCGGCATTCCTCTGTCGATGATGCCGGCGGTCCACTCATCGAGCGAAGTTTATGGAGAAGTAACTGCCGTTACGGGTCTTAGCGGCATCCCGATTGCGGGTATTGCCGGCGATCAGCAGGCTGCGCTCTTCGGGCAGCGATGCATCAGTCCCGGCCTAACAAAAAATACTTATGGAACTGGTTGCTTTATGTTGCAGAGCACCGGTGACCGTGCCGTCGCTTCCACGCATCGCCTGCTCACGACCGTGGCGTGGAAGATCGGCAAGGAAACACACTATGCGCTTGAGGGCAGCGTTTTCGTGGGCGGCGCTGTTGTGCAGTGGTTGCGTGATGGGTTGGGGATCATTCACTCATCTTCGGAAGTGGAGGCGTTGGCGAATTCCGTCCCGGACAATGGCGGTGTTTATTTCGTTCCCGCGTTTGTTGGGCTGGGCGCGCCGCACTGGGATTCCTACGCTCGCGGTGCAATTTTCGGCCTGACACGAGGCAGCACCGCAGGCCACATCGCACGGGCTGCGCTGGAGAGTATCGCGTACCAGGTCGCCGATCTGATGGATGCGGTGCAAACCGACGCTGGCACGCCACTCAAGGAATTGCGCGTCGATGGCGGCGCATCTGCCAACGATAGCCTCATGCAATTTCAAGCGGACATTCTCGGCGTTCCCGTTGTACGCCCTGCAATGACCGAGACGACTGCGCTGGGCGCAGCGTTTCTAGCCGGCTTAGGCTCCGGCTTCTGGAAGGAAGTGCAAACGATTTCGGATTTGCCAAGGGACGAACGCCGCTTTGAACCGCGGCTGCCACAGCTTCGCGCGAACGCGCTCCGTCAACGATGGAACGAAGCTATCTCCCGCGCCAAGTCCTGGGAGACGGCCGGGCAGAACGAAGCTCAGCCTTGATTCAAGCTTATTTCGCAAGCTCGCCGATGAAAACTCCAAAAGGTTCGAGAGTAATTTCGTTGCCCTTGGCGGTCGATCTCGCTGTAGCCAGGAGACCCTTTGCTGAGGAGAAACCGTTACCCTTCAAATCGAGCCGAATCTTCTGCGCCGTGCCCGACATGTTCAGCATTACAACCACCCCCTGGTCTTTATAAATCCGAGCGTAGGAAAGCACGTTCGGATCACTCTCGTTAAGCGCAAAATATTTTCCATCCAACAGAGCGGGATTTGTGTGCCGCAGCTTAAGCACCTGCTTGTAGAATTCCAGCACTGAATCCGGATCTTTCGATTCGTCCGCGACGTTGTGCGTTTTGTACGTCGGAGGAACCGGAAGCCATGGGCTGCCTTTAGAAAAGCCTGCGTTTTCGCTGCTGTCCCATTGCATCGGAGTGCGCTCGCCATCGCGGCCTTTTTCTTTTGGCCATCCCGTACGCCCGATGGGGTCTTTCACATCTTCCTTCCGCGTCGGCGGAGTCGTTTTCATTCCGATCTCTTCGCCGTAATACATGATAGGAGTTCCGCGCAGCGTAAGGTAAAGCGCCGCCATCAGCTTCGCGATCTCGTCGTTGTGCTTGCCGTCGCCGTAACGATCGTACGACCGCACGATGTCGTGATTGCTGATCACAAATGTTGGCCAGCCGGAGGCCGCATCCACTTCGGCAATCTGCTTGCGGAATTCTGCAGGCGACAGCTTGTTCACTGTTGTGAAAAGAAAATCCATGGGCAACTGCAGCTCATTGTTGCCCTTGCCGTAGTAGCGATTCAGCTCTGCGACATCGGCCGTCCATGTTTCGCCAATCAGCACGGCATTGTGTTCGTCCGCCACCTTGCGCAGTCCGCGGAGCACGTCATGCACCTCGGGCAGCTTCGTGTTGTACTTGTGCTCTTCGATCGGATCACCGAACGCGTTCTTGCCAGGACGAGAGATAGGATTGTCTTTAAGATTGGGATCTTCAAACAGCGTATCCACCGCATCCAACCGGAATCCGGACACGCCGCGTTTATACCACCATCGTGTCACATCGAACATTGCGTCCTGTACCGCTGGGTTGCGCCAGTTCAAGTCTGGTTGCTCGGCATAGAAGTAGTGATAGTAGTACTGGTTCGTAGTTGGATCGAATTTCCACGCCGACCCGCCGAAAGTGGAGACCCAATTATTCGGCGGTTGCCCCAGCCCTTTTCCATCCCGCCAGATGTACCAATCGCGTTTTGCAGACGTGCGCGACGACTTGGAATCCAGGAACCACGGATGCTGATCGGAGCTGTGATTTACAACAAAGTCGAGGATGATATGAATGCCACGCTTTTTGGCTTCACTCGCCATGGTGTCGAAATCCGCCAGCGTACCGTACATGGGGTCGATATTTTCGTAGTCGGAAACGTCGTAGCCGAAGTCGACTTGCGGGGAAGGGAAGCAAGGAGAGATCCAGATCGCGTCAACGCCGAGATCTTTCAAGTAATCCAGCTTTGACGTAATCCCTTTGAGATCGCCGACCCCGTCATTGTTGCTGTCGGCAAAACTGCGCGGATAGATCTCGTAGAACACCGCGTGCTGCCACCATTGATGGCCTTGTTCATCCACGGCATGGGTTGCGGTTTGAGCGGCAGCGATCGATCCCATCAAAAAAGTACCGACGAACATCCAGAAAATCATCTTCTTCATTCCGGACCCTCCATACTAAAAAATAGGCGGCCGAACTTCTCTAAGGGAGTGCGGGAGCTTCTGCCACACCAATGTACTTATCCGCACCTCCGTAGTAAAACAGAAATTGATTCTCTTGCCGCAGCATACCTTCCACAAACACCACATTCGGCACCTGGCCAACCTTTTCCCATTCTTTTTCAGGCGAAAAGACAGGATCATCCGTCCGCGAAATTACTCTGCGGGGGTCGTTCCGGTCGAATACTGCTACGCCGGTGCGATACACGAGTTTGTCGTCCGCACCGTTGTAAATCAGCACGATTCCCTGCGATGTGACGATTGGCACAGGCCCCGGCTCGGCCACGCGAGAATCGAATTTTCCCGCACGCACCGGTAAAACCGGAGCATCGGTTGTCTCCGTCCAATGCAAGAGATCGGACGAAGAGGCCAGCCCCATCTGGTCATTGTTATCTGCGGCTGTTCCCAGAAAATACATCCAGTACTTGCCGGCAATTTTCTCCGGCACAATCGCCCCCGACTTCGTCCAGCGAACATTCCAGCGTCCCTTGTAGGCAGGAAGAATTACGCCTTGCCGGTCCCAGTGGATGAGATCCTTCGAAGTTGCTAAACAAAGCTGTGCATCTTTCTTGTTATATCCAGTGTAGGTCAGATAGTACGTATCGCCGAACTGGACCAGGCGCGGGTCCTCCACGCCTCCATCTTTTTCGTAATCTTTCTCCGGCGAAAATACCGGCTCGCTCCGGCGCGTAAAGTGGGTTCCGTCCGCACTCTCGGCGTACCCTAGGCGAGATGTGCCGCTTTTATCCTGAGCTCGATAGAGCATCACAATCTTGCCATCGTGGAGAATCACAGAAGGATTAAAGGTGCCGGCTGATTCCCATCCATTGCCCTGCGGCGAGATGACTGGAGTCTCGGAAACACGCTTCCACGCTCCGAATGGCAGATTTACGCTATTCTGTGAGGCCAGCGCCAGAAGTAGCAGCAACGGCTTTATGAAGCTCTTCGAATAAGCGGAATGGATCATCGGGAAACGGATCATCGCGGTGTGATTGTTGCGTACTGTTGCAGGACTTTTATGTCTCGATCTTCGTACGTGTCCCTCGATTCTCTGCCTGTTTTTTGTTTCGCGCAACCGGCTGCAGTGGGGCGAAGTCTGTGCTAGGCAAGAGATACATGGTGATTGGCTTGGGCGAATTGCTTTGGGATCTTTTTCCGGCTGGAAAGCAACTCGGCGGCGCGCCCGCGAACTTTGCGTACATCACCTCATTACTCGGAGATCAAGGAATTCCAGCCAGCCGTTTAGGCCAGGATGCTCTGGGTGAGGAAGCCATTCGCCGCCTCGGCGAACTCGGTCTTTCAACCGAATTCATTCAGCGCGATGAAGATCATCCCACCGGAACCGTGAAGGTCGAAGTGGACACTGCCGGCCAGCCGCGCTTTAAAATCTCGCAGTCGGTCGCTTGGGATTTTCTCGATTGGACGCCGCAATGGCAGAAGCTGGCGCAGCAAGCGGATGCCGTGTGCTTCGGATCGCTGGGCCAGCGCTCGGAGCGCAGTCGCTCTACCATTCTTGCCTTTGTGCTGGCTATGGAGCCAAATGTTCTGCGAGTTTTCGACGTCAACCTCAGGCAGAACTTTTATTCAAAACAAATCCTTTCCAAATCGATGAAGCTGTCGCACGTGATCAAGCTGAACCAGGATGAGCTGCCACGAATCATGCAGCTATTTGAGTTCGATCACCGTCGCGACGAGGACTCGGCCCGGCATTTGCTTTCTTTATACGATTTAAAATTGGTTTGCGTGACGCGGGGAAACAGTGGCAGCCTGCTCGTCTCCGCTGAGGAATGCAGTGAACATACCGGCTTCAACGTGAAGGTCGCGGATACGGTCGGTGCCGGCGACGCGTTTACCGCTGCCTTGGTGCACGGATATCTCCGCGGGACGGCACTCGCGGAAATCAATGAGACTGCAAATCGCGTGGGTGCGTGGGTAGCCAGTCAGTCCGGAGCAACTCCTGCCCCGAATGCGGGCGGGTTAAGGCAAAGCCTAGCCGAGATTGCCTAGCCGCGAGGATCGAGTTCTTAGTCGTGACTGGTTGCAGCGGTTTTTCCTGCTCTTTCTCCAGTTTTTCCACCGTCGCTTTTGGCAAGCCCCGAAGTAATTCCAAGAACGCCGCATTCGTCCAGCCGAAGCCGACGACATTCATTAGATAGCCAAGTTCCACACGAGCTTCGGAAGATCGAGTGACCACATTATATTTTTCCCGAATGTTTCCATCGCGGCGAAAGTTTTCCGCCACTGTCGACAAGAACTCATACGAAATTCGATCTGCATCGGCATTGAAGCCGTAACGGCGCAACCCATTTACTGCGAGCATTTGAATGTTTCCCCAGCCATAGGGAAGATCCCATTGCGCGCCGGTGTCCTCCCCACTCATCGCCAAACCGCCGGGCCTTTCAAACGCCGAAACATTCTTGGCCACAGCCTTCGCCTGTTCCGGAGTAGCCAAACCGGCCCACAGGGGATAGAACGTCGTCACATATCGATAAGCCGATTTCTGGTCCGTCTGCAAATTTAAATCGAGGAAAAATCCGGACTTGTCATCCCAAAGATAGCGGGTAATCCGATCCTTGCGTTCTTGCGCCCGTTTGTTCCATTTTTCCGCATCAACCGCATGGCCGCGCCAACGGCTGATCTGCTCCAGATCCTTTTCCGTTTTATAAAGTAGACTGTTCAGACACACCGGAGCATAGTGATGCGTGGCCGCGCCAAATGGCCCGAAGCGGAAACTTACGTCGAAGCCTGATTCCCGCATAGACCGGTCGCCTTTGTAATAGTCAGCACTCAGTTTGAATTCCCGCCGCTTTTCGCACTGCTCACCTGCGGCCGGCGGTGTGGTATCGCAAACCTGGAGGGTGTAGGCAGGGGCGGCAGTAGGGCTATCCGTGTTTTCCACGATGTAATTGTCAGCCTGTCGCGAATGAAAGAAGAAATAGGTCGCGACTTTCTTATGAAATCCCGTTTCATCCTGCAGCGCTTCCTGCGGCGGTCCCTCGCCAAAATCGTAGTAACGCGACAAGCCAGTGTCGCCGGCCAAATGCGGATCGCGGTTCCACGTCTCGTAATCTTTCTCAAGATCGGCGTAGGCCTTTGCCAGCCACGCGGGATCCGCATGTCCTGATTTCTGCAGCGCGTAGTACACTTCCACGAACATCGAACTCAGGAAAGGTGGCTGGGAACGCGTCAAGTAGTAAGTGCGGTTGGCGTTGAGCATGGCACCATAGTGCTCAACTTCAAAGAAAAAATTATCGACCATCCCTCGTGCCAGCTCCACCCGCCCGGCGAGCAGCAAGCCACGAATGATGAAATAGCTATCCCAGCCATACATTTCGTTAAAGCGTCCGCCGGGAACTACATATTTGTTTTCGAGGTAGAGCAATCCCGGAGGTTGAAGTTTATTTGTGTCGATTTCACCCAGGCGGTGAATTTCTACAGGGAGATGCCTGATCTCTACTTTGCAATCACTCGATAGTTTTTGCAGGGCAACGGGTTCAGCCATACCCGCCGGTAAATACACAACCGCAGCCACGCTCACCTTTGGATCAACCACACTTTGACACTCGGTCATCGAGCGCGTGAGCGTGTCCCAGCTGGCGGATATGTAGGTTAGGATCGGCGCAAGCCCTTGCCCGCCCGATCGAGTGCCTTCCCCGGCTGGCGTTTTTTGCCCGAGGGCAAGGGGGGCGAGCGCAACTATGACGCAGGCCCGTGCTACGAAAGAGAAAAATGCACGAGTATTTCTGAAACGGTATATGCAGGACGATTCCCGAAACAAAACGCAATGGAATTGTTTTGGCGATGTCATAGGTGGGTTCACCGTGAATATGCGTTTCACATTTGGAATCCGACACGGGGGAGCAGTTCCAAAGTCACCGTCCCCATGACTGCGCTTTTTAGTTTATTCTCTTTAAGTTTGGTCTTACGGCGTTTCAGGGGGCCCATTGATCAGATCTAGAGTAGTCGAATGCCTGCTCGTTTGCTCTACTGTTTTCCTCTTTGCCGCATTCGGCGCCACCCAACAAATTCCAGAAAATACATATCAAGAGTTGCATTGGAGAATGATTGGCCCGTTTCGCGGCGGCCGCACCCGCGCCGCCACTGGCGTGCCAAGCCAGCCGAATGTTTTTTATATGGGCCAGGTCAACGGGGGCGTGTGGAAGTCGGATGACTACGGTCGCACCTGGACGTCGATTTTTGATCACGAGTCCACACAATCGATTGGCGCCATCGCCGTAGCTCCTTCGAATCCCAACATTATTTATGTTGGCAGCGGCGAAGGCTTGCATCGCCCCGACCTCTCCGTGGGCAACGGGATTTACAAATCGTCGGATTCTGGAAAGACCTGGACACACCTCAGCTTGCGCGATGGTTTTCAGATCCCCGCTCTGGCCATCGATCCCCGCGATCCGAATCGAGTGTTTGCGGCCGTTCTCGGCCATCCTTACGGTCCCAATGAAGAGCGTGGCCTTTTTCGTTCTACCGACGGCGGCCAGACGTGGCAAAAGTCAATTTACAAAGATGAAAACACTGGAGCCTCCGACGTAGAGATCGATCCCTCGAACCCCGACGTAATTTACGCCTCCATGTGGGAAGCACGCGTGGGCCCATGGGAGGACGGCAACGAGGTCAACGGAACCGGCGGCGGATTGTTCAAGTCCACGGACGGAGGAAATACCTGGCATCCTCTCACCAACGGTCTCCCCAAAGATCTCTCGCAAATCTACGTCGCAATCGCTCCCAGTAATCCCCGGCGCATCTATGCGACGGTCGCGATTGCTTCTGGACCGCTCGCCTTTTACCGATCTGACGACGCCGGAGAAAGCTGGACCAAACCAACCGATGATCCGCGCCCCTCGGGCCGCATTGGTGGAGGCGATCTCGCCGTCCCGCGGGTCGATGCCAAGAACGCAGATGTAGTTTATTGCGCCAGCACTGTAACCATGCGATCTGAGGATGGTGGGAAAACCTGGTCCGGCTTTCGCGGCGCACCCGGCGGCGACGACTACCAGAATCTTTGGATCAACCCGAACGACCCAAACATTATTCTTCTCGTTAGCGACCAGGGCGCGATTGTAACCGTCAATGGCGGAGCCTCCTGGAGTTCGTGGTACAACCAGCCCACGGCGCAGCTTTACCACGCCATCGATACTCCAACTTTTCCGTATCGCGTTTGCGGAGGCCAGCAGGAGAGTGGTTCCGTCTGCATCTCAAGCCGCGGCAACGACGGCGCCATCACCTTCCGAGACTGGCATCCCGTCGGCGTCATCGAGTACGGCTACATCGCGCCTGATCCACTCGATCCCGATGTAATTTACGGTGCTGGCAGAAACGAGGTTTCAAAGTTTCATTGGTCGACCGGCGAAGTGCAGAACATCACTCCAATTCCGCTGCGCAGTTCGAAATATCGTACCGATCGCACCGAGCCGATGATGTTCTCGCCGCTTGATCCGCATGTCCTTTACTACGCCAGCAATGTCCTTTTCAAAACCAACGACGGCGGGAATTCGTGGCAGACCATCAGCTCAGATCTCACGCGCGAGAATCCAGAAGTTCCAGCCAGCGTAGGGAAACTGATCCTGAAAGGCGCCGAAAAACAACGAGGAGTCATTTACGCTCTGGCTCCGTCATTCAAGAGCATTGATACGCTTTGGGCTGGCACGGACGATGGCCTGATCTGGATTACGCGAGATGGCGGAAAAAACTGGAACAACATCACTCCGCCGGAACTCACCTCCTGGAGCAAAATCACGCAAATCAGCGCATCACATTTCGATGACGACACCGCCTATGTTTCCGTGAGCCGCTTCCGTATCAACGACGAGCGACCTTTTCTTTATCGTACCCACGACGGCGGGAAAACGTGGAAGCTGACCACTGCCGGCCTTCCTGACATCGGACCCGTAGACACAGTGCGCGAAGATCCAGTGCGCAAAGGCCTTTTGTTTGCTGGCACAGAGAATTCAGTCTGGGTTTCTTTCGATGACGGCGATCACTGGCAATCGCTGCAACTGAATCTGCCGCGCACTTCCATGCGCGATCTCTGGATTCACGACGACGACCTCATCGTGGCGACGCACGGCCGCTCGTTCTGGATTCTCGACGACATTTCGCCCTTGCGCGAAGTAGAGGCCTCACCTGCTGTCAGCGAGGCCCGTCTTTTCGGGCCAGCGCCTGCCTACCGCATTCAGCGCGACACGAATAGCGACACGCCGTTGCCGCCTGACGAGCCCGTCGCCGCGAATCCACCCGACGGAGCGATCATCGATTATTATCTTGCGAAAGACGCTTCAGATGCCGTGACCCTTGAAATCCTGGACGCTCACGGTCAACTGGTTCGCCGATTTTCCAGCGCGGACAAGCCCGACGTTACTGAAGCAGATCTGAAGAAGCAGCTGATCCCTCTTTATTGGCTGCGTAATTTCCGTGCGTTGCCATCTTCCCCGGGCATGCACCGTTGGGTTTGGGATCTGCACTATCCCGCGCCCGATGCCACGCGGCATCAATATCCCATCGCGGCCATTCCCGCGGATACGCCACGTTACCCACTCGGTCCCACCGCTTTGCCCGGTCCTTATACCGCGCGTCTCACCGTCAGTGGAAAAAGCTATACCGCGCCGTTTATCGTCAAGATGGATCCTCGTGTGACAATCTCGACATCTGCGCTCGAAAGGAAATTCCAGGTTGAAACCCGCCTGGCTTCGTTACTCCGCGAGGCTTCTCAATCGGCATTGCAAGCGGGATCGCTTCGCGACTCGTTACAGAAACTCAGCGAACAAGCCCGCGGCTCGGCGCATGATTCCGTGCAGGCTTTTCAGAACAGACTCAACGCCGTTCTTGGAGTGGCACCCGGTTTCCTCGCGCCGGTCTCCGACGAAGTAACACTCACGCGTATAACTGGCCAGCTCTACACGTTATACGGTCAAGTGTGGCAAGCCGATGCCGAACCTACCACTTCTCAGTTGGCTGCCATGGCGTCTGCCGAGCATGATGCAGTGAGTGTTATAGACCGTTGGCACGCGATCAAGACCACTGATCTCCCAGCGCTCAATCATTCACTTCGCAACGCTAAGCTGCCGGAGGTACAGCTCGAAGTGAACCCGCATGCGGATGAAGGCAACATGGACGAAGAGTAATGCCGGGCCACTTCTGGAGTCCGATTCCTCGGCTTAGGAATGAAGCTTGAGCATTTTGTCTCCAGCCACGCGCAGTTGTGTGCAAGATGTTGCATACGTTTCCCACGCAGCGAAAAATAGTTTGTCAAATCTCTCTAAGAAATGGATCGAAAACTTCCTAAGCAGGTTATAATCCTGCGGCTTGAGATTCCAAGGCCGAAGCTCAAATCAACTCCGTCGCGGCGTTGCACTGTGGAAACACCGCATCAGAACTCACCTTGCAAGACTGAACGACCAAAAGATTCAGGACACGAAAGGGACAAACATGAAGCTCCTCCGTATATTCGCAATCGCGCTTACCCTACTGGCATCTTCCGCTTTGGCCAGCGCACAGGCACCCATTACTTCGAAGTGGCTGAAGCTCAAGAATCCACCGACGTTCCTCCCCGATACGGCGCTGTTGCTCACGGACGGGACGGTAATGGTCCATCAATACAACAGCGGCAAATGGTGGCGTCTTACCCCTGACATCACCGGAAGCTATGTGAATGGGACCTGGTCTGCTCTCGCCTCGATGCAATCGGGGTACGCACCGCTCTACTTCGCCTCCGCCGTGATGGCTGACGGCCGGGTGTTGGTGGAGGGCGGAGAGTACAACAACCTTCAGCAGGACGAAACCAACCTGGGCAGTATTTACGATCCCACTACCAATGTGTGGACTCCGGTAAATCCTCCCACGGGATGGCATACGATCGGCGACTCGCCAGCAGTTATTCTGCCCGACGGAACCTTCATGATGGGTCAGGGAGGACAACCCGCGAAATTGCAGGTCGAGTTTAACGCTACGACCTTGACGTGGACGTCAATAGGCACCGGCAAGGCCGATGGTTTCTCGGAAGAAGGCTTCGCACTTTTGCCCGACGGTAACGTGTTGACGGTCGATTGCGAAGACGGAACGAATTCTGAGATCTTCAATCCCACGTCCAACGCCTGGTCAAGCGCGGGCAGCACGCTCCAAGCCTTGCCGAACAGTGGCGGGCTCGGAATTGTCCCGGAGATGGGGCCTCTCATGCAGCGTCCTGACGGCAGCGTGGTGGCCTTCGGAGCGACTGTCCACACATCCATCTACAGCAGCACGACCGGCACGTGGGCCAAGGGGCCGGACTTCCCCAACTCTGACGACATCGCAGACGGCAATGCTTCCATCCTTCCCGATGGCAACATCCTCGTCTACACCAGCCCCGGAGTCTTCAACGGCACCGGCACCTTCTACGAATTCAGCTATCCCGGAAACACGTACACTGCGGTTTCATCTACCACGTCGGGTACCAAGCTGCAGTCCTGGCAGGCGCGCCAGTTGCTCCTTCCCAACGGCCAGATTCTGTGGGATTCAGCCGATGGTTCGACCAAGGATCTCGAGCTTTATGAGTCCAAGGGCACACCCAACGCAAGCTGGGCGCCTACCGTCACATCGGTTCCCAAGACTCTGACGCGCGGCAGTTCCTATGTGGTGTCGGGCACCCAGCTCAACGGCCTGTCCGCCGGCACGGCTTACGGAGACGATGGTCAAATGGCTACGAACTACCCGATCGTGCAGTTGACGAACCAAGCCACCAAGCACGTTTTCTATGCCCGCACGCATGACCACAGCACCATGGGCATCGCGACTGGCGCAACAACCGTATCCACGACGTTCGACGTTCCGGCAGCGGCTGAAACGGGTGTCACGGCACTCGTCGTCATCGCCAATGGAATTCCGTCGGCGAGGGTGAAGGTTACGATTCAGTAAGTAATATCGCGTGGCCCGTTAGAAACTGGGCCGCGTGAATGGCAATCAGGCGCCGGAATCCAGGCAACGGGTTCCGGCGCTTTTTCTTTTTTGCACAGGTTGTTATCCGGTGGACTCGCACTGCTAAACGAATCACTCACCCTCGTTGCTAGCCACGAACCGCTGTCTCACATAACTTCTACGGCATGTTGCAACTCGCATGTAATCTCTTGCGGTGCGGCGCCCACCGCAAACTTTATCGGCTTCCCAATCCGTACGGAGATTTTCCAGGGGCCCGCGAACTTTCTGCCGGCCTGCTTCACTTCATACAATCCAACAATCTTCATCGGCAAAACGGGAATGTCTAAATTTTTAGCCAAGAGCCCAATTCCCGCGCGAAACGGATTCATCTTTCCGTCTACGGTATGTCGTCCTTCAGGAAAAACCAGCACACTGTATCCGAGATCGACAGCCTGACCTGCGTAAGCGAAACTCTGCCGGAAGCTGGCCTCGCGCGGTAGCGGAAACAAGTTCAGAAGCGAAACGCCGAGTATCCATTGCGCGCGATCATAAACTCTTCGAAAGAATCCTGTTCCCGGAGCTGGCGTTCGCAACGCTTCGAATGCTTCACCCCCTGTTGCGGTTGCAATCCGGTGGCGCAGTCGCGTCGGTAATGCGGTCTGTACAAACCCCACATCCATGTCAGAGATATGATTGCAGACGACCAGCAGAGGATCATTCCATCCCCGCAGATTCTCGCGGCCTTGAATACGAGGCCAGCCCAGCAGCATCATGGCCGGCCGCATTAAAAGATAGTGCGCAAAGCATCGCACCCAAGTCGTTGGCCACCGCAAGACCCAACTTGGATAGTGATACCGCCGCCGGCGCTGCCCGGTGTTGCCACGCAACATCTTCTCCACATCGCCTAAGGTGCGTGCGGCGCTCAGGGATGCTTCACTGAGATCAACCTGATACCGGTCTTCCAGTGCGCTCATCAATTCGACACGATCTAATGAGCTAAGTCCGAAATTCGAATCGAGACTTGCCGACGAATCGAGACCGCTCGCTCCTCGCCCAGTGATGCGCGCGATCAACTCGGCTACGGTACTCTCATTTCCTACATCGTAATTGCCAGCTTGCTGAAGCTGCTGGGCTGCGAATTCAGTGATCAAGTTCCGCCGCGGCTTTTGTGTGGAGGTGCGTGGAAAATCTTCTTGTGGCCACGGCACCCACATCCGCATACGCTGGAACTCTGCGAGCGACTGGTTCGCGCCCTCGACTGCCTCGCTTGCATTGGCGCCGTCGCGAAGTATCATTACCGCGCAGGGTTCCGCATTTCCTCCGCGCTCAATCCCAACCACCGCACAATCTCTTATTCCGGGCTGCTGCCGCAACGCAGCCTCTAGGTCCTCGGGATAAATATTTAGCCCACCCGGCGTGACGATTACTTCCTTCTTGCGTCCCTTGAAATAAAGGTTCCCGGCTTCATCGAGCGCGCCTACGTCTCCCGTGCCGTACCAGCCTTCGTTCTCATTAGTAAGTTTCGCAACTCTTGGCAGGTCGCCAGCCTCCCAATAGCCAGCCGCCACGCCTCCACCGCGGACCAGAATCTCGCCGTCTTCAGCCAGCTTTATTTCGCGCCCTGGCAGCACTTTCCCAATCGAGTGTTTCCCTAACTTGAAGGGATGGTTCACACTAATCAGAGACGTCGTCTCGGTCAGTCCATATCCTTGAATCGCCGCATAGCCGAGCCGGCCCCAAAATTCCTCGGTCTCGCTGTCGAGCGCCGCGCCTCCGGAGATAAACGCCCAGAACTTCCAACCAAACTGGCGGCGGATCGAACGAAAGGTCCACCAACGGCGGAGGAAATGCCGTCCCTCTGCGGCGCGAAATCGTCGCCGAAAATTCTCAAGACGGCCGTCATCTTCGAGATCGCGTTCGATCTTCTGCTTGAGCGATTGCAGGACTCGCGGCACACTCACCAGCACCGATACTCGATCGCGTTTGATCGTGCTGAATATTTCTGACGGCTTCAACTCTTCCTGAAAAATCACCGTCCCGCCCAGCAGCGGCGGCAAAAACATTCCCAGGAATTGTCCGAAGACGTGGCTCAGGGGCAGCAGGTTCAGAAACCTCACCGGATGCACCCAGCGCTCATACTTCAAATACTTCTTCATCTCAGTTTCCAGAGGGGTGAGATTCGCCAGTACATTTCCGTGCGTGAGCACGACGCCCTTGGGTTCAGCCGTGGTGCCTGAGGTGAAAACAATCTGCAGGATGTCATCGCGACCGATCGCCACGTTGGGGACTGGAGCAATCGAATGATGGTGCAACGTCTGCATCAGATCTTCAAGAATGATGGTGGACGATCCGAGCTGTGCGGGGCTGGAAAGTCCGGCGTGTTTCCCTGAGCAGACCAGCAGCTTTGCGTCAACGTGCTGGAAGACCCGCGTTGCGAAATCAGCGGATGCGCCACTATCTATTGGGACAACCACTGCACCCGTGACCGCGCAGCCGAAAAATGCTGCGACCCATTCTGCGGAGTTTTCTCCCCACAGCATGACTCGATCGCTCTTGCCGATGTTGCGGGTCTGCAACTCGCGAGCGAAAGAAAGCGCTGTATCGCGCACCTCGGCGTACGATCGCCACTCCATGCGATAGCCACGACGGCGGCCATAGGCGCGCTCGTCGCCATGCGCGCCAAAGTTCGCCAGAAAAAACTCTGCCAATGACTCAGCCATGGAAATCGGGATCAGCCCTGCTCCAGCATGAGTCTAGCGGAGCAGGGGAATCCGGGGCGGGAATATTCACGCGGCAAAATTTACGGGCGTCATAGTCGTAGATGTAGGCGGGAAGAATCACTCTGGGGAAGAGAACGCAATACTTTCCGAGATCTTTCGCGCCTTGGCCGAGAAAGCGTAATCCGGTCAAATAAAAAGGGCGGGTTAAGCCGACTCACTGATGGCTGCCCGCCCCTGAGTTTCGTTAGCTCACATGCAGGGCGCCCCTGCATCGGAGGTGAAGGTGTTATTGTCTGAGAACCAACCATTGACCGCAAAAGAAGGCGCTCCATAGAACCAGGAGAAGAACACCAATTCCTGCAGATGGTAGGTGTAGCCGTTGGGCATAGTCACCGTGGGGAAATTCGTGCCGGTGAGTGGATCTCCGACCTCGAGGTTACCCTGGCAACCGGGTTGCTGCCCGATATGTCCCCAAGGTGGCACTGGATTGTCCCCGAAGGGATCGTCCATCCACTCTCCCACCTCGTGGGCTGAGATGGATGTGTCGAAAATTGTGGGCCCGAAGAGGCTGGTCGTGTCGAAATCCATCACCCCATAGGTTTGGTTGGCGCCCTCGAAGCTGTGATATCC